>JAFTFE010000123.1 GCA_017449765.1 Lachnospiraceae bacterium | reverse complement strand
TTTTAGCGGCACCAGGCGGATTCGAACCACCATCTTCGGTTTTGCAAACCTATGCCATACCAGCGGCCATGGCGCCATCCTTGTTAGAAATGCCAGAGGCTTAAATAACCTCTGGCATCTATTATGAATACTTAGTTTTGGTTACTTATTAGTTGTTACTGAAAAGTGGAGTTGATAAGTAACGGTCACCTGAATCAGGAAGTAATGCAACGATTGTCTTTCCTGCATTCTCAGGTCTCTCTGCTAAGATTGCAGCCGCCTTAAGTGCCGCACCTGATGAGATACCTACCAGAATACCCTCGCTTACGGCAAAAGCTCTGCCCTCTGCAAATGCATCGTCATTTTCTATAGCGATAACCTCATCATAAATCTTAGTATTAAGTACATCAGGTACAAATCCTGCACCAATACCCTGAATCTTGTGAGCACCCGGTGTACCTGTTGAAAGAACAGGGCTTCCTGCAGGCTCTACGGCAACTACCTTAACATTAGGATTTTTCTCTTTAAGATACTCGCCAACACCTGTTACGGTACCACCTGTACCTACACCGGCTACAAATATATCAACCTTTCCGTCAGTCTGCTCCCAGATCTCCGGACCTGTTGTAGCCTTATGAATTGCAGGGTTTGCAGGATTAACGAACTGACCGAGTATGATTGAACCGGGTGTAGCTTCCTTAAGCTCTTCAGCCTTAGCGATAGCTCCCTTCATACCCTTAGCGCCCTCAGTAAGCACTAATTCAGCTCCATAAGCCTTAAGAAGATTTCTTCTCTCAACGCTCATTGTATCAGGAAGAGTAAGAACGGCTTTGTATCCCTTAGCTGCTGCAACAGCTGCCAAACCGATACCTGTATTACCACTGGTAGGCTCTATAATGGTAGCCCCCGGCTTTAACTCGCCCTTCTTCTCAGCATCCTCAATCATAGCAAGTGCGATTCTGTCCTTTACAGAACCGGCAGGGTTCAAATACTCAAGCTTTGCCAATATAGTAGCATTGCTTATCCCCTTTTTCTTGGTATATCCATTTAACTTAAGTATAGGAGTTCCTCCTATTAATTCCAATGCACTTTCTTTAATCTGACTCATAATAAATCTCCTTTCAAAACTCTACTTCTTTCTATTGTCTTTTGCTTTTCCTATAATCCCTACTTGTTTAGTAGGATTAGTATGCATTTATTGTATTCCTATTATTCGACTTTGTCAATAGTATTTTTAAAATAATTCGTCGCTTAGGTTATCGGAACTTTCTTTAACCTGATATAAGTTAAACTTATATCACACTCCTTATCCTGTCTAAAGCATATTCCAGTACACTTTTCGGACAAGCTACGTTTATTCTCTGAAACCCTAATCCTGTACGACCGAATATAGCTCCCGAATCCAGCCACAGCTTTGCTTCATGTATTATGCGCCTGTTTACCTCATGGTCTTCAAGTCCTGTTCCCCTAAAGTCAAGCCACACAAGATATGTACCCTCCTGCTTCGTCATAGTTACACCCGGCAGATATTTTTCAACATACTCCTCAGTGAATTTGACATTTTCCCAGATGTAGTCCTTAACCTTCTCATACCATTCCTCTCCATATAAATATGCTGCTTCTCCCGCCACAAGACCCATTATGTTACACTGGCTGTAGCCGGCAGCATCTACCTGCTTCTTAAACGCCTTCCTTAAGTTTTGGTCGGATATAAAAATATTAGATATCTGGGTTGAAGCAAGGTTGAAGGTCTTACTCGGCGAAGTACAGGTGATGGTTATATCAGCAAATTCCTTCTTTATATCCGCAAACACCACATGCTTTATTCCATCAAAGGTAAAATCCTGATGTATTTCATCACTTACCACTATAACATTATGCTTAAGGCATATGTCTCCCATATGCTCAAGCTCTTCCTTAGTCCATACTCTTGCACCCGGATTATGAGGATTACATAGTAAAAAAAGCTTAATGTGTTCATCAACTATCTTCTTCTCAAAATCTTCGAAATCAATATGATATCTTCTGTCCTCTCCCATAATCAGGTCATTACTTACGACCTTTCTTCCATTATCCCCAATCACTTCAAAAAAAGGATAATAAACCGGCGACTGTATCAAAACGCCCTCTCCAACTTCCGTAAATGCTTTTACGGTCATGGCAAGGGCGAATACTATACCGGGAGTTTTTATCAGCCATTCCTCCCTGATATCCCAGTTATGGTGTTTTTTCATCCACCCCCTTATTGCTTCAAAGTAAGGGGTCTTAACCTCGCTGTAGCCGAATATCCCGTGTTCAACCAAAGCTGCAAGTGCATCCTGTATATAACTTGATGTCTTAAAATCCATGTCTGCAACCCATAGAGGAAATACATCCTCCGGCATATTTCTTTCTACAGCAAAGTCATATTTCAGTGATTTTGTATCCTTTCTTTCAACGACAGTATCAAAATCAAGATTTCTCTCAGCCATCTGTCTCCTCCTGTATCTCTGTGAATACTCTGTCCAACTCGCCTATCAGATCCTCTACATCCTCAATACCGACGGATACTCGTATCGTAGATTCGGTTATACCATTCTTCTCACGGATTTCCTTAGGTACATCTGCGTGTGTCTGTGTAGTCGGATAGGTAATGAGTGTCTCTACACCGCCGAGACTTTCCGCATATTTAATCATTTTAACCTTCTCAAGTATGGCAAGAGCAACCTCCTTGCTTACCACCTGAAATGTAATCATTGCTCCGAAGCCACGACTCTGCTTCTTCATTATCTCATAGCCCGGATGTTCCGGAAGTCCCGGATATATAACCTTAGTTACAAGCTCCTGATTTTTAAGCCACTTGGCAATGTGCTCTGCATTCTTCTCGGATTTTTCCATACGAACGCTCAGGGTTTTAATGCCTCTGTCTATCAGCCAGCTGTCAAAGGGTGATATACTCGAGCCAATGGTATTAAGCAGGAACTTAAACCTTGTATCAAGCTCCTTATCCTTAGTTATTATGAATCCTGCCAGAGTATCATTGTGTCCGCCGAGATACTTCGTACCGCTGTGTATTACAATATCTGCACCAAGCACAAGCGGATTCTGCAGATACGGGGTAAGGAAGGTATTGTCAACCACAAGTAAAATATTATGTTTTTTCGCAATCTTTGATACCGCTTCTATGTCGGTAACATTCATCATAGGATTGGTCGGAGTCTCTATATATATGGCTTTTGTATTATCATTAATATAGCTTTCTATATCATCCTTATAACAGTCTATCCTCGAAAAACTTATACCGTTCTTAACTGATATATTGTTGAATAATCTTATACTTCCGCCATACAAATCCGAATCAATAATAAGATGATCTCCCGGCTTAAAAAGTTCCATAAAAAGTGCAATCGCAGCCATACCCGACGATAAAGCCACTGCACTTGTTCCGTATTCAAGAGAAGCAACAACCTTCTCCAAATGTTCTCTGGTCGGATTGGAAAGACGGCTGTAATCATATCCGGTACTTCTTCCAACGCCCTCATGTGCATATGTAGCAGTCTGATAAATAGGAAAGCTTATTGCACCATAATTTTTTACACACCCCTCATCTTCCTCAAGATGAACGCATTTTGTTGACATTCCTCGTGGCATAACCTACCTCCAAAACCAATAAATTTAATCCAAGACTTTATCCTTATACTTGGAAAGTTCTTCTATATATCTTTTGCCTATATCACTTATAGATGAATTCTTGCGGGTAATATAACCTATGCGCATCCTCTCATCAGACTTAAGCTTTACAACACAGTAATTCTCACCGTTTAAGTCCTCGCAGATAATTCCCGAACATAGGGTATATCCGTTTAGGCCAACCATAAGATTAAGCATGGTTGCTCTGTCATTCGCACGTATTAACCTTTTATATTTATATGTGCTCAATGCCTCCTCTGCATAATAGAACGAATTATGCTCGCCCTGTTGGAAAGCAAGACACGGATAGTCAGCCAAATCCTCAAGTGTAACCTCTCTTTTGCCTGCCAGCGGATTAGCTTTACTCATATACACATATATGCTGCACTCGAATAAATCATGAAATTCAAGTCCATACTCATCAAAAAGTCTCGTAAGTATACTCTGATTAAAGTCATTCAGATAAAGCACGCCGATTTCGCTTCTGTAGTTCTTGACATTCTCAAGCACTTCATGAGTCTTGGTTTCATTTACTTCAAACTCATACTCGCCAAAACCAAACTGTTCCACTAACTTTACAAAGGTATCCACAGCAAATGTATAGTGCTGCATGGATACACTGAATTTTTTCTTAACATCAGATTTTGAAATATATTTTGAATCAAGCAGTTCATACTGTTCAACCACCTGTCTTGCATAGCCGATAAATTCCATACCCTCAGGGGTAATCTTTATACCGGTCTTAGATCTTATGAAAAGCTCAATGCCTATCTCCTCTTCTAATGAATGAATTGCCGCAGATAAGCTCGGCTGTGATATAAAAAGCTTCTTTGCCGCATCATTAAGCGAATTCTCCCCCGCCACCGTTATGGCGTATTTTAGTTGTACTAATGTCATGACATTTCCTCATTTCTTAATTTTTAGTATACTTTAGCGCTGAACCTAATATATCATAATTGAAGATATCTGAATAATTCCTTTTTACTTCCATGTGTTATAGTCTCAGCCTATATACAATCAAAATACTATCACATTTCCTATAACTTGCAAATAAAAAAGTCTAAAAAAGATAAATACTGCAGCAGGCGGTACAAGAGGCAGGCAGTTACAGCAACAATTTGCACAATTTGTGTGAAATCAGCAACAAAGTGTTCGTATAGATTCGCTCAGAAATCGAGTTGTTTGAGCGAAGCGAGTTCTCGATTTCGTGCGAAGATATAGAACCTGAGTTGACTGATTTAAC
>JAFTFE010000122.1 GCA_017449765.1 Lachnospiraceae bacterium | reverse complement strand
TTCTAAATGGTTATATCGTAAAGCCAAACTGTCTCACCCCACTGTCTCACTTATGTGAAAATACCGAAAAATCGTTATTTAGGGGTCTTTTAAACAAAAAAAATCGCTGTAAAAACAGCGATTTATCAAATTTATTGGCTGGGGCGGCTGGATTCGAACCAACGAATGTCGGCACCAAAAGCCGATGCCTTACCACTTGGCGACGCCCCAATGTTTTCCAATCGTTTATCAATATTAAGCGACCTTCTTGCTATATGCTGTTTGCTGTCAAATATTAGCAGTTCATATTAGCACTTTCCATCACCATATATTAGCAGCTAACTTCTTGTCAATAGGTTATTTTTAGGCTTTGTGGAATTTTATTTGTTAAAAGTGTAAATTCTATTTTACAAAAACTTCATTTCCGTGGATTTTGTTAATTCTATTTTACAAAAATTAATGCGGTGGTCTGAATGTCGTCGGTGTGCGTTTTGTATTGAGTTGCATATATCGTTTGCCTTCGTTTCCCTGCGTTTTGAATGCGGAAATTGATTTTTTATGATAATGATGCACAAAACAGCACCACCGCATTGTATGACGAAAAAATGCAAGGGAATTAATGTTGATATATTTTAGTTTGCGGTGGTTCTAAAAATAATAGTTTCATTTTTTAGCGATAATTGTTTCATTTTTGCAACTATTATCTTGATTCCGTGAAATAATTGTATATGGGTTTGCCTTCGATTTAATCGGTTTTGAGTGCAGATGGTCGCAAAATATGTGCAACTTATCATAAAATCCCTGCGACGACATTCTTCTTTTTATTAAAAAACAAAATACTGTTATAAAAAAGTTAAGATATATATTGCTTTAATTACGGAGAAAGTCTAAAATAATTTTATCATGAAAAGACAAAGGTACTAAAATGTATATAACTGATATAAAAATACAAAATTTTAGAATATTCGAGAATTTTGAAATAAAGTTAAATCCAGGTATGAATTTGTTAGTAGGGGAAAATAACTCGGGTAAAACAGCTTTAATTGATGCTATTCGATATACTCTTGATACAAATTCAGCAGAATGGATCAAGATAAAAACAGATGATTTTCACAATAATCAAGATCGCCTATTAATCTCTATTAAGTTTGAAGATATTGATAAATTTGCATATAAGTTTGTTGAACACATTACTTATGAAGACAGTAAGCTATGTCTATATGTTAATTTACTATGTAGTAGAACAGATATCGAAAAAAATGGTAATCCGTATATTCGTACCGAAGTTAGATCAGGAAAAGATGCTATAGGGCCAGTGATAGAACGTGAAATAAGGGATTTTTTATCAACAACATATCTTAAACCGTTAAGAGATGCTGAAACAGAATTGAAAAATGGAAAAGGTTCTAGATTTTCTCAGGTTCTATTGGGTTGTCCTGAATTTAAGATAAATGATGAAAATAGAGACAAGATAAAAGAATTAATTAATAGAATTATAGATGCAAATCTTGCTATAATTGACAATGAAAATGTAAAAAAAATTAAACAAATTATAACGGATGGATATATTAAAAATTTGCTGTTTTCAAACGCTTCTTTTGATACAAGAATTGATATTCTTGATAGCAAAAAATATGATGAAATGAGTGAAATAGAACAGAAAAAGGCTTTAAAAGATATATTTGAAAAACTTAGTATTCATTATGTTGATAATAATGGTAAACAAGGATTGGGATATAATAACATTTTGTTTATGGCGACGGAATTACTTTTACTTCAACAAGATAGTCAGTTAAATCTACCTATTCTTTTGATAGAAGAACCAGAAGCTCATTTGCATCCTCAACTACAGATGAAGTTATTAAAATTTCTAAGAGAATTAGGTGAAAAAACAGATAATAAAGTACAATCAATTATTTCAACGCATAGTCCTAATATTGCCTCTAAAGCAAATTTGGAAAATGTCTTTATTATAAAACAAGGAAGGGCTTTTTCATTACGGAAAGGAGAAACACAGTTAAGTAATAATGATTATATTTTTTTAGAAAAATTTTTAGATGTTACAAAAGCAAATTTGTTTTTTGCCAAAGGATTAATTTTTGTTGAAGGTGATGCTGAAGAAATTTTACTTCCGACAATTTGTTCTCTTTTAGGTAAAAATTTAGAGGATTATGGAATATCGATAATAAATATTAAAAATACAGCGTTTCATCGATATGCCAAAATTTTCCAAAGAAAAGATGCACAAAACTGTATAGACATAAAAATTGCTTGCTTGCGTGATTTGGATTTATGGCCTAAAGAAGTGGAAGAAATAAAGAAAAGAACTTCCCATAATGAACATTACTGGTTAAAAGACGATGAAGAAGAAAAAAAAGAACAAGTCAAAGAAAAAAAAGATGCATTAATATCTGGTGTGGAAGGGCAAAATATTAGAGTTTTTGTATCTGATGAATGGACATTTGAATATAGTTTAATCAAATCTGGTTTAGGTAAAGATATATTTGAAGCAATGTACTACGGTCGTCTAGAACAAAAAAATATCGATTATATATATAATAATTTAACAGGAGATGAAAATACAAAAGCTTTTCAAATTTTTAAGGAAATTAATAAAACAGAGTGTGCGTATAACTTATCAGAAATTTTGATGAAAAAATATAGTGATAAACCTAAAGAATTAGAAATGAGGTTACCTCAATATATAAAAGATGCCATAACGTATGTAACTTCATAATGACTATTTATTCTTATTTTAAGAAATAAAGGAATAAAGGAATAAAGAATATGGATATTAAAATAACTGATGGAGATATCGATATTATAGAAAAAGTGCTATCATTAGAATTCGATGATATGAGAAGAAATATTATCAAAGATTTTAGATGTATAGATGTACAAGCATGTCCCGGTAGTGGAAAAACAACATTGTTAGGTGCAAAGTTATTATTAATGGCTCAGAAATGGAATAGCCAAGATAGAGGTATATGTGTACTATCTCATACTAATGTTGCAAAGAATGAGATTTTAAAAGTATTACAAAAATGTTCATCAGGACCTAAATTTATGAATTATCCGCATTTTATTGGAACAATTCAAGAATTTGTCGACAAATTTATAGCATTGCCAATGTTGCGACAATTTAATCTTCCAGAATATATAGTTGATGACGATGTTTTTTTTGAAAGATTTAAGTCAAGTAAAACAGGTATATATAATAGCCTTAGATCAAAAGGTAAAATGGCTGACAGTTATGTTCGTTCTTTAAATTATTTTGTTGAAGGGAGATATCTAAAAATAGAAAAATTAGAAGAAGATGTTAGTATATCTGATGATTGGAAAAACAAAATTAGAGAATTTAAAAAAGAACTTTTTTATAGAGGAATATTAAAATATAAAGAAATGTATAATTTTGCCTTTTATGCTGAAAATGTTGTTAAACATTTTATTGCTCAGAGATTTCCTTATGTATTTATAGATGAAATGCAAGATACATTAAAATACCAAGATGATTTACTTAATGATATATTTAAAGGGAGGTCTATTGTTCAAAGATTTGGTGATCCAGACCAAGCAATCTTTGCAAATGATACTGAAGCACACAATGAAAGCTATAATACAAAACAATTTGGTCAATTTGATTACGAAGTAAATTCAACTAATCGTTTTAATAATTGCTGTAATCTGATTGAGTGTTTTAAAGTCAGAAAAGAAAAAGTTCCAGCGTTATTTCCTTCTGTTTATAGGTTAAATAAAGAACAAGAATACAAGAATAAATTTAATAAAAATACTGATTTTACGCACCATATAATTTTATATGAAGGTCCTTCTGTTAATGTTTTAGAAAAATTTGGTGAGATAATAATAAATGAATATAATAATTCATCTGTAGCATTAGTACATAAAGCTGTTGGATATGTAGGCATAGATAAAAGCGGCTCTAAAGATTTAACAATTAAGCATTATTGGCAAGAATTTGATAAAGATAAAAATAATACAAAATTTATTCCTTTATATTTTTTAGATGTTATTAAATTATTAAAGTCTCAAAAACAGAATTATTATCAATATTTTTTGGATACTTGCATTTATCTATTGAGAAAAAATGGAAAAGATATATCAAAAGATAGTTTACTTAAAGAATTAAAAAATAATGGGAAGTTAAAGAATTTAAATAAATTGTATTATAGTATTATAACTAATCAATATCCTTCTAATGAAGAATGGAATAGGATTAAAAAGATTATTCAGAACATTTTTTCAGTTAATGATTGTGAATTTTTGAATTATGTAGAATATGAACCTACTAAAGAAATTAAGACTAATTTAGATTTAAATATTTATCATTGTAAAAATGGTATTGATATAAATGTTGGAACAATACACAGTGTAAAAGGTGAAACACACGATTCTACATTAATTCTTGAGACCAAATATTATACATATGATTTAAGTTATTTTCTGAATTATCCTGAAGAAATCAGTTATAAGCAATTAAAGAAAGAAGTATTATATGTCGCAGCGTCACGACCACGTCATCTTTTATGCCTAGCTGTTGCTAAATCAAGATTATCAACAGAAGTTATTGATAAATTGAAAAGAAAAGGTTGGATTATTGATGAAATAAATAACTAATAGGTATATAGAGATGCTTCGGGCTAAAACATCTCTAATTGTTGCTCTTGACAACATTCATGGAGTAGTCTTTTCTTGATTTCTTCCTCATATGAAGCATCAAGTTCAAACCCAACAGCTTTTCTTCCTAATTTTAATGCAGCCACGGCCGTTGTTCCACTACCTAAAAATGGATCAAGTATCACATCATTTTGATTGGATGACATCTTAATTATGCGCTCAATCATTTCGATAGGGTATATGGTTGGATGTTTTAATCCAAGCGACATTTTAGTCATATTATTTACTCTATTGAAATACCATACATCAGTTGGATTGCGTCCTTTACCACCTTCCAAACGTTTATCATTCTGCGTTATATATGGAATGCGAATGTCATCTAAGTTAAAAACATAGTTTTCTAAATCTTTTACTGCCCAAATAATGTTTTCATATCGACCAGATAGCCGATTGATGCAGTTTTGCATATTATTAAATGTCCACGTAATAATGTTTCGAATTTTGAATCCTTTTTTATGTAAAGCATCATAACCTAAATATGGTAAAGGTAGTATCTCTTTATCCTTGCCGTAAGGGATGGGAGATAGATTAAGAAAAAAACTTCCATTTGGTTTTAAAATCCTAAAAGCTTCTTCCGAAACATCCTCTATTAACTGGAGCCATTCATCAATGTCTATATTATCCTGATATTTGCCATACTTCTTGCCTATATTGTATGGAGGAGAGGTTATAATAGTAGTAATACTGCTTGTTTCAACATTTTTTAGCAGTACTCGACAATCTCCAAACTCGATATGTAAATTATCATCTATTATCAACGCATACCTCTTAATCTTTTATTTGCCATATCAACATATGTTTGTTCTATTTCATAACCAATAAAATTGCAACCATTTTTCTTAGCTACTACCGCAGTTGTTCCACTGCCCATAAAAGGATCTAAAATTATACTTCCTGGTTTAGCCCCAGCTTTTATTATCCTATCAATTAGTTTTTCTGGAAATTGTGCTGGGTGTCCTGTACGTTCCAAAAAATTACCAGAAATCATTGGTATTTTCCATACATCACTTGGGTTTTTTAATTGTGATTTATACCTATCTGGTCTATAGTTTAAAGCTGGAATTTTAACTGCATCTAAGTCAAAATTGTATTTATCTTTAGCTTTAGTATACCAAAATACAAATTCATATCTAGGTGAAAATCTGCGATTTGTTGAACCACCCCAATCAAAATTCCATATTATCAGATTTTTCAAATACATATCCTGGAAATAATCTTGAATCCAAAAAGGTGGAACAATACATTCATTAATATATCTATTTTTTATATTAATCCATATTGAGCCATCTTTTTTTAGTACACGTTTACATTCAGAAAAAACAGTCTTTAACAACCTTCTATATTCATCTTCTGGTAAATTATCTTGATATTTTATTGATTTGCTCTCAATAACAGAACCTTTCTCAGTTTTATTCCCATATTTTATACCAATATTATATGGCGGTGAAGTAACAATTAGGTCAACAGATTCGTCTTCAATCTCTGACATAGATTCGCTAGATTTGCAATAAATAACGTCTGTTTTCATAGCGTCCTCAAATAAAAAGCTCTTTTAGAATGTTTTTTAACATATATTATAAATTTCAAAGGGTCAAGAAAAATCGTAATATAATAACAAAAAATATATTAAACACCAACTAATTGCTTATAAACTGACAATAATGCTCTGTTAAGTTTATTAGGGTTATCAATACAAAAGTCTTCCATAGAACCATATTGGGCAATAATTTGACACAGTTTTCGATGTTGCAATATAGCATGTACATTCATTAACTGTTTTGCATAATAGAAAGCTTCTGCATTATCTGCTTGTTGGGCATATAATTGTTTTAATTCATTGATGTTGTTAACTTTTTTACAAGCATTACACCCACATAGTGAAAGATCATTTTCAATATTGTACAGAGATGTATAATCAAAGTCCTCTTTTCTTTGGCTACCATCCGCATTGTAACCACCAACAAAATACTTACTAAATTTTGCCTTAGCTGGTATCATTGATTTTGGAGAAAATATATACGATGTAGATAAACCATTGCCATCACCAACACGTCTTGCTGGCGATGCCGCATCAAAAGAACTAGCTCCACAGTAATAATTTAAAGGTATATTAGGATAACCACCACACCCTAATGCGTGTATATATCTATTTCCTACAATATTATGCACAATGTTAATAGCTCTAGCTGGAAGTGTGGCATCCCTGGCTTTTTTATTTTTAGGTAAATCTATCCCTTCATACCAGGAAGCATCAATATTTTTTGAACTAGCAATACCTCCTAAAGCAAAACCAAAGAAATGATAATTAAATGAATCTTCAAGTTTTAGAATTTCTTTTGTATAATTTTTATAATTGTTAGGCGTATTACCGTGAACAGTAGCCAACACATAAGGGTAGAAATTTGGTGTGCGTATTAAATATTTTATTGTTTCTACAAGCAATAAATGATTTATTTCGACATTATCTAATTGTCTATAAAAAGTTTGAAGCTTAACGTTATTAGCCTCATCATCTTTGAATGTATATTTTCCTCCCAAATCAAAGGCCACTACCATATCAACTTTTAATTTATTGGCAAAGTCGTAATAATTAATAGCGTGTTCTACTATTTTTGTTTTGAATTTTTCTATGTTATAATCACACTCTTTTGCAACATATTTCACGATATTACTAGAGCCAGAATCCAAGAGAATAACCTTTTGATTGAAATCGTAAGGTTTAACATTGCTTTCTTTATAAAAACAACAATCTTTAGTGATTATCTGTTCTGTTACATAATTCAAAGCATCACCAATCTTATCAAATGATAGAATATTATTAAAATAAGGACTTTGAAATGAATGGGTGTAATTATTATTGATGTAGTAATAATTCAGTAATGCTGGTGTATCATCAGATAATCCTGCATAAACAAGCTCTCTCGTTTTATCTCCAGCACCTCCACCATAATTAAATACTTGGAAGAATGAAGGAATAGGTAATACTTTATTATGGATAGATATATTATTCATTATGCCCCCTTTATTAAATGTTGAATTTTATCAACAAATTCTTCGAATGTTCCCATATATAAGAGTGGAGAATATATTTTTTTCAGATATACCGATTTTGGAGATTTCATAGCATCTCCTTCTCTTTCTTTTCTCTCAAACAAATTTTCAGAATCGTAGATATAGTTTTTAATTTGCTCCGATGTTTCAAAGAAAATTCCTTTTAAACAAGGATAGTCAATCCAATGAATATAAAAAACAGGTCTTTCAATATCAGAATCAATTATCTCTAATTGTTTAATTATTTTTTGGTAATCAAGTGTAGCACTGCCTTCATAACAGTAACGATTAATTTTATTTATAGCGCAAATAAATGGAGCTGCGTGATATTTTACTTCAAAATATGCTACAATCCCTTTATCTCCACTTAATATCATACAATCTGGATATCTTTTATCGCTTTTATCACCGTGTACAACTTTGAATTTAAATTTATACTGTAAGAAATCGATTAATATGTTTTCAAATTGTTGGCCCATTATGATATCATACTTAGGAATACTATTATTTCTCTGATTCATAAAGAAATTGCCACATTGCTTGCATTGGGCTTGTAATTCTGGAATTTCTTGTTTCAATTCTTTTACGGTGCGTATTTTATCATAACTATTCTGATTATACATAAGGTCGTAATACTTTTCAGATAAACCATCATACGTAAATTGATTATCAAAAGTTTTAATATTTTTGAAAAATTCTTCCAATCGAGGGCGAGCAAAGTCTATTAGTTCTTTATACAGCATAGTTTTTATTCCTAAAATGAAGATATATTTAATCTCTATCCTATATGAAGAACAAAAGCAATTATTTTTTTATCATAATCCCAATAGATATTTAAGGAATATCAATAATTACCTAAATAACCCTCTTTTCTTCCACATTCGCCTTTATAAATTTATGGGTTTTGTTTTTATATGGGGAAAAGCGACACGTTCCGCCGTGGGGAGTAGTGGTTTTCTTTCCGCAAAATTGGCAGATGTATGAGGTAGCGCTTGGTGTATTGTCTTTTAAGCGTGCAATCACTTCATTAAGTCCTTGGCGATTATAACGACTTGCAATATCTTTTTTCAGTCGGGATATAGCTTCGACCATTTTTTTTGACTCCTAAATATTCGTTTTTATATATTCAAAATTATTAAAACTTTTATTTAAGCATCTGAAATAGCATAATATTTTTCAAAACTTCTGTTGACAACTAAAAAGATATGTGATATAATAAATACATAATGAAAGTTGAAAACCCGAAATAATCGACTTTCATTATAAATCACCGAAAAAGCTATGAACTTCGGTTCTGCACGTAGCGATGCAGATAAGGTCGTTTATGGTTAAAAATCGGTGTGAAAGGTTGGTATGTAATGCTGTGGTTGATGAACTCGTTAATAAGTCAAGCACTACTATTACAGCCAGCAACTCTTACGGAGCGTCAGTCGAAAGATTGGCGCTTCTTTTGTTTTAAATCTACTGAAAGGAATAATATTATGGAAAACAAAATAAATATTAAAAAAGTCGCTGCATTAAACGATAATTTGCGAAAGACCTTTACTGGTGGGCGTGTGCTGTTGACAATCGGTTTTCGTTCATTACCCGAAGACGAACAAGCCGAGGTATTGCAAAAGGTTCGGACATTTAATGATTTTACTCCCGATAACGACCCATATCACGAACACGATTTTGGCTCGATAACATCAAGCCGTGGAACTCAAGTGTTTTGGAAAATAGACCTTTACGATATAAATGACGAGTTCTATTCACCGCAACCAGATGATCCTACGCAGACAAACCGTGTGATGACAATTTTGTTAGCCGATGAGTATTAAAATGCTACGTGATATTAAACCATACAAACAAGGCGCATTGAGTCGCTGGTGCTCCGTATACGCTGTTATCAATGCTGTGCGAATGCTTGGGCTTGAATTATTACCCTCACACAAGGCTCAAGATATGTATGATTATGTCTCAGGCCAGCTTTATGTGTATGATGCTTTAAATGACGTTGTTCAATATGGTGCTGATGGTGCAAGGATAGAGCAAATTATTCAGTTCGCAAGAGATTACCTAAAGACCGTGTATAAAAAAGAGCTAACATTTATAAGACCGTTTTACAATAATAGGATATTTTTTGATAAATTGCTCGACTATATGCAACAACAGCGAGAGCAAAACAAAGCTGTCATAATTCGTATCAGAAGTGCAGACCTCGACCATTACAGCGTTTTTGATGGTATGAAAGGTAATAAGCTAAAGTTATTTGATAGCGACCATCTGCCATATATCAAAGTTAATGACATCTCGCACATAAAGGACGATGCAAAATTTCAATTATTAATCCGACAGCTTTACGTTTTGGAGCTGTGCAATCTGACTATACCGAGAATGCACTCCAAAAAACCTGTGAAATCTAAATCAAACCCCTGATTAATTTCACACTTGTAAAGCCGAGTCATAAATTTCAATTTCACATCTAGGAGCAAAAAATATGATATTTAACTACAAAAGAGTTTCTACAACCGACCAGAATACCGAGCGCCAACTATTAAATGTTGCTTGCGATAGGGAGTATGTCGAAAAAATCAGTGGTAAAAACACCAATCGTCCCGAACTTCAAGCGATGTTACTCAATATTCGTGCTGGTGATGTGGTTAATGTGCATTCCATGGATAGACTTGCTCGTAACACAAAGGACTTACTGAATTTAGTCGAAGAAATAACCAACAAAGGCGCTAAAATCGTATTTCATAAAGAAAATTTGATATTTGCCCCCGATAAACAAGACCCATATCAAAAAATGATGATGACGATGCTTGGAGCTGTGGCAGAGCTTGAACGTAACTTAATCTTAGAGCGTCAACGTGAGGGAATTGCTTTGGCTAAACTCAAAGGTAAATATAAGGGTGGGCAACATAAACTAACCAACGAACAAGCCGAAGAAATAAAAACCTTAGTCAATAACCGCACCCCCATAACCACCATCGCCAAACAATTCAACATATCCCGCAGAACTGTTTATAATTATTTGTAAAAAAAATCGGTATGAACTCTTAGCCCATACCGAATATCAAATTATCTAATTTAGACATTTTACACACTTTCAAATTATCTAATCTAGACAATACTCTTTAATAAAAATTCACGACGTTTTTTATTATTTGTCATCTGCATATATTCAATAGCCAGCTTTAACTTTTCTTTTGTTGTATCATTCTTGGCAAAATATTTCATTCTTTCAATATCTCTATCACAATAAAACAATACAGCCTTAGAACTTTCACCATCACGACCAGCTCGCCCAGATTCTTGGTAATACATTTCAAGGTTATATGTCCCTTCAAAGTGAATAACTAAGTGTACATCTGGTTTATCAATCCCCATACCGAAAGCGCTTGTAGCAATGACAATACAGTTTTCTTTCTTAAATCTTTTGAGTATTTCTTTTTTATTATCAATCTTACCATTAAATACATAGCTATCAATACCACGCTCTTTTAATATATCTTGAAGACCTAAAGTATAATCAATATGAGCGCAATATATAATAATTGAAGTTGTTGGTTTATTATTTTTATCAAGGTATGGTTTGAGAGTATCTAATAACTGTTGCAATCCATCATCTTCTTTTTTAACCACGCTATATTTAATGTTAGGTCTATTTAAGTCACCTATAAATACTTTGGCTTTTTTAGGCATATTGCACACTTTTTTAATAACGTTTTGTGTGATGTCGCCTGCAGTAGCCGTCAACGCCATAACTTTTGTATCTGAGTATCTCTTTATAAGTTTATTTAGTAGCTCTTGGTAATCAGGTCTAAAATCTTCACCCCATACATCTATACAATGCGCTTCATCAATGGCTATCATACAAATATCTAATTTAGACAACACATTTTCCAGCTCTATATTTTTTAACATTTCAGGAGCTATATATAAAAACTTATATCTACCTCTTTTTAACCTCTTTAATTTTTTATCTTTATGTTTAGTTTCACCAGTA
The DNA here is from genome assembly GCA_017449765.1 of Lachnospiraceae bacterium. GTDB lineage: Bacteria > Bacillota > Clostridia > Lachnospirales > Lachnospiraceae > Coprococcus_C. The sequence goes on along the minus strand of JAFTFE010000122.1, from coordinate 5,825 downwards.
AATGCAAGAGCTAACTTTTTATGTTTCTTATTCAGTTTAGATACTTGGTCGTAAATTAAAGATACTAAAGGTTCTATAACTATACATAACCCTTTTAATTGTAAAGCTGATGCATAATAACATAAACTCTTACCAAAATTAGTAGGTTGAATAACAATACAATGTTGATGGTCTTTAATATAATTAATGATTTTCTCTTGTTTAGGTTTATAAGAATCATACTTTAAAAATTGTAACACAATCTTATTAGTTGATATAGGCTTGGTGTATGTGTCGTGGTTGAGGGCTTTTTTACCCAATTTTCCCGTTTTTTTGCCTCTTTTAGCCATTCTTATGCAGTTTTGAGCCATTTTATCGGCTTGGTTGCTGATGAAGTTCGTCAGTAAACCCTTATTAAAGCAAAACACCTGTTCACCCAATGACAACTTATCCAAAAACAATAAATGGTAATTATGAATTTTATCCTTTGGTCTTGTGTGGTAATCTTGGCGCTTTTCAGAATATGGTAAAGCTGTTAAATCTTGTTGCTGATAGTTTGTCATATATGTCTTGAATTTGCACATATAACTGGCTACTTTTTCGGAATCTTTAACGGTCTCAATATCAACTACCTTCAATTTTTGCGGTCTTTCATAAATAAGCGGATCATTCTTCTTTGACACACTAAATGTATCTCGATTTAATTTGAATTGATATTCGAGAGGGTATAAACGAGTGAAATATTCTTCTATGTTCTTTTTACTAATGCCACAAATTAAAATATGAAAATGGGGCAAAAATGCACCCATGCGTATATCATATTTCACCTCAAATGCCACATAACCGAAAGCTGTTTTTAATCCATGTAGTTGTTTAATAATAGTATTTTTAGCAGTCTTGACGTTGAAGTTAGCTAAATCTTTAGGCGCAACAAAATAGGGCTTTTTATTAATATGACCTTCGCAGCAGTTAATAGTTACGAAATAAACATCATCTGGGTTAAGTTTTTTGCTTTCAGCTAAGAGCTTATAATTGTCAATCAGATGTTTAATTTCAACGTATTTTATTTCTTGTTGTTGCGATGCGTAAACGATATTGGCAAGCGTTTCTGATGAATGATGCTGCAATCGTTTTCTTAAATTAATCAGCTTTTGTTTGTGCGTGTTATCTTTTGTTATGCAAATTTCATTATTTAAGCTATCAAGGCGAGCATCACTTTCTTCGGCAATTTTAGCGCCAGTCATAAATTTAGTGGATTTAATCGTGCGTAATGTCATTTCTTTATACCTTTCATAGAAAATATGGCTACGATGCGTATTTCAGCACCGCAGCCATGTGTGACTTATTTGTCATTGGCAGTTGGCAATTTTTCTAACGAATTATCGCCATTTGCCAACTTATTTGCCAATTTAGACTTTGTTGAATAAGAAAGTTTCCCATCAGCATAACAAAGAACAAAATCACCTTTGATTTTTTTATCGGCTTGAATACTCAAAACCTGCAGAATGATTTTAACGGCATCATTCTTTTTCATCAAATTCTGGACATTGTCCTTTAAAGTTACTTTGGAAGAAGACTTCTTACCAGTATCATTTTCTTTACCATTAAAGAGGGCTTGAAGACCGATGTTTTTAATCACCTTCATGACCTTGTCAACATTAGCATAAGAAACTTTATTAGCCCATAACAACCTTAAAGCACGATTGTACTTGTTACGGTAATTCTGATGCTGTTTCTTCTCTTCTTCATCTTTAGATACAGGGAAAAGACGCAAAAGATACTTTTTAGCACCTTTTTCAAAGTCATCATTTCCAAAAGTATCACCAATATGGCAATAAATCGTAGCTATAAAATTATATCTTGCTTCTCTGGTTTGAGAAAGACACGTTCCAATCTGTTCAAGAAGTTTTTGAACTTTCTTAAACTGGGAAGATGCAACAATCTTATCCATAGTTGTATTAAGACGTTGGTTTTCTGTTTCTCTTTTACGAGTGGCAGAAGTTACCTTAGTATTATGACGACGAGCGCCATTAACTGTTCTTTTTGAAGTCTTTTTATAGGTGGACTTCGACACCTTTTTATTTACTTTTGCCATGGTAATTCTCCATTTTATAAGTTGAAACAAACCTCAACGAATAAGCTGTTCAGACGTCTCTATATATTAATAAGAATACGTGCGAGACTTGTTCGTTAAGAACAGTTTAACTATAGCATAAAACGCTGAAAAAGTCAAAAGACCACGGTTTTTCTTGAATTTTAACATATTATAGAAAAGCTATTTTATGTTATTTATATAATGCAGTAAAATATAGATGTTTGCAAAAATTTAATTTTAAAAAATAGTGTTAATTTTGATAAAAAAATTCCATAACTCATTATAGTAATTCTGTTAAGAGTTTGAAAAGGCAAAAAAAGGTCGAAATTTTAAAAATTTTTGAGGTGAAAAATCGGAAATTTAATGCTATTTTTTGATGATTTTTCGTTCAGATTCGGAAAAATCGGGTAGAATCGGCTTCGACTCGGTAAACCCATAGCGACGTATATCGCTTTTATTGATAACGAACCAATCTTCATTTTTATCAGCGTGTTTACATACCTTTGTAGTTAGAATCTTTTGTGCATATAAGATGTAGCCCATTATATCGTCGTATTTTTCATAAATTTCTGTATCATCTAATTTAGATAGAGCAGATTTAATTTGCTTGAGATTGTCCTCATTGTTAAAATCAAGGTGGGTAAATTGTAATTTGTCATATTTAAATAGTGTATGTATATAACCAAAGACAATGGCTGCAGCTTTTATATATCTGGAGCGAGCTTTTTCAATTTTATCATAGCTAAATACTTTGATAGGACTACCATCTTCATTAATAGTAAAAGATATACTATTCGTTAAACGGCGAGCGTTGTCTATCCTATAGTCATCATCTTTACCATATTGAGCTAGGCGTAATAAGTTGAAAACAAAAAAGTACATTATCATTAAAGAAAGAGCATCTTCACGAATACGGTCTTGTATATCTTTATAACTTAAACCATTTATAATAGTATCGTCGCCATTATTATTAATGTAGTGATTGTATTCGATTTTGTATAAGTCAAAATAATCTTGTTTCAATTGCCCACCTTTGAGAGCTTTGATTTTGAATTGAAGACGTTTTTCTGTATTAGGAACATTATTACATAAAATACCATCCATCAAAGTAAAAGAAATCATTGCTTTGCATTGTTTGACTTCTTTTTCAAAATAAGAAAGGTCTTCACGTTTTTCTGGATTTTCTCTAGCAACGATATAAGGAAGTAGGTGGAATATAATATTTTCTTTTGCATCACTTATTGATTTTTTAGAAAGGCGAATACGTCTATTAAAATATGGCGTTTTTATATCAAGCATCTTAACTACTCCATCATACATAAAGATGACTTAAATCTAAACCATCAAAGGTTAAATTTTCGGAAACGGTTTTATATAGTTCTTTGGCGGATATACTGCCATAATGTGATGCCAAACTTGAACCTTGATCCCAACCACCCAAAATAACAACTCTTTCATGCGGAACTTGATGGTTACGAAGTTCACTGCGAAAAGTGTGTCTGAATGAGTGCGCTACGTGTTTAGGCAGAAATTTATCGTCATCATTATCAATCGTTTCATTAAGTTTATCCAGCAGTCGATTAAAAAACTTTGATACGCTGGCTGACAGTTCACCACGGCAATTTGGTACAAGTTCGGGAAATATGCGCTGGGTTTTGTTTGTAGCATCATTTTTTTGCTGTTCCACATATTGCAAAAAGCCACATTTAATTAACGTCGGGTGTATCGGTATGATTCTGATGGCATTTGTGGTCTTAACTCTTTTTCCGTTTTTATCGTTAATACTGAGACAAACAACATCATCTTTGGTAATAATATCTGCGGTGGTAAGCTGGCATATTTCATTAAGCCGCATGCCTGAAAACAATGCGATTAAAGGCACCCAATAAAAGCCATCACGATATATCTTGTCACCAGCCTTAAAACGACCGAGCCGATTATTCAAACATCCACGGTAGACCATCGAGTGAAATATAATATTGAGCTGGTTAATCGAAAATGGTAGGTATTTGTCTTGGTTTCTATTGACGGTGATTGAAGGAATTTCCACTTCTTCCATCGGGTTTTCTTCAATAAATTTCTTTTGTTTCGCCCACTTAAATATTGAGCTTAATGTTTGAATATAATCGGTTTGCGTTTTTTCAGAAAGAGTGGTGGCTTTGTTATGTTTAGCCATATTGATTGCTTGGTTAATGGTTTTTCCTTTAGTTACACCTTCACCAAAACGTTTCGGTATATATGGAATATTTTGTATCACGTCGTTTAAATCATCAGCGGAAATTTGTCGCATAGGTTTGTTTTTTCCGATTATTTCAGCAATAAGCTCCATTTTTGATGCCACACGTTCCTTAGTTGCGTCAGATGTTTTGTTGCGTGATACAGTCTGATTATAATGTTTAACAACTTGCATCAAAGACATATCGGGCTTGTGCTGTCGTTTTTGTTTGAGTTCGGCATTGATTTCAAGTTGCTTAAAATACATACGGTCAATAAGGCTGGCATCAATTTCACCACAATAACCATTCAAAAACTCAATAAGATACCGTAAAAGCTGAATCTTCGCCCTCATAAAAGCATTAAAAATCATTTCGGCGCAAGTTTTGGTAGGTGTCGCAAGTTGTTTTTCTTGGAAGTAATTATTGGTTTCTGCATATATATCTTGGTAGTTACGTTGGAGGTATTTGTATTCGTAAGCAGAAAGGAGGTTTTGAAAATATTTGCGTTCTTCCATTCGATTTGCGCCATTTAATAACCTTCGGCTTTCGGTTTGGGACTTTTGCATCAACCAGTCATAAGCATGTAATTCGGCTTCTTCCTCGGTATATTCAACTTCTCGGCAAATAATAGGTGTCTCAGGTTTTGGTGGTGTTTTAGGAGTAGTAGTTTTTTTGATATGTTTAAGGTTCTCTAAGTCATTTAATATTCGTTGTCGTATCGCCATCGTTTCAAGCTCAACCCGAAGTGAAGCAATTCGTCGGTCTTTGGTATGCAGTGATTGCCATATTTGCTTGCGGTGGTAGATAGGAACTAGCAATTTAGGGATATTTATAACGGCATAATAAATTGAGTTACGTTTAAAAAGCATCAAATTTACCTCATAAAATAGGCTAAAATTTGACATTAAACATTAGCAATTTTCGGTTAAAAAAATTGACGTCTGCAATTAGCAAGACGTCTAAATTTTGGTAAATTTTTGCAAATATTCAATAAAATCAAATACTTGCTAGACCATGGCTGGGGCGGCTGGATTCGAACCAACGAATGTCGGCACCAAAAGCCGATGCCTTACCACTTGGCGACGCCCCAATCTAAATCTTGTGGTTAGGCTCTTTACCTTCAACGAAAGAACTTATAAAACAAAAAAAATAATAATGCAAGTATTTTTTTTATTTTATGTGCAAATTTTTTGTATCACTTCAAAAGATCTGCAAAATTCGATCATATAGATATCCACCAGTTATAATGCTACAAATCTTGCGGTTTGAACGCACTTTTAGTGCGGAACGGCGTTATTCTAATGCCTCAACATTCATTCCCATATAAATACGGTGGTTTCCACAAGGCAGCTAATAAATATAAATAAAATTGCAAAAAAAGATTATATTCTATTAAAAAATCATAACTCGCCGTCATTATGGGCGAGTTATGAAAATATTATATGTTTGTGATGAAATAATTATAAAATAACGATATTACCGGCGGCGGTTCTCCCTCTATCATCATAAATTTCGTAGCTTACGCGCTGTCCTTC
>JAFTFE010000121.1 GCA_017449765.1 Lachnospiraceae bacterium | reverse complement strand
TGTATTTATGATGCTTAACAAGATACAGACTGCTGAGGATTTGAATGAATTTATACATACAAATTCCGAGAGAATAGCGGCTATAATGAATAACACTAACAAAGCTATATTCGATATCTTTCTAAAGATAACATGGAATCTGTATATGAAACTCAATGTACCGCCTGATGAGGCGCAGGAAAATCTAAAGAATGTGAGGACTGAGAAGATGGGATATTTGTTTGAAAATATGGAGAAAATGGACATTCAGGCTGAACGGCGCAATACTGCGGAGGCAAAAAGAGCGCTTGAGGAGGAACGTAATAAAGTCAAGCAGCTTGAAGAACAGCTTAATGCAGAACGAAAAGAGGTTGAGCATCTCAAAGAACTGCTTGCAAAAGCATAACAGATATAAGGTATGAGGCCTGCATACCTTATCTTCACTTCAATTTTACTTAAGTAATGGCTTTTGCCTTATAAAAAGAGGATGACAGGAAAATTTGCTTATGCAAGCAACAATTTTCTCGTCATCCTCTTTTTGCAAGTCTCATTTAATTATCTAATCGCATCTACCATAGATTTTACGAATTCACCGACAGGTGTGACGGAGTCCTTACCGTACTTCTCAATTATCTTGACTATGGCTGAGCCGACTATTACGCCGTCTGCCGATGCCGCCATCTTGGCAGCCTGCTCGGGATTGGATATTCCAAATCCAATAGCACATGGTACATCGGTGTTTGCCTTCACTACCTCTACTATAGAAGCCACATCCGTTGTAATAGACGTTCTCGTTCCGGTAACACCGAGACTTGATACAATATATATGAAACCCTTTGCCTCTTTAGCTATCATGGCAATTCTGTTTGCAGAGGTAGGCGCTATAAGCGATATAAGGTCAACGCCGTACTTATCGCTTACATCTTCGAACTCGCCTTTTTCTTCATATGGGAGGTCAGGCAGTATAACTCCGTCTATACCTATTTCCTGACATGTCTTGAAGAACTTGTCGGAACCATAGGAAAATACCACATTAGCATAGGTCATAAATACAAGCGGAATACTAATCCCGTCCTCATTACGTAATGCCCTAACCATATCAAAAATCTTTTCTTTATTTACGCCGCCGCTTAAAGCTCTTATATTTGCACCCTGTATAGTCGGACCTTCTGCTGTCGGATCTGAAAACGGTATGCCAAGCTCGACAAGATTGGCACCATTCTTAACCATTTCATTTACAAGCGCCCTTGTTGTCTCAATATCAGGGTCCCCACAGGTTATAAATGGTATAAAAGCTTTTTTATTGTCAAATGCGTCTTTTATTCTACTCATAAATATTCTCTCCTCTGTATCTTGCTATCGCAGCAACATCCTTGTCACCACGACCTGATATTGTGATTACGATTATCTTATCCTTATCCATCGTCGGAGCAAGCTTCATGGCATAAGCCACCGCATGCGAGGACTCAATAGCCGGGATTATGCCCTCTGTCCTTGATAAAAATTCAAACGCCTCAACAGCCTCATCATCCGTAACCGGAACATACTCTGCACGCCCTATATCATGAAGATATGCGTGTTCCGGTCCGACACCCGGATAATCAAGTCCCGCCGATATAGAATATACGGGTGCTATCTGTCCTTCGTCATCCTGACAGAAGTATGATTTCATACCGTGGAATATACCAATCTTACCTGTATTCACAGTTGCAGCGGTCTCAAATGTATCTATGCCCCTGCCCGCTGCCTCACAGCCTATGAGTCTTACTTCCTTGTCATCTATGAAATTATAGAAGCTTCCTATAGCATTGGAGCCACCACCCACACAGGCGATAACCGCATCGGGCAGTCTGCCTTCAGCTTTAAGTATCTGTTCCTTAATCTCCTTCGATATTACAGCCTGAAAATCTCTGACTATAATCGGGAATGGATGCGGTCCCATTACAGAACCAAGACAGTAATGAGTATCATCTATCCTTGAGGTCCACTCTCTCATGGCCTCTGATACAGCATCTTTAAGAGTTGCGGTTCCGGTGGTTACAGGAATAACATCCGCACCAAGAAGTTTCATACGATACACGTTAAGCGCCTGTCTCTTAGTATCTTCCTCGCCCATAAATACGACACACTCCATATCAAGAAGTGCTGCTGCCGTAGCTGTTGCCACACCATGCTGACCTGCTCCCGTCTCGGCTATAAGTCTGGTCTTGCCCATCTTCTTCGCAAGAAGAGCCTGACCAAGCACATTATTAATCTTATGCGCACCTGTGTGATTAAGATCCTCTCTCTTAAGATAAATCTTCGCTCCGCCTAATTCTCTGGTAAGCTTCTTCGCATAATAAAGCCCTGAGGGCCTATTGCCATAATTATTCAGAAGCTCTGTAAGCTCCTTCTGAAATACCTCATCATTTTTATAATGATTATAAGCTTCCTCAAGCTCTATGACCGCATTCATAAGAGTCTCCGGTATATACTGCCCGCCGTGAATTCCGAAGCGTCCGTTATTCTCACCCATGTTATTTATCCTTTCTTATTAATACTTAAACTACAGTAATTTCTGTTTACTTTGCAAAAATTATCCGCTGACTTTTCTTACCTCACTGACAAAAGTCTGCATCTTCAACCTGTCTTTTCTTCCGTCAGTCTCAAGTGATGAACTTGCATCTACCGCATAAGGTTTAAGCTCTTTAACTGCCGTTCCAACATTCTCGTAAGTTAAACCTCCCGCCAGAAAATACGGTCTTTTAACCGATTTAATCAAAGACCAGTCAAAGACTTTTCCTGTTCCCATACCTGAATCAAGCAATACGAAATCAGCACTTGAATTATTAATCTTTCGTATTATTAAATCTATATTTTCGTCGTCTGCTTTAAGCTTGAATGCCTTAATAACCTCACAGCCTGCATCCTGCTTCAATGTCTTGATGTAAGCTTCATCCTCATTTCCATGAAGCTGGACTATGTCTATTATACCGTCTTTAACAAGACTTTCAACTGATTTAATGTCCTCATCAACGAATACACCTACGGCTTTAATCTTGGGATTTAGCTTATCCTTCAAACATTTTGCCTCCTCCGGTGTAATATATCTCTTACTCTTACTCCAGAATACAAATCCGATATACTCAGGCAAAAGCTCATTTACACATTCTATATCCTCATCGAATCTAAGACCACATAATTTTATTTTAGTCATTTAAACCTCCGGAATTTCAACTTCTTATCATCTGTCAGTTATTGCCTTATGCCATACTTTAATTCATCCAGCTTCGCCTTCTTATCCTCTGCCCTCATAAGCGTTTCACCGATAAGAACCGCGTCAACATGAGCTGCTTTAAGTGCTTCTATATCCTCATGTGTCTTGACACCGCTTTCGGCGACGAATATGACGTTATCCGGCACAAGACTTCTGAGTCTGTGACTATTCTCGATATCCACGCTGAAGTTCTTAAGATTACGATTATTGACTCCTATAATCCTTGCTCCTGCAGATATAGCCGCCTTAATCTCATCCTCATCATGAACCTCGACAAGTGCTGATAATCCAAGCTCGTCACAAATATCTATATAGCTTTTAATAGTATCCTGATCAAGTATGGCACATATAAGAAGTACCGCTTTTGCACCAAGGAGCTTCGCCTCGTATATCATGTATTCATCAACTACGAAGTCCTTCCTAATCGCCGGTACAGATACATTTGAAGTGATTTCCTTAAGATAATCGTCACTTCCCAAAAACCACTTAGGCTCTGTCAAAACGGATATGCAGTCTGCTCCGGCCTGCTCATAATCCTTCGCAATCTTTCGATACGGAAAGTCCTCTGCTATAACTCCCTTTGAGGGAGAAGCCTTCTTAACTTCACATATAAAGGATATCCCGTCCTTCCTAAGATTTTTTTCGAACTCAAAATCTCCCTTAGGAAGTGCATACGCTCTTTTCTTAACTTCTTCAAGCGAAACCTTCTTTTTATTTTCTTCTACACGCACTCTCGCATAATCCGCGAGCTCATCTAAAATATTCATTTCAATTTACTCCTGCAAATATTAATTATGCAATTCACCATCCTAAGCGAACTTTATTTTATTTATTGGATAATTCTATAATCTTCTCAAGAGTTTCAGCAGCCTTGCCTGAGTCAATCATCTCAGCAGCAAGCTTGATACCGTTCTCAATAGAATCAGCCTTACCGTAAATGTAAAGTGCTGCTCCCGCATTCATAAGAACTACATTTCTCTTGTGTCCCTTTTCTCCTGCTAAGATATCTCTTGTAATTTTGGCATTGTCCTCCGGCTTACCACCGCGTAAATCCTCCTTCGTACAACGCTCAAATCCAAACTGCTCAGGAGTTATAACATATTCCTTATACCATCCGTTTCTGAATTCGCATATGGTAGTAGGTGCACTGAGTGATATCTCATCCAGCTTATCCTGTCCGTACACTACAAGTCCTCTCTCTACACCAAGGCTTGTAAGAACCTGCGCGAGCGGCTTAACCAACAACTCATCATAGACACCAAGAAGCTGTGCCTTAGGACTTGCAGGATTGGTAATAGGTCCGAGTATGTTAAATACTGTTCTTATACCAAGTTCCTTACGTATAGGTCCTACATACTTCATTGAGGTATGATATTTCTGGGCAAATAAGAAGCAGAAACCTACTTCATTTAACATCTCAACACATTTCTCCGGTTCAAGGTTGATATTTACTCCAAGTGCCTCAAGACAATCAGCAGTTCCCGACCATGAAGATGCAGCCCTGTTACCATGCTTTGCAACCTTAACACCGGCAGCCGCCATAATGATAGCAGAGGTGGTTGATATATTAAAGCTCTTGGCATTATCTCCGCCTGTACCGACTATCTCCATTGCATCAATGCCTGTCGTGTCAACCTTTGTTGCCTTATCTCTCATAGCTGCACCACAGCCTGCTATCTCATCTATGGTTTCAGCCTTTGTGCTCTTGGTAGAAAGTGCCGCAAGAAATGCCGCATTCTGCGTAGGAGTAGTCTCACCACTCATAATCTCTGTTACTACCTCGTATGCTTCATCGTAAGTTAAATCCTGCTTATCAACTATTTTTACTATTGCTTCCTTAATCATAATAATTTACCTCTTTTCTTTTATATTTGCTACGGTGGATAAAAGCTGTGAAAGCTTTTTCTTTGAGGTTAGATATATCAGATAAATCTATCGCAGGCACGCTCTCGCTACGATTCGCACGCAGCGGTACTAAGTGTCTTAATCCTGTAAAAACATATTAACTCGCTCAGCTCGTCATATGTTTTTCAGTCTTAATACACAAGTACCGGCGGCTCATAGTACCTGCTTATAGATTCATCTGCTACATCCAACCGCCATATTTAATTAAGTTTCACAACTTTCATCCACCTTATTTTGTACATATAATTTTCATATTTCAATGAAGTTCTTTAGTATTGTTTTGCCGTCCGGTGTTAAGATGGATTCCGGATGGAACTGGACTCCGTATATCGGGTACTCCTTGTGCTCGACCGCCATTATCTCACCATCTGCAGTTTTACCTATTGCCTTAAGACAATCCGGTAATGTGCTTTCATCTACCGCAAGTGAATGATATCTTGCAACCGGAATCTGCTCGGGCAGATTTTTAAATAATCTGCTTGATGTATCTATGGTTATGTCCGATTGCTTTCCATGCATAAGCTTTTTTGCATATGTTACGGTTGCGCCATAAGATGCACATATCGCCTGATGTCCGAGACACACACCAAGTATCGGTATAGTCTTCGGGAGTGCCCTTGCTGCCTCGATTATTACACCGGCGTCCTCCGGTCTGCCCGGTCCCGGCGATATAATTACGTGCGATGGGGCAAGCTTTGCTATCTCATCTACTGTCATTTCATCGTTTCGTATAACCTTTAATTCCTCTCCGAGCTCTCCTACATATTGAAACAGATTATAGGAAAAGCTGTCATAATTATCTATTAAAAGTATCATTCCTAATCCTCCATTTCTATTGATTTTTCTATGGCGGTCATAACTGCCTTAGCTTTATTTATACATTCAATGTATTCATTCTCCGGCACACTGTCTGCCACAATTCCTGCGCCCGAGCGGACGAATACCTTGCCGTTTTTCTTGAATGCAATCCTTATCGCTATACAGGTGTCGAGGTTGCCCGTAAAATCTATATATCCGATTGCTCCACCGTATATACCGCGCTTGTTATTCTCAAGCTCATTTATAATCTCACAGGCGCGAAGCTTCGGAGCGCCGGAAAGTGTTCCTGCCGGAAGTATCGCATCTATTGCATCAAGCGGTGTGCAGTCCTCTCTTATCGTTCCCCTTACTGTCGAGCCTATGTGCATTACATGCGAATATCTTTCAATCGACATATATTTTTCAAGCTCGACGGAACCGAAGCTGCTGATTTTACCTATGTCATTTCTGCCCAGATCAACCAGCATATTGTGCTCGGCTCTTTCCTTCTCGTCAGCTAAAAGCTCTTCTTCAAGTCGTTTGTCCTCTTCGTAGGTCTTTCCTCTCGGTCTTGTGCCTGCAAGCGGAAATGTATGAAGCACACCATCCTCAAGCTTAACCAATGTCTCCGGTGAAGCACCTGCCACCTCTATGTCATCACCGCTGAAGTAAAACATATATGGCGAAGGATTGATTGTCCTAAGCACTCTGTAAGTATCAAGCAGGCTTCCTTCAAAATCCGCCTCAAGTCTGTTAGATAAAACCACTTGGAATATATCTCCCTCATAGATATGCTTCTTCGCCTTTTCAACCATCTCGCAGAATTCTTTCTCTTCAAACATTCTTCTGAATTCTGAAGTTATATGTGCCTTCTCCTGCTTAACCTCTTCTCCGTTTTTGATAAGATTAATTATCTCATCTATATCATTTACTGCTTTTTTATAATTTATTTCCAGATTATCTGTAGATGCATTCGCTATTATAATAAGCTTCTGTCTGATATTATCGAAAGCTATTACCTTATCAAAGAGCATCAGGTCTACATCATTGAACTTCTCCATATCCTCAGCATCAAGGTTGAGTGTAGGCTCGGCATACTTGATATAATCGTATGCAAAATATCCGACCAAACCGCCTGTAAATGTCGGCATACCCTCTATCTTAGGACTTCTGTAATTATTAATAATCTCGTTTATACATTCGGCGGGATGTAAAACCTGTTCCTTGCGTATTACATTTCCCTCGCGGTCGATAACCTTGAGATTATTATCCAGACAGGTTATGCATAGCTTCGGCTGATAACCGAGAAATGTATATCTGCCGGTCTTTTCCTGATTCTCCACACTCTCAAGCATATAAACGTGCTTACTTACATTTTTTAGAATTTTAAGCACCTGTATTGGTGTCCTTAAGTCCGAATATATCTCGCGCGCTATGGGAACGCTCTTATATTCAGCCTTGTAGCTTGCTGCATCTTCCAATGATGGAAAATATCTGTTTTTTTCACTCATAGCTTACCTCCTGTTAATTCTTCAATTCTAACGGAGTGTATATCTCTCTCAGGCAAAGCTTGCTTGAGCTCGCGCTTCTTGGCAGATTCAAGCACCTTCCTCGAAGAACTACAAAAAAGAAAACGCCCTTGATAACAGTTTTTATCTGTTATCAAGGACGGTAAAATCATATACCGCGGTGCCACCTTGAATTTGTGGAGTACCACACCCTCATTAGAATACCAACATATTCTCAGCAACTAACGTATGCTCACACGTCATAGAATACTCGGAAAGTTACATTTCCTTTGACTATGCCCTCAGTGGTCCATTTAATAAACAGCTGCTATCGGTTCTCAGCTTCCCGACTCTCTGTGAGCGCCTCTTTTATTTTTATCTCCACGTCAACGGTTTAGCATATTAAATTCAATTTGAATTATACGACTATCTTTTTTAGTTGTCAACCAAAAATAGCTCTATACTTTTAGAATTTATGTTGACATTTAGCGATTACACACTTATAATGTTAAAATATTAATATAATTTGAAACAAAGGAGAAAAGTATGAATTATACTATAAAAAATGAAGATATTGCTTCCTATAACGACAGCACGTCATATACCTTCCCTAAGTATACCTCACAGCTTATTAACTGGGCGAACCAAAATGCTCAAGGAACAAGACCCAAAGTAGTAGGTCAGATGTCAGAATTATTTTCTGAATTTCTATCATCAAATGAAAATGTTACTATTGATAATTGGCGCATATGGTACACAGAAAAATATCCCAATGCATTTAACGATGCGACAGATAAAATATATTCACAGGTTCAAAATCTTAAAAACGCCATGCCTCAAATAGATAGAGCTATGATTATGCAATGGGTTGAAGATCTTGTAATTAATAAAACTTTCAATGGTATGTATGTTCAAAAAGCAATTTTAGCATCCTTAGCAGAGAAAAAAGGAAAAACATACAGATTGTCAACACCAGATGAAGAATCAATCGGAATTGATGGCTATATTGATGATGTTCCTTACTCTGTTAAACCATCTACGTATAAAACAATGAACAGATTATCTGAAACGATTGATGTAAAAATGATTTATTACACCAAAACAAAAACCGGATTAAAAATTGAAGTGGATGACTAGCTTATATAAATGTCTGACTGTAAAATTACAGTCAGACATTTATATCGGTAATGAATTTAAGAATTTAGTTTTACAGGAATAATCAAATGAAATATCTACATCCACAAAACCTGTTCGTATCAAATGATTATTGATAAATGTCTTATTATCTAAATAAACATAGCAAAGCAAATTATTTGAATTATCATATTTTACTTTATCATATCGCAAGAATACTTTTCTTTTTTGAAATTTGTTCTTTAAATATTCGACAGCTTCTTGAATATGATTTTCATTCTCTTTTATTCCTAAAAGCTTTATAACTAATCCATTATTTAATTCTATTTTTTCAGGAGAAAGAACTTGTTTTACACTATATAAATCTTTACGTTTAGTTGAACTGCCATCTATTGATGAACCAAATTGAAGTTTTTTTATATCAATTTTTTTATCCATTTTATGTGGATCAGTAAAAAGATAAGGCAATCTTTCAAAGCTATCAATATTACCAATTTTATCTTCACTAAATATAATTTTAGCATCGTAAGAATCAACAAACGACAATTGTTCATCACAAAGTTTACTTTTTATTATTGGCTCAAAAGATTTATTTATTTCGTAGCTAATAGAATTTCTACCTAAATGTTTTGCCGCTAGAGATGTCGTACCACTTCCAGCAAATGGATCCAATACAGTTTCGCCAACAAATGAAAACATCTTAATTAGACGTCTTGGTAATTCCTCAGGAAACATGGCAATATGTTCATATTGCTTTACCCCATTAAAATTCCAGTGCGACGCAAAAAATTGTTTCCATTCTTCTTTCGTGAGTTCTGAATGTTCTTTTTGCTCTTTTGTAGGCTTTGGCGCATTACCTAATTTTTTAAAAAGTAAAATAAATTCATAATCCATTTTTAATATTCCATTACGCGGATATGGAAAACTACCCATAATTGCACCACCACCTGATGTATTCATAGTTGTAGTTTTTTGCCATATAATCGCACCCATATAATCCATTCCAAGAGACTCACAAAAACGAATTATTTCTGTTCTAATAGGAATAACTTTATATCTGCCATAATAAACTGAGCGTGCGAACTGATCTCCAATATTAATGCATAATCGGCATCCATCGGCAAGTACACGATAACACTCTTGCCATACTAAGTTTAAATTGTTTATATATTCTTCATAACTGTCATTAAAGCCTATTTGATCTTCTGTTCCATAATCTTTAAGCTGCCAATATGGTGGAGATGTAATAATTAATTGGACAGATTTATCACTTACCTCATTTAATGACCTGCTATCACCAAAAATAATTTTATGTTCAGTCATATTAATTTTCCTCTATCTAATCTGCTCGCCATTTTTTAAAACAAAATATTGTTCATATTTCACACCTAATGCCTCAGCAATTTTATTTAATTCATCTTGTGTAATTGTATTTCTTTTTAACTTTGCATTAAAATTCTGCGGAGATTGATTAATTCTACGTGCCAATTCAGATAAACTTACTCCTGTTCTAACGCATAAAACCCGAATTTGTTCCGAAGTAGTCATTATATTACCCCTTTAACAACCATTACATTGATATCATAAATCATTTATTTTATATTGTCAACTAATATTATAAATAAATCTACGCTCTCGTATCCTTCAGGCTCTCTACCATGCTTACACTCCTTATTTTTCTTCCCAGCAAAAGGAGTGAAATCACGTAGCTTAGCACTGCTATAACAAGGTATTTTACAACGGATATGCCATACATCACATTCGGTATATAACAGTTATAAGTTGACGCACTCTGCCTGAAGTTATATCCGATCAAAAGATAGCCAAAGTATAATCCAAGCACTATGCCTATGGCAACAACCACATGATATATATGTGTAATGATTGAGTTTATCTCCTTATCCTGATAACCGAGCACCTTGAGCATGGATATGGTGATTGTATTCTCTGACAATAATACATTTACCATAAGATAGATAATCATAACCATAAGTCCTGCGGCTAAGGCAAGCACCAAACCGAGTATATCCTCCATACCGTCAACGACATTTTCCTTAATCTGTTTCTTGAAGCTTTCCTTGCTGACTTCCTTAATTACTATACCACTGTCGAAGTCCATCTTATGGTCTGACATAACACCTGTAAACACATCCATCCCGTCAAGCGGCATTCCTAAGCTTTCCTCTAAATCCATCATCTCGCATAAGGTATTATTCGAAGTTACTATAAGTATCTGTGAACCGTTTTCAAATACTCCGTCTACGGTTATACTGTATTCCTCGAGTGAATTGATATCATACAGACTAAGCTTATCGCCCGCTTCAACTCCGTATACCAGTGCCCCCATAGAGGATATATAGTATTTATCGTCTTCGGTATCAAAGGTTTTGCCATCTTCGCTCTTTAAGTTAAGATAGGTCGTATCATCTATGCCCATTACCGTAACGATTTCATTCTTATTCTCAGCATTAAAGGATGTCGATAAAAATCCGACCTCTCCCTTCTCTAAGCTGCTGCCTTCTTCCGGCTCTATCATAATTGTATTTAGGAAATATTCATATTCGTAGCCTCCGGTCTCATCGACACTATAATCCACATAATAATATAATGAATCAATGCAGGCATACATAAATGCAAGTAATATTCCTCCTATCGCCACACCGAAAAGCAGGGTAAGAGTTCTTCCAAAATTTCCAAATATGGCACGAAGCTTATATTTCGTTCTAAAGGATAAACCGCTGTTGCTCATCCTCAGATTCTTGTGGGAATACGATTTGCTGCTGCCCTTGATAAGCTCTATGGAATTACCTCTTATGGTTATAAGTGTCGTCACAAATACCGCTACACCATAGCAGAGTGTCGGCAGCCCTATCGCAATAAGACAGGTACTTACACTCGCATTATAGCTTAAAGGAAGCGCTTCAATCTTTCCCTCTATCATCATATCAATGACTGCACCGGCCGTTACATTTCCAAGTATCGTACCTATTATACTTCCGATTAGTCCGGGAATTATACCAAATATACTGTAATGTCTTGCGAGCTCGAACTTAGTCATGCCCAGCGCATTAAGTATTCCTATCATTTTCTTCTCATTCTTAACCTTACGACCAAGCACAACTGCAATAAGAATAATAACAAAAAATATGGATATCGGAAGTATCACTGATGCCATAACCTCAAGCTCGTCTAACTGATCCGTCGGTACCTGCAATCTGTTGTTAATCTCAGAAGCCATATATGAAGATGTACCCTTTTGCTTGTATAGATCCTTTCTTACCTCCATTTCATTGTCTTCATGATAGACTATGGCGTAATATGTATCACTTACTCCGATTTTTGAATCGTCAACAAAATCATCGAAGGCAGACTCACTTAACACACCTATCCCGAACTCTGAAAATACACTGAATACATCACTGGAATTCTTAAGGCAGAAAAGATAGTCTGTCCTTATCGGATATCCAACGACTTCAAAGGTTTTCGAAATGCCGTTAAGCTCAAGTGTGAGCTTATCTCCTATACTTATGTCATTTGCCTCGGCAAATAATTGATTTATAAGTATCTCATTATCTGCCTCTATATCCCTGCCTACACTAACTACATATTTATCAACCTTTTCACTCGCTCTGAAAACCCTGACACTCACATCGTCAGATATAGCAGTATCGACATAATACTGTTTCTCTATCTCGACATTCCACTTATCCTCATATTCAGCAATCTCGTCCTCAGACATATCGTTGTAGAGGGTAAATTGCCCGTCCTCTCTGTTAGTCTCTGCAACTTTTTCATCTATATAATCTCTTTCCTTACTGTATGCGGCAGATATAGCAACATACATATATACAACCAACGCTGTAAGTAAAGTTATACTTATATAAAATGAAAGATTGTTTTTAATATTTCTTAAATATCTTTTATTTAAGGTCAT
Source organism: Lachnospiraceae bacterium (assembly GCA_017449765.1). Lineage (GTDB taxonomy): Bacteria > Bacillota > Clostridia > Lachnospirales > Lachnospiraceae > Coprococcus_C. The sequence goes on along the minus strand of JAFTFE010000121.1, from coordinate 1,534 downwards.
AAGAATTCCTCCGTTAAATGCGTCATATTTCGTCGCAACCGCAGCTGCTGTTCGCAACTTTTTCTTGATTAAATTTCAAGTTCATCAACCGGCATACGCTCGTCGTTTAATACATTTTTTACAATCTTACCATCGTGAATTCTTATAACTCTGTCCGCCATCTTCGATATACCCTCATTATGAGTAATGATAATAACTGTCGTCTCATAAAGATTATTGACCTTCTCAAGCATACGAAGCACATCTCTTGAGGACTTCGAATCAAGTGCACCTGTCGGCTCATCACATAAAAGTATTGCAGGATTCTTAACCAAGGCTCTGGCAATGGCTGTCCTCTGCTGCTGTCCTCCGGATAATTCCGACGGAAAATGATTTTTATATTTCTCTAATGAAAGTGCAGAAAGAAGCTCGTCTATATCAAGCGGCTCCTTGGAAATATCCGCAACGGTCTGAATATTTTCCTTAACCGTCAGATCCTGTATGAGATTATAAGACTGAAAGATAAAGCCTATATCCTCTCTCCTGTATAACGTAAGTTCCTTCTTGGAAATATTTGATATATCCTTACCGTTTACAACTATACTGCCTGAGGTTAATGTATCTATTCCGCCAAGCATATTAAGAAGTGTTGATTTACCCGAGCCCGATGGTCCGAGTATTACACATATCTCATGCTCCTCTATAGATAAATCCACTCCATTCATCGCATAAATGGCATTCTCACCCTGTCCGTATTGTTTTACGGCATTCTTTATTTCTATGTACATATTAAAACTCCTTTATAATTTCGCCTAAAATTAGTCTCACCTAACCAAATCAATATAATATAGAATAAAAAAAATGTCAAATAAATGTTTAGCGCTTTAAGGGTGTGGCGGATATGACTCTTGGACAGCGTAATCTATATGGTATATGCCGTATGTCGCAAGGCTTCGGAGTTATATGGGTTTGCCAAGAACCCGCTCACGCTTTTATACGGTTCTTTTGCAACCCCATAACTCCTGCGCCCTTTGACCTACGGCATATAAATTATATCTTACTATTATATTGATGTATATATACAATAAGCATATATTTAATTGAAAGATAGTTTTTTAGGAGTTTTACCTATAAGGACAGATTAAAGCACATTCTTATAGGTAATTTCGAGAAAATATCAGCTTGTTTTTTTGAACTTTTACCTATAAGAACAACTTAATAATACATTCTTATAGGTAATTCGAAGAAAATATCAGCTTGTTTTTTTGAACTTTTACCTATAAGAACAACTTAATAATACATTCTTATAGGTAATTTATATAAATTCAAGTTTCGTGTGCCCCTGGGGACGGGGGATAGGGGCGAATATGCTATAAAACTTTGATAACATATGCAATTACTAAATTTAACAGCATTAATGCCGGAACAAGGCTTTTGGTTAATCAATTACTTAATTGCTCCACAAGTGGAACATTGCTGGTAGTCTTCAATGTAGACAGACTTTTGAGTAACTGAGACATAAATAGCTCTGGTCTGTGATTTACTATTTGCTTCA
>JAFTFE010000120.1 GCA_017449765.1 Lachnospiraceae bacterium | reverse complement strand
GGTGTCCTGAAGTACCATTCCAAATGCCGAGCGAAGCTCACGTCTGTTAAAGTCCTTAACATTATGTCCGTCAACTTTAATTGCTCCGCCGTTTACATCATAAAAACGCATCAAAAGCTTAACCATGGTGGTCTTGCCTGCACCGGTAGGTCCGACAATGGCGATGGTCTGTCCCGGCTTAACTTCACTTGAAAAGTCATGAATTATTATCTTCTCAGGGTCGTAGCCAAACTGTACATGGTCAAAGGTCACCTCACCCTTAACCTCATCAAGTCTTATCGGGTTATCGATTATCTGAACCTCTTCTTCCTCATTTAAGAATTCAAACACTCTCTCAGCTGCTGCCGCCATTGACTGCATCTGGTTCATAACCTGTGCCATCTGGGTTATCGGCTGGGTAAACTGCTTCACATACTGGATAAATGCCTGTATGTCTCCGATTGTAATCACGCCCTTTATGGCAAGCATACCACCGGATATTGCAACTCCTGCATATCCCAAATTTCCTACAAATGTCATAATCGGCATCATAAGTCCCGAGTAAAACTGTGACTTAACCGCTGAGGTATAAAGTACATTGTTGGTCTCCTTAAACTCCTTCAAGGTTTCCTCTTCCTTGTTAAAGGTCTTGATTATATTGTGACCGCCAAACACCTCTTCAACCTGACCGTTTATATGACCGAGATAATCCTGCTGCTGTCTGAAATATTTCTGTGAATGCTTCATTATAAAGCCAAGCAATGCACCGGATACAGGAAGTATAAATATAGCAATAAGCGTCATAAGCGGTGATATACTGAGCATCATTATAGTTATACCGACCAAGGTCGCTATCGAAGTAATCATGGTTGTGATACTCTGATTAAGCGACATGCCAAGTGTATCTACATCATTTGTAATTCTCGAAAGCACCTCACCATAGGTACGGCTTTCAAAATATTTCATCGGCATGCGGTTTATCTTCTCTGATATCTCTTTTCTCATACGATAACAGAGTCTCTGGGTTACCCCTGTCATAAGCCAGCCCTGTGTAAATGTAAATACTCCGCTTAACACATAAAGCCCCAGCGTTATAAGAAGTATCTTACCTATATAGCCAAAATCAATTCCGCCTGTCTGGGAAATCTTTTTCATAAGTCCCGTGGCAAGCTCTGTAGTTGCCTTACCCATTATCTTAGGTCCAACAACTATAAATACAGTAGAAAGTGCAGCACATATCATAACGATAAGAACCTTTATCTTATCCTTACCCATATACTTTAACATATCAGCTACGGCACCTTTGAAGTTCTTAGCCTTCTCACCCGGTATCATACCCGGAGGACCGCCCGGTCCACGTCTTCTGGCTGTAACCTTCTTAAGATCTTCTCTTGATTCACTCATTTGCCGCACCTCCTCTCGTAGACTTGATTTCCTCTTCTGAAAGCTGGGATTTTGCAATCTCAAGATATTCCTCACAGTTTTCCAGCAATTCCTTATGCGTACCCTTACCAACTATCTTTCCCTCGTCAAGAACAAGTATCTGGTTGGCATTAAGTATCGTGCTTATTCGCTGTGCTACTATTATAACCGTACTGTCTTTGGATTTTTCTTCCAAAGCCTTTCTTAATTTTGCATCTGTCTTCATATCCAGCGCCGAAAAGCTGTCATCAAATACATATATCTTAGGTTTCTTCGCTATGGCTCTGGCTATGGCAAGTCTTTGCTTTTGTCCGCCGGACACATTGCTTCCGCCCTGTGCTATATGACTTTCGTAAGCCTCGTCCTTTGCTTCTATAAAATCTGTAGACTGGGCAATCCCGGCTGCTTCCTTTATCTCATCATCTGTCGCATCTCTCTTACCGAACCTTAAGTTACTTGCTATGGTTCCCGAGAAAAGCACCGCCTTCTGTGGAACAAATCCGATACTGTCACGCAATTCTTTAATTTTAATATCTTTTACGTCAATACCGTCAACCGTTATCTTACCGCCGGTCACATCATAGAGTCTCGGTATGAGATTAACCATAGTCGACTTACCGCATCCGGTACTTCCTATAATCGCCGTAGTCTCACCCGGTCTTGCAGTAAAACTTATATCATCAAGTACATCCGCATCGGCATTTGGATATTTGAAATGTACATTTTCAAAGCTCACAACACCCTTGGCATCACTTATTGATTTAGCCGAATCCTTATCAGTAATGGTTGAATCGGTATCAATAACCTCCTTGATACGCTCTGCCGCAGCACCCGCTCTCGGAAGCATAATCGACATTACCGAAAGCATGAGGAAGCTCATAACAATCTGCATTGCGTATGTAAGAAACGCTGTCATGGTTCCTACCTGCATGATACCCTCATCTATCCTGTGCGCAGCAGTCCATATGATAAGTATATTTACCGCATACATGATAAGCATCATACCCGGCATCATAAAGCTCATAACCCTGTTTACAAAAAGCTGGGTTTTGGTCAGGTCCTTATTGGCACCGTCAAATCTTTCCTCGCTCTCATTCTCACGACCAAATGCTCTTATAACACTTATTCCGGTTAAAAGCTCTCTCGCCACAAGATTTATCGCATCTACTTGTTTTTGCATGAGACGGAACTTTTTGTGTGTAACCGACATCAAAATTCCGACAAAGCCTACCACAACCACAACTGCAAGTGCAATAACCCAGCCCATATCAGCTCCGGTCTTATAAACCTTGATTACACCACCGACACCAAGTATCGGAGCATATAAAATCATTCTAAGTAATAATGTACTGACAAGCTGAACCTGTTGTATGTCATTTGTATTTCTGGTAATAAGCGAAGCCGTTGAGAACTTATCCATCTCCGCATTTGAAAATGAAAGCACCTTGCCAAATACCTTCTCACGCAAATCGCGTCCGATACGTCCACCGACTATCGCAGAAAAATATGATACAAGTATAACTGCTACTGCAATTAAAAATGCCATGCCAATCATTCTAAAGCACGATGCCCACAGATAATCCTTTTGTTTTTGATCTGTATCAATGCCAGCCTCGGCTTCTCTTTCTATAGTCCACGCCTTCCCCATCGACTTTAGTGTAGAAGTACCTATGGTATCCGACATCTGTTCAAAGGTCTCTCTTGCACTGTCCTGTGCTTTGGTATCCATCATGCCTGCATCATACATAGACTTGTAGATGGTACGCATATCTATAACCTCTGTCGGAACAGCATTGCCATCTTCATCCTCAATGTCTTTAGTGTATGAGGATATCTCCATATTCATAAGCTGTCCTATCTCTTCTACAGACATTTCATAAAATGCCTCTTCGGTTATGCCATATGCAAGAAGCCCGTTACTTACATCCTCATTACTCCATATCTGCTGTTTAAAGGTATCCACAGCAACCGCTTCCATCTGATAATTTATAACTATCGGAAGCAGCAGGTCTTCATCTAATCCCTCAAGTTTATCCTTGTCCTTTACAATTCTCTTGTAGACATCTCCGTCAGCCTCATATGCTGCTTCAAACTTTTCCTTCTCCTCATCTGTCATAAAAAGAATCGCATAATCATACTCATCGGCAGTTATCTTTTCAGGCAGTATATGCTCAACACCCTTATTCTGTATACCCGTGTCTATGATATCCGAGGTATACTGAGGCAGTGCGAGGTCACCATATGCCTGAGCCAGTAAAAGCACAAAGATAATGATTACAAATTGCCAATATTTAGCTATGTTCTTAAATATCTGTGCCATAGTAAATTTATTCCTTTCATTTAATATTTTGTCGTTTTATTATTTTATTGATTTTCCAGATTATTATTTTCGATTTTTCTCTTATTAATCTCATCAGAAGCCACATCAGCCATTTCAGACATAAGCTTTCCTAACTGTGTCAGTTTTTTCTCTCCCACTCTTTCATAAACCGACATAATAAAATCCGTCATAACCTCATCGGTTTTTTCAAATAATTCTCTTCCCTTATCAGTAAGAACCACATAGGTATTTCTTCTGTCTCTTACATCAATCTCTCTTTTTACAAGCCCACGTTCTTCAAGACCTTTAATCATTCTCGAAAGTGACGGCATAGACACGCACAACACTTTTCCAAGTGTGGACATCTTAAGACCTAAACCTTCCTCTCTGTCAGCCGTACCAAGATTATTTATTATAATTGCTTCCGCACGCGAAAGTTCCGGAATCAACACCTGTATATTAAGATGATGAAATCTATACATGGCTTTTAAAAACTCATCTGTATTTGGTATCATACTATTCTTATTTCACCTCCTGATTATTTAACATTTGTTATATGTTAACATATGTTAAGTGTTTTTAGTGTAAATGTCAAGGTATTTCTTAATTGAGTCTGTCACCTCGCCTTTGCTTCGCTTCGGCTCGGTGTCGGCTTTCGCCTTAATGCATGATTCTTTTTGATAAAATTGAGCCTGTCACCTCGCCTTTGCTTCGCTTCGGCTCGGTGTCGGCTTTCGCCTTAATGCATGATTCTTTTTGATAAAATTGAGCCTGTCACCTCGCCTTTGCT
>JAFTFE010000119.1 GCA_017449765.1 Lachnospiraceae bacterium | reverse complement strand
TAAAATATCTACAATTTCCAAGGTTCAAAAGTGCCTTTTTTATTTGTCTCATTTTTTCATACGTCACTTGACACTATCCCTATGAGATTACTGAACACTTCACGCATATTCCCGTTCTCACTCATTTTCTTCAATTCATCCACTGTTCCGCTTGCAAGTATCTTACCCTTGTTGATTATAATTATCCTGTCGCACAACTTCTCAGCCTCTTCAAGATAATGGGTAGAATAAAGCACAGCCTTGTTATCAGCTTTTTCCTGAAGCATAAAGTCAACGATAGCATTGCTGCTTATTATGTCAAGCCCAAGTGTAGGCTCGTCAAAAATATACAGTTTCGGATTGTGTATAATACATCTTGAGATTGATGCTCTCTGCGTCTGACCTGTAGAGAGTTTTTCAATCCTGTTATCTATGAAGCCGCCCATATCAAGAACCTTCGATACCGTATCAATACGAATCTTTATCTCCGAAGCACTCATACCATATATATTGCCGGCTATCTCAAGCAATTCTCTGGTGGTAAGTCTTCCATACATCTTAGTATTTCCCGATAAGTATCCTATATTTCTTTTTATCACTACGGGATCAGATATTATCTCATTGTTATTATAAATTGATATTTCGCCTGATGTCGGCTTCATAAGATTTCCGAGCATACGAAGCAGAGTAGTCTTACCCGCACCATTAGGTCCGATTATGCCTACTATCTCACCGCTTCTAACCTCTAAGGATATATCATCAACAGCATTAAAGCTTGTCTTTACATTGTTTTTTTCATTTCTTACAAATGTCTTTACAAGATGCTTTGCTTCAAGCACAACCTACACCCCTTAACTTATACAACTAACTCATATGATTCACTGCCAAGCTTAACGTGTACCATCTTATGATTATATGTAAGCTTATTGTACCTGACATGGAGCCTCGTACCAAATTTAAGTTTAGTGTCATCAGGAAGATATTTCATAACCGGCTCCTCTTCCATTATCTTATAATTTGACTGCCAGTTACTAAACAGCTTCTGCGTATCATTTATATAAAACTGCTTTTTCTTCTGTATAAATACATTCTCTTTATAAAAAAGATTCATCTCAAATGTCATTCCTGATGAAGCTATGGAGAATACAAGCTCGGAACCGGGAAATCTATCCGATATTTTATTAATCAGGTTATGTACATCATTTTTTTTCATATATGACAGTGTATAATTACAAACAAATAACACACCATGATTTCTCTTACATGAAATTTCCTCAATCCATGAAAAGTCAGTCATACTTCTGCCTATGGTTGTCTCGCGTTCACGCTCTCCATACATTTCTCTTCTGACAGACATTATGTTATGTGTATCGACGTTGTACCATTGTATCCTTCCGTTATCAACACGCTTAAACATATTGTCCAGACGACATCCTAAATTAATTACTGTGCAATACGGGAATTTCATAATAAACTGTCTTACCTTATCATCGCAAGCTGCGACAGTTGTAGCAAGAACAAGATTGTTATACTCACTAAGGTGTGTATTTATCTTGGAAAAATCAAACTTATGCTCATATATAAATTTGGACGCCCATTCATCCTTTATTATATCCGGATATTTCTTCGTCCAATCGGATAACAGCTTAAGTATATACAAATCCTGCAGGGAATTATCATATTTTTCACCGATAACATCCTCAAGATAACGCACCGCATTCTTCTGGGAATAATTGTTCTCATATATCATAAAATCATGGAAGCCCTCTTCAAATTCAAAAAATCTGATTTTTATTCCCTGTGCCTTTGCCTTATTATAGAATGCTCTTGAATAACAGTTTGTCATATCCTCTACAGAAGAAAAAACTACAACATCATCACACAAATCCGTATAATCTCCGTAAAAAGGACTTGTATAATCTGTCTTTACAGCATAATCTTTTACCCAATAGGAATTAAGGAAATCCTTGACATTCTGGTTATAATATATCCTGCCGCCTCTGTCTATGGTATTATCTATTACAGCCTCAATATCTTTATCAAAAAACTCTGTATCTATAATAGGGGAAATCATAATAAGCTTATCAGGCTTTCTTAAGCCCTCCTGCCATGCCAGCATTGCAAGTGAGAGGGCAAGTCCCGCGCCGGAGGAATCTCCCATAAGAATTATCTTTTTTACGTCCATACCCATCGCAAAATCCGAGTATGATTTACAAAGCATTTTAAATGTTTCACCACAGCTGTTCTCAGGTGCTATAGGATACATAGGCACGAATAAGCCACATCCGAATTTAACAGCCAAACGGGATATGAAATCCCACTGTTCATTATCTATATTCTGACACATACCTCCGCCATACAGATACACGATATATGTCTCATTAAAATCATTTCTCGGAATCATTCTATAGCTGACAAAACCTGACTCCTTGAATTCATCAACTTCAAACAGCTTTGCAACTTTCTCGGGAATTTTATTGGTGTATTTTTTTCTTTCGTTCAGTATAACCTTTTTTATACCTTCTTTATTAAGTTTTGCCATTTTAACCGAGATTTTTTTCATTCAACGACTCCGCTTATTAACAATGTTTCTTTACCTATTGAAACGACTGAGGGGCAACAGTGATCGGCTGCTCTGCCACACCCGTCTCGCCACTTATCACAGCACTTATATTCTGCACATTCACAGTCGGCACATATCCGGTCTCATTGAATAAATATCCATGCAGCGCAGATACATTTGCCGTGAGGTTGGCAGGAACCAGTACGGCACCTTTAGTCTCATGCGTAATAGGTGTATATGCAAAAGGAAAACCGACCGTATCTACTATCTGATAATCAAATATTGCATTTGCAAGTTCTTTTATTTCATCCTCCGTAAGACTTGTAGCAATCTCAGGGAATACATCATCAATTATATCATTAATTGTTGCTAAATCTGAGGACTTTGCTTTCTGAAATACCTTAGTAAGTACATCTCTTTGCCTTTCAGTTCTCGTTATATCTCCCTGGTCCGTACTTCTAATACGCGCATATGCTGTAGCCTGTGTACCATTTAACAAAAGGTCTCCCGTTGTAAATACTCCATCTGAGTATATACCTGTAACTGAAATCTGCTCAGCAATCGCCATATTAAGCACCGGAAGCTCATTCTCCTCTACATGAACCGTTATGCCTCCCAAATCATCTATAGCTTTTGTAAGACCCAGAAAATTAACCGTAACAAAATCCGTTATTTGTAAATCAAGATTTGCATTCAAAGTTTTGATGGCAAGCTGAGGTCCGCCATAAGCATAAGCAGCATTGGCTTTAGCAGTAACCGGCGAATCACTTTCCACCTCTAAGAAAGTATCTCTGTAAACTGATACAATTTTAACCTCTTTGGTATCATTATTGATATTTACAATCATTATGGAATCACTTCTGTTACCTTCGCCAAGATTGGTAACATCTCTTGCATCAATACCGAACAGCACTATGGTTTTATATTTTTGCTGTACCTCTTCGTTAATACCCTCATTTATAGCCAAATCTTCTTCATCAATCTCTATTTTTTTAATTTTTTCTATCTTTGAATCCCTGTAGTATATCCAGTATCCTATAATCAGCAACGCTAAAATCATTATCTCAACCAAAAGTGCAAGCACCCATTTTAAAACAGACTCTGATTTATTTTTTTTATTGTTTTTACTCATAAGTTTTACCTCATCGTATTTTAAAAAATTTTTCCCTATCTGATATATGATAACTTATTATAAGAAAAAATACAACAATTAATTCGGTTCCCGTGACACAGCAAAAGCCCAAAACTCATTTGACATTTTATATGTATTATACTAAAATATGTGATGTGTAAAACGCATATAAAAAACATAAAGAGGAGATACTATGGGATTTTTTGATAACATTTTAAAAACAGCTGCCAAATCAATTGATAATGCCATCGGCAATGGAAGCCACGACTTTTCTGATTTAGCCAACAAAGCTTTTCAGGCTAAGGAGGAAGCCATATACGGCACACCATCCGGAAATACAGACCAGTCTGCCCATACACCTATACAGACTGCACCGGCTGCATCACATGAGACTAAGAAGTCATTCAATGATAAGCTTAACGATATAATATCAGGGCTCGGATATTCTATTGAGACAAATATTTCGCCATCCGTAATCGAGAATTATGCAGGCAAGGAAATATATGCAAGACGAAGGAATTATGCTGCTCCGGATAATATTTCCTACGGTATCGTATCAAACGGAAGTACAGTATTATACATACGTCTTTGGAAAGATTATAAAAAATACGATCATATTGCCAACAGACAGATAAAGGTATATTGTGATATGAACGGTATCAAGATGTTGGATTTCTTTGATTACCTTCCGAATGAAACAGGTTATATGACTGACCGAATTAAAAAGGAATTAGGAATTTAATTTGATAAAAAGAAAGAGAAATGCACATTTGCTGCGTCCATGACGGATGAAGCGTACCCTGATTTAAAAAGGCTTTATGGACAGCCCGGATACGTTCAATCCGGTAGAAATCAAGCACGCTTTGATTTCTTCAAAGTTTTTTCTCTTTCTTTTTTATTTTGGAGATATTATTAGAAAATGAGCATCTTAAATGAACTTTATGACAAAAATATATGGAATGATTTTCTGCAATACAAGATACTGCATCAAAATCTGTCAAAAGCGGAAGCAGTGAGTATAGCCGAATATATAAACAGTGAAAAATATCTGCCTGTACTTAATTCAATATCAGAAAAAAAATTTGTTCCGCCCCTTCCTTATAAAAAAGAAATCAATAAGGACGGAACCCGAAATAAAAGAGTGGTATATTCATATCCGCAGGACTTCAATATTTTTTTAAAAATAATATCTTATATGCTGTACAAATACGACTATCTTTTCTGTAATAACTGCTATGCATTTCGTAAAAACTATGGTGTAAAAGATGCTGTGGTGCGAATCAAAAGCACAGAAAAGCTATCTGAAAAATATTGTCTTAAGGTTGATATACATAATTATTTTAATTCTATTGATACTATGCTTTTATTGGAAAAACTTGAATTTATGCATGACGACGACGAACAACTGTATGACCTTTTAAAATCACTCCTTATTGCAGATAAAGCAATCGCAGATAAAACAGTCATTCCAAACCGGGATGCTGATGATTCAAATAATAATATAATAACTGAAAAAAGAGGTGCTATGGCAGGCATACCAATCTCGCCTTTTTTGGCTAATATATATATGTCAGATGTAGATTGGTTATTTCATGATAAAGGAATAATTTATTTCAGATACTCTGATGATATATTGATTCTGGCTGACAGCATGGAAGATTTAAATTTATATAAGTCCATACTCTATAATGAGATTGAAACACACAAGCTGTCATTAAATCCTTCTAAGGTGCATATATATAACCCGGGAGAAGCTTGTGATTTTCTTGGTTTTTCCTTTGACGGCAACGGCGTCATAGATATAGCAGAGCATACAAAGAAGAAGATAAAAGATAAGATACGGCGAAAAGCACATGCATTAAGAAGATGGAGTGAGAAAAAAGACATTTCTTATGACAGAGCCGCAAAAGGTTTTATAAAGGCAATGAATCACAAATTTTTCGATAACGGCAGTTCCAACGAATTCTCATGGTGCAGATTTTACTGTCCGCTACTTACAACTGATGCAGGCCTTAAGACTATAGACCAATATATGCAGCAATACATACGTTATTGCATCACCGGCAGACACTATAAAGGCAATTACAAAATAAGCTATGCACAGATGAAGGAATGGGGATATAGAAGTCTTGTAAATGAATATTATAAAGGAAAACAGAAATAAACCAAATGCGTGCTTCGCACTTGCCTGACTCACATAATTGTGATATATTTAGATTTAACTTAAAAACGGTGGAATAAACTTATGGGAACAAATTTAAAAGACAATAATTATACGGTAATAAGTGATGACTTGAATAACGCAGATAAATATTATCTGTGTGTCATTATGCCTGCCTATAATGAAGGTATGCATATTAGAGAAAATCTTCTTAAAGCATCACATATAATATCCGGTTTTGTACACAACTATAAAATTATAGTCGTAGATGACGGCAGTTCAGACAACACTCGTGAAGAAATAATCTCAGCCTCCGAAAGCGACTCAAAGATCTCCTATATAAGCTACAGTCCTAACCAGGGCAAAGGAAAAGCCATAGAAAAAGGTGTCGAATATGCAAATGCTAATTATATTGCATTTCTTGATTCCGATTTAGAACTTAATCCTATTATGCTTAAAAGTTTTCTCCGGGCTATGATAGATGAGAAAGCTGATATTGTCATAGGTTCCAAGCTTCACAAGGATTCAAAGCTTGAATATCCTTTAATCAGAAGAATAATGAGTATCGGATACTTTATTACCCTCAAGATAATGTTCAGACTTAATATAAAAGATACCCAGACAGGTATTAAACTTTTTAAAGCTCCGGTCATCAAATCATTGTGTACGGAAATGATAACATATGGGTACGCATTTGATATTGAAATACTTGCCAAAGCCAATAAAGCCGGATGCAAAATCGTAGAAATGCCTATTGAACTCAAATTCAAACGTGAAAGAAAAGAAAAATCCCGCATATCCTTAAAAACCAGCATAAAGGTATTCAAGGATACGCTAAGGATTAAAAAAGCACTTAAGTAATTATTCAACACCGTACAATATTTGTACCAGTTCGGAATCTTTATCAAGTATAAGAGTATTATTGTTACCCCTCAATGATTCCTTGAGAGCATCAAGCCCTCTTATATAATTATAAAACTCTGCCTTATCAGGATCATTATATGCATCGGAAAGAATTCTCATATATTCGGCCTCACCCTGAGCGATAGTCGATTCTGCATCTTTTTCTGCATCTGCTATTGTAATTGCAACTTCCTTATCAGTTTCATTTTTAATAATCTGCGCTTCGGAATTACCCTGTGCAGTATAGCTTGCTGCAATATTTTCCCTCTCTGAAATCATACGTTCATATACAGCTGCCTTATTGTCCTCAGGCAAATCCAATGCTTTAATCTCTGCCGTCACGATAGTGATTCCATAGCCTGCCATATCAGAATTAGAAGCTGTCGTTATAATCTCGGTAAGAGCAGTGCCTCTTGCAGCTATAACCTCGTCCTGAGTCATTGATGAAATAGTATTCTTAGTTGCATTATATACAGCTGCATCAATACGTTCCTCAGCCCTTACATCCACAGCCCCCAAAGTCTTATAATATTTACTCGGATCTGTCACTTTCCATACGACATAATCATCGGCTATCATGGACTTCTTATCCTTTGTAATTACATCACTTGTAGGTATATCATATACTCTGTTACCGCCGTAAACTTCCTGTATATCATCAACAAAAGGGATTTTAAAATGTAATCCCGCATCTGCTTCAATCTTTAAAATCTTACCAAATCTTTTTACAATTGCTTGTGAATTATATTGCACAGTATAAAACGAATTAAAAATAATCACAAGTGCAAGTAAAACGAATATGCCGATTATAACAGGTTTAGCATTAATTTTCTTCGGTGCTTGTTTCGACATCTGAACCATCCCCCTTTTCACTTGTATAATTATTTGTCGTCGTTGTATTAATATCAGCAAAACTATCTATAGGAAGTATCTCTTCTGTCTGTCCGTCTGTTATGATAATCTTCATTGACGGAAGTACCTCCTCCATAGTTTCGTAGAACATTCTCTTCTTGGTTATGAGCGGATACAGCTTATACTGTTCGTATATCTGATTAAGTCTTGCAACTTGACCTTCAGCCTCAGCAATACGTGTTGCCTTAGTTGCCTCAGCTTCCTTACGTATCCTGTCTGCCTCTGCTGTTGCATTTGGCAATTGCTGATTCTGATATTGAAGAGCATTGTTCTTGGCGGTATCAGCGCCCTGCTTAGCAGTCTCAACAGACTTGAATGCTGCAATAATTTCCTCAGTAGGAGGTTCTGAATCCTGTACCGTTATATTAATTATCTGAAGTCCGATATTGTGTTCATCAAGCTCACGTATCATATCTTCCTTAACATCAGACTGTATTTGGCTTTTAGCCGTTGTCATCGCCTCATCAACCGTATAATTACTTACCACAGATCTTATACTTGATAATGCTATATCCTTCAGAATTTCCTCCGGATTATTGGAATTATAAAGATACGCTACAGGATCTGACACTTTATATTCAAGATAAAAATCAATGTTAAGCAGATTAAAATCCGATGTAATCATTATGCCGTCCATTGTATCGGTTATATTCTGTCCGTTATTGGAAATCGTATATCCTATACCTGTACCATGTGTTGTTACATCAACTTTTTGGACCTTCTGAACAAACGGTATCTTAAAATAAAGCCCTGCAGTATTAGTCGTTATAACCTTTCCAAACATGGTTATAACAGCATTTTCCTGTTCATTTACATAATAATAACTGTCAAATCCGGCAAGCATGATAATAATTACGATAATAACAATCTTAACGGCATTAAAAGATTTTTTAGGATTTTTCTCATCATCACCGTTATCATCATCGTCAACATACTCAACATCTATAACGTCTTCATCTTTCTTTGATTTACCCATTTTATCCTTCCTTTCAGATTTACAGACCGTTGGCGACGTCCACAAGATACTGGCCGTATGCCGTCTTCATAAGCGGTTCTGCAAGCTTAAGAAGCTGTTCTTTATCTATGAAGCCTCTTCTGTAAGCTATCTCTTCTATACAAGATATGTACATACCCTGTCTCTTCTGGAATGCAGCCACAAAATCCGCGGCATCAAGAAGCATATCATGATTGCCTGTATCAAGCCATGCAAAACCTCTTCCAAGAGTCTCAACCATAAGGTCTCCTCTGTCAAGGTAAGCATTATTTACACTTGTTATCTCTATCTCACCTCTGGCAGAAGGTTTAACATTTTTAGCAATCTCTACCACATCATTATCATAGAAATATAGTCCCGGCACAGCATAATTTGACTTAGGATGCTCAGGCTTTTCCTCAATTGATAAAGCCTTTCCGTCTTCATCGAATTCCACAACGCCATACTCTCTTGGGTCCTTGACATAATATCCGAATATAGTTGCACCCTTCTCTCTTTCGGCTGCCCTTCTTAAGACCTTTGAGAAGCTCTGTCCATAGAATATATTATCTCCTAATACAAGCGCAACACTGTCTGAACCGATAAATTCCTCACCTATTATAAATGCATCGGCAAGTCCTCTCGGTGTCTCCTGTATTTTATAGGAAAAACTCATGCCAAGCTGTGAACCGTCACCGAAAAGATCTTCAAATGTAGGCAAATCTCTCGGTGTAGATATAATAAGTACCTCTCTTATGCCTGCAAGCATGAGAGTTGATAGCGGGTAGTATATCATTGGCTTATCATAAACCGGCATTATCTGTTTTGATACAGCTTTGGTAAGCGGATATAATCTTGTACCTGCACCGCCTGCTAAAATTATTCCCTTCATATTACAATCTCCTTTTCACTTCTTATATTTGTCAAACTTTTTACTTTCCTGCGTACATATCCTCATAATATTTCTGATAATCGCCGCTTGTTACATTCTTCATCCAATCCTCATGTTCGAAGAACCATGCGATAGTCTTCTTGATACCCTCTGCAAACATGGTTTCAGGCTCCCAGCCTATCTCTGCCTTGATCTTGTCAGGGGCTATAGCATATCTTCTGTCATGTCCCTTTCTGTCTTCAACATAAGTAATCAAATCCTTTGACACAAGCTGCTTTCTCGGATCGCCGTCAGGAAGCATCTCCTGAAGTGTATCAATGATTATATTGATTATTTCTATATTCTGCTTCTCGTTATGTCCACCTATATTATATGTTTCAAATAATCTTCCCTGCTCCTGTACCATATCTATAGCCTTGGCATGATCTTCAACAAATAACCAGTCGCGCACATTCTTACCATCTCCATATACAGGAAGCTTTTTGCCGGAAAGCGCATTATTGATAATGAGCGGTATAAGTTTCTCAGGGAACTGATAAGGTCCGTAGTTATTACTGCAATTAGTTATATTTGCAGGGAACTTATAAGTATCCATATATGCCTTTACAAGCATATCCGATGATGCTTTACTTGCTGAATAAGGACTGTGCGGATCATATGGAGAAGTCTCATAGAAGAAAGCATTATCATCATCCGGTAACGAACCATATACTTCATCCGTGGAAACATGCAAAAACTTCTTGCCCTCCTTGAAGCTGCCATCAGGAAGCTCCCATGCTGCCTTAGCCGAGTTCAGCATAACTGCTGTACCAAGTACATTCGTCTGTACAAAGACCTCAGGATTTTTGATACTTCTGTCAACATGTGATTCTGCCGCAAAATGTACTACTCTGTCAATGTCATTTTCAGCAAATATCTTAGAAATAGCAGCACTATCACATATATCCGCTTTAACAAAAGTATAATTATCTCTGTTCTCAATATCCTTCAGATTCTCCAAATTACCTGCATAGGTAAGAGCATCCACATTTATAATTCTGATTTCATTATCGTACTTTCTGAACATATAATGAATGTAATTTGAGCCTATGAAACCTGCTCCTCCGGTTACTAAATAAGTTCTCATATCTTTTTTCCTCCTAATTTGAAAGTATTTCTTTTAAAATTCTGTTTACTTCTCCCGGATCCGCCTTACCCTTCATAGCCTTCATAGTCTGTCCTACAAGGAATCCTATAGCCTTCTCTTTACCACTCTTGTAATCCTCGACCGACTTAGGATTTGCAGCCACTATCTCCTCAATAGTCTTGGTAAGTGCACCCTCATCATTTACAGTTTTAAGTCCGTTTTCTTCAACGTATTTTTCCGGTTCAATATCATCTGTAAATACCTTCTCAAAAACCTCCTTTGCAACTGAACCGTTTATCACCTTTTTGTCAACCATCTCAATTATCTTGGCAAGATTTTTCGAAGAAAAGCTTAAATTATCTGCGTCCACATCATGCTCCTTCATAAGTCTCATGGTTTCGACCATAAGCCAATTGGATACCTTCTTAGGCTCTGCACCCAATGATATGGTTTCTTCAAATATATCTGCCATCCTCTTGGAATTAGTGATTATATCTATATCATATTCAGGAATATTATACTCTTCCTTATATCTTATCCTCTTTTCATCACGAAGCTCCGGCTGACGTGATTTTACGGAATTCAAAAATTCATCATCAACAATAATAGGCACAAGGTCAGGGTCAGGGAAGTATCTGTAATCCTGTGCATCCTCCTTTGAACGCATCGCATACGAATATCCTTTCTCATCATCCCATCTTCTTGTCTCCTGTATAACTCCCTCGCCTGACTCAATCAAATCAATCTGACGCTCTCTCTCATTCTCGATAGCTCTTGTAATCGCCTTAAATGAGTTAAGATTCTTCATCTCGGTTCTTGTACCGAACTTTTCTTCTCCGACCTTCCTTATAGAAAGATTTACATCAGCTCGCATAGAACCTTCATTAAGTTTACAATCAGACGCTCCGAGATATTGGATTATAAGTCTTAATTTGTCAAGATAAGCATTAACCTCATCTGCCGAACGCATATCCGGTTCGGAAACTATCTCTATAAGAGGTACACCCGAACGATTATAATCCACAAGCGAAGTATCGGTAAACGGATCATGAACCAGCTTACCTGCATCCTCCTCCATATGAATCTCGTGTATTCTTATAAATTTTTTTTCTCCACCAACCTCTATTTCCACCTTACCGTCACGGCATATAGGAAAATAAAGCTGTGATATCTGATAATTCTGCGGATTATCCGGGTAGAAATAATTCTTTCTGTCGAACTTACCTTTTCTGGTTATGGTACAATTCGTCGCAAGTCCTACAGCAACCGCTTTCTCCAAAACCGCCTTATTAAGTACCGGAAGTGAACCCGGCATGCCTGTACATACGGGACAGGTATGTGTATTTGGTTCTCCGCCAAAAGCAGTTGAACAGCCACAGAATATCTTGGTTTTGGTTGCAAGCTCTACGTGGACTTCAAGTCCGATGACAGTTTCATATATCTCACTCATTCTTAAAGCCCCCTCTCTGCTATAGCCGGTCTCTTGTATTCCCTGCTTTGCTCATAAGCATAAGCAGCTCTTATAATAGACTTCTCATCAAAGGTCTGTCCAAGGAGCTGTAATCCTATCGGAAGTCCATCCTTATCATATCCGCAAGGAAGTGATATACCCGGCAGTCCGGCAAGATTTACAGATACCGTATATATATCTCCGAGATACATCTTAAGCGGATCACTTAAAGATTCTCCGCATTTAAGAGCTGTGGTCGGCGCAACCGGTCCGAGTATAACATCATATTTATCAAATGCATCATCAAAGGCTTTTTTAATAAGAGCCTTAGTCTTAAGTGCTTTGACATAATATGCATCATAATATCCTGAGCTTAACACAAATGAGCCAAGCATAATCCTTCGCTTAACCTCTGCTCCAAACCCTTCCGAACGTGTCTTTTTGTACATGTTGTGAAGGTCTGTATACTCAGGCGTTCTGTATCCATATTTAACACCATCAAATCTCTCAAGGTTTGAAGATGCTTCTGCTGAGGCAATTATATAATATGCAGGTATAGCATATTCAACCATGCCAAGTGAAAATTCTTCCACAATTGCACCCTTATCTTCAAGTACCTTAGCCGCTGCAAGTATTGCATCCTTGATTTCAGGCTCTATACCTTCAGCAAGATAGTCGCTTGGTATACCTATCTTCATACCCTTTACATCATCTACAAGCGCTGACGTAAAATCAGAAGCCGCATCCTTATAAGATGTGGAATCCTTATCATCATGCTGACATATAATCTCTAAAATAGTGGCACAGTCTCTTACATCTTTAGCAATAGGTCCTATTTGGTCTAATGAAGAACCGTAAGCAATAAGCCCGTAACGTGACACCCTTCCGTATGTCGGCTTGATTCCCGTTACTCCGCAAAATGCGGCAGGCTGTCTGATTGAACCACCCGTGTCCGAACCAAGTGCGTAAGGAATTTCCTCTGAAGAAACTGCTGCCGCAGAACCACCTGATGAACCACCCGGAACTCTGTCTAAATCCCAAGGATTCTTGGTTGCTCCATAATACGAAGTTTCCGATGTACTGCCCATAGCAAACTCGTCCATATTGGTCTTACCTATTATAACCGCACCGGCTTCTATCAGCTTCTCAACTGCCGTAGCCGTATAAGTAGGCACAAAATTACTTAATATTTTGGACGAACATGTGGTGAGTAGTCCTTCCGTACACATATTATCCTTTATTGCTACCGGTACTCCTGCAAGAGGGCCTGTAAGCTCACCCGCGTCAATCTTTTTTTGCACTTCATCCGCCCGCTTTAAAGCACCCTCTCTATCAACTGTTACAAAAGAATTTACATCCTTTTCAAGTACATCAATCCTGCGGAGGCTTTCTTCTACAGCTTTTTTAACAGTAACTTCTTTATTCTTGATTTTTTCCCCAAGTTCTACTGCTGTCAAACTCATTAAATCCACACAAGTCACCTCCTTAGTCAAATGTCTTAGGCACATCATAGCAGCCATTTCTTTCTTCCGGTGCATTGGCAAGCATATTTTCTCTGTCATCACCGTTGGTAACCACATCTTCCCTCATAACATTACTTACAGGAAAAGCATGGCTCATAGCCTCTACATTTTCAGTATCAAGCTCATCTAATTTGCCTACATAATCAAGCATATTAGACATATCCTTTTTTGCCTGCTCCTTTTCCTCATCGGAAAGTTCAAGCTTGGCAAGGATTCCAACATAATCAATTGTTTCGTCTGTAATAACCATTTTAAACCTCGTTTCTAAAATCAAACCTACTGTCTTATCTTAATATGAACCTCACGAAGCTGCTGCTCGGTAACTTCATTTGGTGCACCACACATAAGATCCTGCGCTGTTCCGCTCATAGGGAACGGAATAACCTCTCTGATATTCTCCTCTTCCTTAAGAAGCATTATCATACGGTCAACGCCCGGCGCCATACCTGCGTGTGGAGGTGCTCCAAACTGGAATGCACTGTAAAGCGCTCCAAACTTAGCCTCAAGTACTTCCTTATCATAACCTGCTATCTCAAACGCTTTTTCCATAATCTGCATATCATGATTTCTTACAGCACCTGATGAAAGCTCAACACCATTACATACGATATCATACTGGTAAGCAAGAATCTCTAAAGGGTCCTTCTCATTTAATGCTTCAAGACCACCCTGTGGCATAGAGAACGGATTGTGTGTAAATCCAATCTTCTTAGTATCCGTATCATACTCATACATAGGGAAGTCATTAATATAACAGAAACGATATGCATTCTTCTCAAGTAAATCAAGTCTTATACCAAGTTCTGTTCTTATCTGACCTGCAAAAAGAGATGCCTGCTTCTCATTATCTGCAATAAAGAAAATAGTATCTCCGACATTAAGTCCTGCCAGCTCCTTAAGCTCACCCTTCATATCATCAGGAATAAACTTATCTATCGGTCCCTTATATGAGCCGTCTTCCAAAACCTCAAGGTAACCAAGTCCGCCCATACCGATTGACGTTGCAAACTTAAGCATCTTCTCATGCTGTCCCTTTGACAGTTTGGCATGAACATTTATCGCTCTCACAGTCTTATTCTGAAACGGCTTAAATGTACATCTGTTAAAGAACTCCGATAAATCTATGATAAGGAGTGGATTACGCAAATCCGGCTTGTCAGTACCGTACTTAAGCATAGCCTCCTTATAGCTGATAATAGGATAAGGGGCTTCGGTAACCGCATACCCTTTCGGAGCGAACTCTTTAAATGCAGCGGTAAGCACTTCCTCTCCAACTTTGAATACATCTTCCTGGGTAGCAAAACTCATCTCGAAGTCAAGCTGATAGAACTCACCCGGTGAACGGTCAGCTCTTGCATCCTCATCTCTGAAACAAGGTGCAATCTGGAAATACTTATCAAACCCCGACACCATAAGAAGCTGCTTATACTGCTGCGGCGCCTGTGGAAGAGCATAGAACTTACCCTTATATCTTCTCGAAGGAACGATATAATCTCTCGCTCCCTCAGGAGATGAAGCACAAAGAATCGGTGTCTGAATCTCAAGGAATCCAAGTTCGGTCATCTTCTGTCTTAAAAAGCTGATAACCTTAGATCTAAATATCATTGTTTCTTTAACTTTACGGTTTCGTAAATCCAGGTAACGATACTTAAGTCTTACATCCTCTCTTACCTCCTTTGAGGTTGTAACTTCAAAAGGAAGCTGCTTGTAAATCTTTCCGAGTATATCCACCTCATGAGCTTCAAGCTCAATAGTTCCCGTAGGGATTTTAGGATTATATGTATCCTCATCCCTGTGCTGTATATTACCCTTTACTGATATACATTCCTCTCTGGTTATACCATCCAAGAGACTCGTATCTCTCATAACGACCTGCATAACTCCATACATATCTCTTAAGTCTACAAAAGATACTCCGCCATGGTCTCTGATATTCTCGACCCAGCCCGCAAGTCTTACATCCTTACCAACGAGTTCCTCTGTTATGTTCTCCATAGTCATGTCTCTGTAAATGTTTGGTTGCATTTTTTTCTCTCCTTCTTAACATAAAAAGTCCCGAAGCCATAGTTAAATGACTTCGGGACGAATAAACATTTTATCCGCGGTACCACCCGCATTGAAGCTTTCGCTTCCTCTCTTAACCTATAACGGCGGTCATCCGGATATACCTAGACCTCTTACCGGGTTCACCAAAGATGTAGGCTTCAGTATATCTGCTCAGGCAGTGTTCCGCTTTTGTAGGGTGTCATGTTATGGCTCTCAGTCTGTGACCATATTCCCTGTCATGTCCTTTTACAAGCAGTCTCCATCAACGCATTTACCTTATACAACTCTTTGTATTATATGATAAGTTTCGGCAAAAGTAAAGGTTTTTAAACATCTATTTTGAAATTAAAGCTTACTTTCCGCCATACCATGCTATACCTTCATATTTCCAGCCTAAGCTTACAAGGTTATCTTTCTCAGTTTCGCTTGTAGTATAGTGATGTGCTCCTGCTCCTGTTGCATTAGGATTATAAAGTCTGAGAAGCGCCTGTCCGTCGGAGCCTGTTGAATACCAGCCGATACCTTCATCCTTCCAGCCCAAGCTTACAAGATTATCTTTTTCTTTTTCACTTGTTGTATAGTGGTGGTCGCCTGCATTCGGATTATAGAGACGGTATACAGGGGTATCTGAACTATCCGGAGCATTCCATGCTACACCTTCATACTTCCATCCTAAGCTGCTTAGTGTATCTCTCTCCGTCTCATTTGCAGTGTAGAAATGCTCACCACTATTTGGATTGTAGAGGCGGTACATTGGAGTGTAAGTAACTTTGTCATAATATTCGTATATAGTATAATTATCTATTGAATCATCGACATAAATTGTTTCCTTTGTCACATCTCTGTCTGAATCATACTCATACACTGCACAACTTTTTTCAGATTCACCTGTTTTATCTTTCGTCCACTTTTTTTGAATTTTATCAGCATCATATTCGTATTTATATATTTCATCAACAGTTAAAGAATCATCAAAATATATCTTCCGTTCTGTTACATTTCCGTTAGAATCATATTTATATGTTGTACAACGAGTGCTTGTATTATGTTGTAAATAATAATTTGTTTTTTTTGTAATATTTCCATTAGCATCATATTCATAAAGTCTATACTCAATTATTGAGCCATCAGAATCTTCAATTGTTTCTTTTGTCATATTTCCGTCAGTGTTGTATTCATATATGTATGTATAACCTTTCGAACCATCATCACTATAATATGTATTTTTTTTCTCATTTCCATTGTCATCATATTCATATATGCTATAACCGCTATCACCACTTTCAGGATTTCTATATTTAACTTTTGTCAATTTTCCATCATCATATTCATTTTCATATTCATAATAAGTGAAATCTCCGGAAAAATATTCTTTTGTTATATTTCCATATTCATCATATTTGTATTCTCTCCATATTGAACCATCAGACAGATACGTTATCATACTTTTCAACGTTTTTTTTGAATCAGATTCCGACTGCTTATCTATTGCCAAATAATCATTTTCTAAGATAATATATTCCTTAGTATTGGATTCTGCTCTAACTTCAATAGGTGTCTTAACTGTCGTTACAATACCAAGCGCCATAACTGACGCTATACCGATAGCCGCAGCTTTCTTCAAAGCTTGTTTTAATAAGTTTTTTTTCATTACTAATCTCCCTTCTCATAAAGAAATAAAGTAAGCGCTTAATAATACCGTGTATTTACTGAACCTTGGTAATTGAATATCATATAGACAATGGTTACATTTTAGTACCAAATTTTCCCACTTCGGAGGTAAGATCATGTCTAAGT
>JAFTFE010000118.1 GCA_017449765.1 Lachnospiraceae bacterium | reverse complement strand
TTAATACAACTTTTGCTTGCAAATTGATTTAAAGAATGATAGAATATCAATTTGTAGCGGACTTTTTTGAAAGGAGTGCATTTTAATGAAGGTTAGAGCATCAGTAAAACCGATTTGCGATAAGTGCAAAGTCATTAAAAGAAAAGGCAGTATTAGAATAATCTGCGAAAATCCAAAGCACAAACAGCGTCAGGGATAATTATAAAACTGACAAAGGAAGAGTTAGAACAAGGTATTTAGGATGATAGCCCATCTGCAACTATGCCTTGTCTTTGTGCGTGTAATAATAATGTATTACATTCTAACTTTATTTAGAAAGCGGCTGTAGCATTTTTAAATGCTAATTTAATTATATTATGTAGTATTGCGTTAAGCATGTCGGGTATGCATTTCACCTTCTATATATTATAGAAGATACTTGGATGTGATTAAGCAAAGTAAGACCGGTATTACCGGCAGTTTTAGGAAGTTAAATTTACGGAGGTATATTAGAATGGCTCGTATTTCAGGTGTTGATTTACCAAGAGACAAGCGAATCGAGATTGGACTTACTTATATCTATGGTATAGGTAGAGCTTCATCAAACAGAATTCTTAAAGCAGCAAATGTTAATCCTGATACAAGAGTTCGTGACTTAACTGATGAAGAAGTTAAGAGACTTAGCGAAGTTATCAACGAGACTCAGGTTGTAGAGGGTGATTTACGTAGAGAGATAGCACTTAATATTAAGCGTTTACAGGAGATTGGATGCTACCGTGGTATCCGTCACAGAAAGGGACTTCCTGTTCGTGGTCAGAAGACTAAGACAAACGCAAGAACCCGTAAGGGTCCTAAGAAGACAGTAGCTAATAAGAAGAAGTAATTTAGGTCCACGATAGATACGTCGCGGAAGTTATAGAATAACCATGGGAGGTTTAGTTTAATGGCTAAGAAGGTTACTACTAAAAAAGTGGCTAAGAAGCGTGTCAGAAAGAACGTTGAGCGTGGACAGGCACATATTCAGTCATCTTTTAATAATACAATTGTTACATTGACGGATGCCGAGGGTAATGCTTTATCTTGGGCAAGTGCAGGAGGACTTGGTTTCAGAGGTTCAAGAAAGTCTACTCCTTATGCTGCACAGATGGCAGCTGAGACTGCTGCAAAGGCAGCTTTACCATATGGTTTAAAGACTATTGACGTTATGGTTAAAGGCCCGGGTTCAGGAAGAGAGGCAGCTATTCGTGCTCTTTCAGCAAGTGGTCTAGAAGTTGTTAGTATAAAGGATGTTACACCGGTTCCACATAACGGTTGTCGTCCGCCAAAGAGAAGAAGAGTCTAATAAGGAGGTACAAGGAAATGGCAGTAGATAGAACCCCAGTTCTTAAGAGATGCAGATCTTTGGGTATGGAGCCAATGTATCTCGGTGTAAATAAGAAGTCAAAGAGAAAATTAACAAGAGCAAATAGAAAAGTAAGTGAATACGGAACTCAGCTTCGTGAGAAGCAGAAGGCTAAGTTTATCTATGGTATGCTTGAGAAGCCTTTCCGTAACTTATATGAGAAGGCAGAGAGAATGCCTGGTCTTACAGGACCAAACCTTATGATATTACTTGAGTCAAGACTTGACAATATTGTATTCCGTATGGGATTTGCAAGAACAAGACGTGAGGCAAGACAGATAGTAGATCATAAGCATGTACTTGTAAACGGCAAGTGCGTTAATATCCCTTCATACAGAGTAAATGCAGGTGATAAGATTGAAATCAGAGAGAAGAGTAAATCTTTACAGAGATATAAGGATATAGTTGAGGCAAATACAGGACATACTACTCCGGACTGGTTAGAGTCAGACCTTGAGACATTAAGCGGTACTGTAATTGAGAAGCCGCTTAGAGAGCAGATTGATGTTCCTGTAAATGAAACCCTTATTGTCGAGTTATATTCGAAGTAAAAGTAAGAAGTAACTTAGTCACATTTATTCTTAAAGGAGGGTTATATAGTGTTTGAATTTGAGAAGCCAAGGATAGAAATCGCTGAGATTTCCGAGGACAACAAGTACGGAAGATTTGTTGTAGAACCTTTAGAGAGAGGTTACGGTACAACACTTGGTAATTCATTAAGAAGAATCATGCTTTCTTCATTACCGGGTACTGCTGTAAGTATGGTTAAGATTAAGGGTGTTCTCCATGAGTTTAGTTCAATTCCGGGAGTTAAGGAAGATGTAACTGAGATTGTGATGAATATCAAGAATTTAGTTATTAAGAATAACGGTTCATTAAATGAAATTAAGTCAGCATATATTGACGCAGTAGGTGATACTGTAGTAACAGCAGGTGACATTCAGGTTGATGGAGATTTGGAAATACTTAATCCTGATCTTGTAATAGCAAATTTAAGTGGCTCTGACGCAAGACTTGATATGGAACTTACAATCACAAATGGCAGAGGTTACGTGGGTGCTGACAAGAATAAGGGCATAGATTCATCCATAGATGCAATTGCTGTAGATTCCATTTATACTCCGGTTGAGCGTGTAAATCTCACGGTAGAGAATACACGTGTAGGTCAGATTACTGATTATGACAAGCTTACATTGGATGTATTTACAAATGGAGCGCTTGCACCTGATGAAGCAGTAAGCCTTGCTGCCAAGGTATTAAGCGAGCACTTGAATCTTTTCATTGATTTATCAGAGAATGCAAAGACTGTAGATGTTATGGTTGAGAAGACTGATGATGAGAAGGAGAAGGTTCTTGAGATGAACATAGACGAGCTTGAGCTTTCAGTTCGTTCATACAACTGTCTCAAGAGAGCAGGCATTAATACAGTAGAAGAATTAACCAACAAGACTTCTGAGGATATGATGAAGGTTCGTAATCTTGGTCGTAAGTCTCTTGAAGAAGTATTAGCTAAGCTTAAGGAATTAGGCTTATCACTTAAATCAGTTGATGACTAATCAGCTGTAATACCACTCACGCCGAATAATAGTAAGCACAGTGAAGACCCGGCCACGGGTAAGGAGGATATTAAAATGGCAATGTATAGAAAACTTGGAAAGAAAGCTGATCAGAGAAAGGCTTTACTTCGTAATCAGGTAACACAGTTAATATATCACGGCAAGATTGAGACTACCGAGGCAAGAGCTAAGGAAGTAAGAAAGATTG
>JAFTFE010000117.1 GCA_017449765.1 Lachnospiraceae bacterium | reverse complement strand
TTGTTTTGTAGCAGATTCAATTATACTGGTTTTTTAGGGGGTTATCACTATCTTTTTGAAAATCCCTTTAAAATAAAAGATTTATATAGAAAAAAGGAGTGTCAACTTGACACTACCGAGTTTGACAGGGGAGATTATAAATGAAAAAAATAGAAGAAATAATTGAAGAAATGAAAATTAAATTTGATATTAATAAAAGGAGTGTGTAGGCAAGATGGGTTTTGTAAAAGAACATATTAAAAAAGAAGAAAGAAGAACATTTGTTGATAAATATGGCACAGAATACAGCCCGAGTGTGTGGACTATAGACAAAGAAAAAGATGAAATATTATTTTGGATTAGTACAGATAGAGAACCGCCACATTATCAAAGCTTTATATTTTACTATAAAAAATGTCTTGTAAAGTTTGATGTTGACCGGAAAGTAAAGGATAAAATTTGCACTTGGGAATTGATAAATCTTTATATTCCGTCGGAACTTAATAAAGAAGAAGTGATTTCTGAGTTAAAAGAAGCCTTTAATACATATAGGGTGTTTGGTTCACCTTTATTTACAGATGATGAATATGAAGTAAAATTTGAAGGGGTTTATTTTAATTACAACCGAGGAATTAATAGAAGAATTACTTGAAAAGATAGCCAATAATGAAAATATATCCATAAAGAAATAAAAGGGAGGAAATATAAATGGGTTTTGTGAATGAACATGTTAAAAAAGAAGAAAGAAGAACATTTGTTGATAAATATGGCACAGAATATACTCCTGTTAGATGGACTATAGACAGAGAAAAGGATAACGTATTATTTCACTATAATACAGATAGAGAACCGCCACATTATCAAAGCTTTATATTTTACTATAAAAAATGTCTTGTAAAGTTTGATGTTGACTGGAAATTAAAGGATAAAATTTGTACATGGAAATTGATATCTCTTTATATTCCGTCGGAACTTAATAAAGAAGAAGTGATTTCTGAGTTAAAAGAAGCCTTTAATACATATAGGGTGTCAGGTTCACCTTTATTTAAAGATGATAAATATGAAATAATATTTGAAAGGGGGGTATTTTAATGACAGCCGAGGAATTAATAGAAGAATTACTTGAAAAGATATCCAATAATGAAGATATATCTGTCGATGATTTAAGGGAAATAATCGAAAATATATCTATCGAGGATAATATTGCAGCATCAGATGCAGTTACAATACTCTACAGTGGGGAAAAAGATGCTTATATAAATATGATATCAAATGATTTTGGAAGCTCTGTTCGTATGATAAACCGTACGGAAGCATACAAATTATTATCCGATGATAGATTCAGTATAGACATATTTAAATATGCATTAGAATGTGACGGACTTGAATACAGCGTTGAACTTGCAGGCGAATTATTATATAAAGCTTCAGGTTCAGAAGGTGTATCCGATTCATTTTGGTCTATAGCTTCAAGGAGATTTGCCGGTGATACTAAAGGTAATGTTATAGCTTTTATTGAAAATGCTAAGGAAGATAGAATTTTCAATTGCGATGAATTAGTAACTTGGTTAAAAAATGCACCTGATAATGCAAATTTTTTTGGTGTTTCAAAAGCTGAATTATTGACAATGAGCGAATATGATAGATTTAACTTTTTGAAAGGCTTGTCCATAAACAATCTGGGTAATTCGCTGGTTTATATAGGAGAATCGGGAGAAATAATTGGTTACAGTTTTAAAAATACAATTTTGGAAAATGTTATCCCTGATATAATCCCTGAAGAATATGCATATATGACTAATCATAGTGTATTCAATATGTTTGAAAGAGATGCCGTAATGCTTGAGAGATATGGGGATATGTATGATTTGTTATCGACTGCGGAGAAGTTTCAGTTAAAAGAGTTTGATTATCTGATAAGAAGTGCATATGGAGCTGTCGAACCCGAAGCGAGAGCAGCGGCTTTGCTGGATTATATGAGGGCTTCGGGAAAAAACTTAGAATCCTTATCTGCCGAAGAGAATGCACTTATAGAATTAGGCAGTGCTTTGCCAAGTGCGGAAGTAAAGGAATTGATTTCAACCTTAAGTTCGTGGTCGGTTAATCCAAAGATGGCATCAATTTTTAAATATGGTTTTAAATTTTTAGGTGTGGCAATTACGGCATATGAAGGCTATTCAATGGCTTGTGATGCAATAACAGATGCCAAAGAAGCAATAAGCAAAGGCGATTATTTTGAGGCTGCCGGAATTATAGCAGGGAAATATGTCAATTTTGATTTGACTTTTATGGGTGGTATAGCATTGACTGAGGCTATTGCACCTGTTTTTATGATTGCGGGTTTGTCCGTGATGGGGCCGGGAGGAATAATTGTCGGTGGATTACTGGCTGCAACGATAGCTTTTAAAATCGCAGATTTTGTCGGAGATATAAGTGAGGAAATTATTAGGGGTATAGGAAAGAGTTTTGATAATTTATACGATTTGGCAACAACGATAATTAGAGAATTTAATGATCCTCTTGTTATCGACCTTGACAAAGATGGGTTTGAACTTTTATCCGTAGAAGATGGAGTATTTTTCAACGAGGATGCTAATGGGCTTGCAGAGAAGACTGCATGGGTATCACCTGATGACGGGCTTCTTGCCATAGATTTGAATGGTGACGGTATTATAAATGGCGGCTCGGAGTTGTTCGGAGATTCTACGATATTGCCGGATGGAAGCCGTGCTCGCAGTGGCTTTGAAGCACTTGCGCAGTATGACCTAAATGATGACGGAGTACTAGATATATATGATGATGTATTCAGTCGGCTCAGAGTATGGCAGGATAGGAACAGCGATGGTATAAGTCAGCAGGATGAGCTTTATACATTGGAGGCTCTTGGTATAAGAAGCATATCGCTTAACGGCAGTGAGACGGATGGTGTCGTTTCTTCAGCTGTAGAATATGCTGATGGCTCTACATGTAGGATAGGTGAGTTTTATTTTGCGTCAAACCTCTATGATTCAAGAGAAATTATAAATGTAGAAATTTCAGAAGAAATAATGAACCTCCCTGATGTTCGGTCTATAGGAAATGTTTCTTCATTGCATACTCTTATGCAGCTTGATACTACAGGTACGCTGAAGACATATGTGGAGCAGTTTATGGCATCGGAATCAATTACGGAGAAAGAAAATATTGTAAAGAATATATTATATTTTATAACAGGTGCAGATGATGTATTATCAGGAAGCCGAGG
Source organism: Lachnospiraceae bacterium (assembly GCA_017449765.1). Classification (GTDB taxonomy): domain Bacteria; phylum Bacillota; class Clostridia; order Lachnospirales; family Lachnospiraceae; genus Coprococcus_C. Next base: position 19,704 of record JAFTFE010000117.1, on the reverse strand, counting down.
TGAGTTTACAGATGCGAAGAAGCTTACTGTTGTGGAGCAGTTTATGGGCAGAGATTTTGTGGGAACGGAAGGAGAAAATCCTGTCAATAAGGCCGGATATATGCTTGACGAGATTTATTTTGATATATTCAATGCGTATTACTGCATATTGAATTCACAGACTGATTTTGCAGATTGTATAAGTATGACATTCTGGGAGGAAGATAAATTCGGAAGGAGATACCTTAATACGGATACATTCAGGGTGTTTCTTTCGTTCTGTGAAGGGCAGGGGCTTGATATGTCGGATGCTGTGGCAGAGATGGGAAGGTATATAGGATATGTTAATGTCGGCAATAATATCAATCTCGTGGATTATATTCAGGCATTTTCTGATAACAAGGTCTATCTTGAAGCTATATCGGAAATGTGTTTTGAGAACAGCTATTTTATGAATGGTGATTCGTACATAAGAGAAGGAACTGTCTCGAAAGATTTTATATACGGTGATGATAATAACAACTCATTATACGGATATGATGGAAGTGATTATCTATATGGAAATGGTGGAAATGACAGTCTGTATGGATGTTACGGAAATGATGTGCTTATAGGCGGAGCAGGAGATGATTATATGGAAGGCGGTGATGGCACGGATGTCTATATAATTGGAGTAAATGATGGCAACGACACTATAGAAAATTATAATATTAATGATAACGATGATTTTAATGATAAAATTATATTTGGTGAGGGAATCAACCCGTCTGATATAGAACTCAGAAGATGGGGAAACAACCTATATATTACTAATTTATCCACAGGACAGATAACAACAATAAAATATCAATTCTGGGGAGGCATGAACGGCTTGACTTACATAGAGTTTGCAGATGGTACAGTATGGGATTCAAAGGATTTCATAGAGAAAACAATCACAGTTGGAACCACTGAAAACGATACAATCTATGGAAATGATGCAATAGATGGAATATATGGTATAGATGAAACCATTTATGCAGGTGCAGGTGATGATACCGTAAATGGAGATGATGGAGATGATATTTTATATGGTGAAAGTGGAAATGACCGGCTTTTTGGCTGTGATGGAAATGATGTACTTATAGGCGGAGCAGGAGAAGATTATATGGAAGGCGGAGAAGGAGAGGATACCTATATAATTGGAACGGCTGATGGAAACGATATTATCATTAACAGTGATTATAATATGACTTCCAGATTGAGTGATAAGATTGTATATGGTGAAGGTATAAATCCTGAGGATATTATATTAAAACGATATGACAATCATTTATATATAACAAATAAGGTTACGGGACAGATGACAACAGTAAAATATCAATTCTGGGGAGGTACATATGGTCTGGCACGTATAGAGTTTGCAGATGGTACAGTATGGGATTCAGATGATTTCATAGAGAAAACAATCACAGTTGGAACCGCAGAAAACGATACAATCTATGGAAGTGATGCAATAAATGGAATATATAGTATTGATGAGACCATTTATGCAGGCACAGGAGATGATTTTATTTCAGGAAATGATGGAAATGATATTCTGTATGGTGAGGAAGGTGATGACAAGTTATTTGGCGGAGACGGAGATGATATTCTGATAGGCGGTACAGGAAACGACCGTCTGGAAGGTGTAAGCGGAGATGATACATATATATTCAATTTAGGAGACGGAAAGGATGTTATATGGGAGTATGATTATAATGCAGTTGACACAAGGTCTGATAAGATTGTATTTGGAAACGGAATAACATCAAGTGACGTTAATTTATCAAAAGATGGAAATAATTTGATAATAGACTACAGTGAAAATGATACCATAACAATAATGGAGGCATATGAATATTCTAACGGACGTTCGCAGGTAGAATATGTTGAGTTTGCAGACGGAACAACAGGAAGTATTGATTATGAGAATCTGTCTGTATGCTATGATGAAACGGATGAACTTGTAAATAACATGGTTAATCTTGCGATTCAGGGTATGTCAGAAGCATCATCGGATAATATAGTCAGTGCTGACAGTGTTGATTACTCAAATACTTATAATGAAGCTTCACAGTTGTGGGTTCAATAAAATAGTTTTATAAAGTGTTTAGCGTCATTTGTTTTTTATTGATGAAAATCCGTGTTTATGTTATTCTTAATATGCAGTAAATTGAGAAAGAAGGGAAAGCATGGGTATATATCTTAATCCGGATAAGCAGTTATTTGAAAGAGCTGTTAATTCAGAAATATATGTAGATAAGACAGAATTTATAAAATATACAAACAGATATTTATATACGGATAATGAATATATAGCAATAAGCCGTCCGAGACGTTTCGGAAAGACTATGGCTATGAATATGCTTGCTGCATACTATGGAAAAAACTGTGACAGTAGAGAACTATTTGCACAATTTAAGATAGCAGATGACGAGACTTTTGAGAAATATCTTAATAAGTATAATGTAATACAGATAAATATGCGCGACCTAATAAGTGGCGCAGATAATGTGCGCGGAATGATTATTAAGCTGACAAAGCGACTGATATTTGAATTCGGTGAGGAATATCCTGAAGTGAAACTTTTTGATGATACGGATTTGATTCAGTCCATAGCTGATGTATATATCAAGACTAAAATCCCTTTTGTAATATTGATAGACGAGTGGGATGCTATATTTCGTGTACGTGGTGTAAGCGAAGATGAGCAGATAGCATATCTTGATTTCTTAAGAAATCTTTTAAAGGATAAGCCGTACGTGGCACTTGCTTATATGACCGGCATACTTCCCATCAAGAAATACGGGGAACACAGCGCTCTAAATATGTTTACTGAATACAGTATGACTAACCAGAGAGAGTTTGCCGAATTTACCGGCTTCACAGAGGATGAGGTGCAGATTCTCTGTAAAAAATACGATATGCCGTATGACGAGACGAAACGATGGTATGACGGCTATAACCTAAGGGGTATATCTGTCTACAATCCACGCTCTGTGGTTATGTCGATGACGGGACATGACTATGACAGCTATTGGACTAAGACTGAGACCTATGAGGCGCTTAAGGTATATATAGAAATGAACTATGACGGACTTAGGGATACGGTTGTGTCCCTGATGTCTGGCGGAAGGACAGTAATAGACACGCATTCGTTTACCAATGATATGGTGACATTTGCAACAAAAGATGATGTGCTTACTCTGCTTATACATCTGGGATATCTTACCTATGATTTTGATACGAAGGAAGTATGGATTCCTAATCAGGAGATAATGGGAGAATATGCTACGACATTGAAGGTTTTGGGCTGGAGTGAGGTTGCAGAAGCTTTAAGATGCTCGGATGAATTGCTTAAGGCTACGCTTGCAAAGAATGTGGATAAGGTATCAGCCACGCTTGAACAAATCCATCGGAGCGAGACCTCGATTATGGCATACAATGATGAGAATGCACTTTCTGCAGTTATAACAATCGCCTACTATGCTGCGAGGAGGGACTATGAGCTTATCAGAAAACTTCCGGGTGGAAACGGCTTTGCAGACATAAGTTTTCTGCCGCGAAGGGGTGTATCATCACCTGCTATGATAGTTGAGCTTAAGGTGGACGAGACAGCAGGGGGAGCTATAGCTCAGATAAAGGATAAAAAATACGTGGAAGGACTAAAGACATATAGCGGTAAGGTTCTTTTGGTCGGCATAAGTTACAACCGTAAGACAAAAAAACATGGGTGTGTGATTGAGGAAATTGAGAAATAATAAAAAAAATCTTCTCTTGGTAGACCTTTAGATTAAATTATGCTACAATATATTTTGTATGATTTTGTCACGTTAAAAAAGGTAGGTTTTTATGAAAAGAAGATTAAATGTTGCTTTTGTAATTTTTATGTTGTTGGTGTTGCTTTTACCGGCATTTAGTTATAGCGGATTGATTGCATACGCAGGTGCGTCATCATCAGATTCTGATGATATATCAGATTCTGATGATTCATCTGATGAAAGTACAGATGATATTGAGACAGCGGAGGAGTTTACAACCAAAGTTGACTTTACAGGAAATGGTATCGGATTTACTTCTTTTTTGTATGATAATTCAAACGGACTTCCGACATCGGAGGCGAACGATATAGCACAGACCAGTGACGGCTTTATCTGGATAGGAAGCTACAGCGGACTTATCAGATATGACGGTAATGATTATATCAGATATGATTCATCTACGGGCATTGCAAGTGTCGTAAGCCTGTATGTAGACAGCAAGGACAGACTGTGGATCGGTACCAATGATAATGGTGTAGCCGTGTATGAGAAGGGCGAATTTACCGTATATGGTCAGGTAGAGGGACTTAATTCTTATTCGATACGATCGATGGTAGAGGATGTAGACGGCAATATAATCATTGCTACAACTCAAGGTATGGCGTATGTTGATACTGAGAATGAGTTCCATCTTATCAATGAGCCACAGGTCAATAATGAGTATGTATGTGAACTTAGAAAGGGACCGAATGGCGTTGTATACGGCGAGACCTTAAGCGGAGCAATATTTACTGTAGAAGATAGAAAGATAACCGCATATTACAGTGCTAAGGATATGAAATTCGGTACTGTAAACTGTATATATCCGGACCCGTATAATGCCGGCTATGTGTATGTAGGCACTGATGAGTCAGAGGTTGTATACGGAAATATAGAAGACGGACTTAAGGATTATACGATTACATCCGTATCACCACAGGTCAATATTAATGCCATTAACTGTGTTGACGGCATTATATGGCTGTGTGCGGATAATGGTATAGGATTTATAGATGCAGACGGCAGATATACCCAGCTTAAAAATATCAAGATGAACAATTCCATAGATGAGATGATAGCAGATTACGAAGGTAATCTATGGTTTGTATCCTCCAGACAGGGCGTTCTTAAACTGGTAGAGTGCAGATTTACCGATATTAATAAGGTTGCCGGACTTGATGCAATGGTCGTAAATACTACCTGTAAATATAATGATAATCTGTATCTTGGAACAGACGAAGGCTTATATATAATTGATAAGGATTACAAAATAATAAAGGATGACCTGACAGAAGCGCTTGAGGGAGTAAGAATCAGGTCTATAAAGACGGATTCAAAGGGAAATCTCTGGTTATGTACATATAGTGATAACGGACTCGTAAAATATGATGGCAAGGAAATAAAGTCATTTAATATGAGTTCAGGTATATCCTCAAATCGTGTCAGAACCATAACTGAGCTCTCAGACGGAACTATGGCTGTTGCGACAAGCGGTGGATTAAATATAATTGATAATGATAAAGTTGTCGCTGTATATGATGGCTCAAGCGGTATAAATAATACCGAGATACTTACGGTATGTGAAGGAACAGACGGTAAGTTATATCTTGGCAGTGACGGTGACGGAATATATGTCATAGATGATGGAATTGTTTCAAGGATAGGATTATCGGACGGACTTAAATCGGGTGCTGTATTAAGAATCAAGTATGATGTCTATCATGATGTATATTGGATTATAACCAGTAATTCCATATCCTATTTGAAGGATGGAGAGGTAAAAACCGTAGATAATTTCCCTTATTCCAATAACTTCGATATGATATTCAAGGATGACGGAGTAATATGGATATTAAGTAGTAATGGTATATATGTCGTAAATGGTGAAGACCTTATGACAGATAAAGAGCTTGAATATACATTCTACAATTCGAACACGGGACTTCCGTATGTAACAACAGCAAATTCAAGAAATTACGTGGATGATGACGGAACGCTGTATATATCCTGCTCATCCGGAATCTGCTCGGTAAACTTGAATGATAGTGAGGACTTTGAAGAGGAAATTAAGCTTGCAATACCTATGGTAGAGGTAGATGGTAAGGAGTTATATGTTGGTAATGATTCCACCATAACGATACCGGCAAATACAAAGAGACTTACGGTATATGGATATGCCTTAACATATTCCATTAAGAATCCGAGTATTAGCAGTTATCTTGACGGCTTCGATGAGGAGCCTGAGATATATCCGCAGCAGGACATGGAGCCTCAGACATATACGAATCTTGATGCCGGAACGTATACATATCATTTTGCAATTGTTGATCCGCTTACCAGAGTGGAGCAGGAGTCAATAGAATTAACTATAATTAAGAAGGCTGCATTCCACGAAACAATATGGTTTTATCTTCTGATAATTGCTGTAACGGCACTCGTTATTGCAACGATTGTAAAGCTTTATATAGCAAGAAAAACCAAGATATATGAGAAGAAACAGCAGGAGAACAAGAAATTTATAAATGAGATGATTTCTGCCTTCGGTAAATGTATAGATATGAAGGATAAGTATACAAACGGTCATTCCTTCAGAGTTGCAAAATATACGGAGCTTTTTGCGAGAAATATGGGCTACAGTGATGAAGAACTTGAGGATATTTATAATATCGCACTGCTTCACGATATAGGTAAAATAAGTATACCGGATCATATACTCGGCAAGCAGGCGAAACTTGATGATGAAGAATATGCTATAATCAAATCTCACGCACAGAATGGTTATGAGATTCTCAAGGATATTGAGATAATGCCTAACCTGTCGCTTGGAGCAGGCTGTCACCATGAAAGAATCGACGGTAAAGGTTATCCCCGGGGACTCAAAGGTGATGAGATACCGCCGGTAGCCAAGATTATAGCTGTAGCCGATACTTTTGATGCGATGTATTCAAGCAGGCCTTATCGTAAGAAGATGAAGCTTGAGGATGTTATGGCAGAGATCAACAGAGTTAAGGGTACTCAGCTTAGTGAGGAAGTTGTAGATGTAGTCAACAGACTGTATGAGGAAGGCGAATTAGATAAGTTGTAAAAAATTATATAATCAATATTAATACCGGTTGGACTGTATAATGCAGTCCAACTTTTTTTGCTTGAACACAAATCCTTTTCATATATTTATATTTTTTTTCGTTAACTGGATATCTGTTATTTCTGATTTTCAAAACTCATTTTATAAATTATAATCTCCAAATATAAAAATGAAAGAAGGCGATATTTATGAAAAACAAAGTAATCGTAGGAGGATTATATACGCTGGCAGGAATATTTTACATAATAGGTCCTAAGTTTATCTTCGACTTATGTAAAGATGAGTCAATGAATTGTCATAAGAGTGTAAATGCTGTTCTTGCTATAGCAATAGCGGTGATAGTAGCAGGAGTTTTATATTTTTTTTCAAATACGAAGAGGGAACGGATTTTTCTGAGTATCATAGAGGCGGTATTGGGTATAGATGTACTGCTTATACTTCTTGTACTTATCAAGGGCTGCGGCATGGCAGATATGGCATGTCAGAGGAGTACATTTCCGGGGCTTTATGGAATAACGGTGTTACTTCTTTTGGTAGTAGCTATAAATATAGTTGTAACGCTGTTGTGGAGCGGAAAAAATGAGGATGATATTGAGGAAACAGAGTCAGACGAAGAAAACATTGATAAAAGTGAATAAGAATAGATATTGGTCATTAAAAGGAAATGATTATATATGAAGCAGTTAAGAAAGAAATTTAACATATGGAGACTGGCTGTTAATAACGTGTCAAGACTTAAGCTGTGCTATGGAATTATATTTGCGGTAGCTCTTATAAGCTCATTTGGAGTTATGGCCGGTCTTATAATCTATGAAAGCATGAGCAGTGGAATCAATACGGCAAAGGACAGGATAGGTGCAGACATAATTGTGGTTTCCGACAGATATAAAGAGGACTTGACAAATTCACTGTTCAAGGGAAAGCCGAGTACGATAGCTATGGAGGAAAATTTATCGGATATTCTTATAGGTCTTAAATCCGTAAATAATGTCACAGGACAGCTTTATATGGCGACTCTTGGCGAGGAGTCCTGCTGTGATGGCTCATTGCAGCTTATAGCTTTTGATGAGAAGTCTGATTTTATAGTAAACTCATGGGTTCAGGTTTCAGCGGTTAAGGAATTAAAAGCTGATGAAATAATAGTAGGCTCAGGTGTAAATAAGGATGTTGGAGATAAGGTTAAGTATTTTAACAGATATTTTACTATAGCAAAGGTACTTGATAATACCGGACTTGGATATGATACGACGGGCTTTATAACAAGAGCGGCAGCAGCAGATATTATGGATGATCCTGCTTATGAAAAATATTTCAGAAACTATGATCCGTATAATATGAATTCGGCACTTTTTATAAGGGTGAAGGAAGGATATACGATAGATCAGGCTGTTGCTGAGATTAAAGGAGCGGTAAGAGACAAGAGCGTAACCGTATATCCAACAGACGGGATGGTCAGGGATAAAGTATCTGATTTCAAAGCATTTACATATTTTGGTGTTGGTTTTCTGATGATAATTATTATCCTGACTATTATTGCAAGTTATTCGGTAACAGTGAATACTACACTGCTTCGTAAACGGGAAATAGGCTCCATGAGACTTCTCGGACTCGGAAACAGCTTTATAGTTAAGCTTATTGCTTTGGAAAATATTATAACATGTTCACTTGGAGTCTTGGTCGGAGGATTTGGAGGCATTTCAATAGATGTAGTTTTTTATTACAGAATAAGGACAGCTTTGGGAGTAGCATACAGACAGATTGGTCTTGGCAGACTGTGTTTATATCTTTTAGCTGTATCAGCAGTTTACATTATTCTTCTTTTTGCAGCAGTATTACTCGCTCTCAGGCAGATAAACAAATACACGATACCGGAAATGGCAGGTGAAAACTGATGATATTTAAAGCAGAAAATATAAGTCTGTCAGTTAAGGCAGGAAACAAAAGGAAATTGATTCTGAATGCACCTGATATAGAAGCAGCAGATGGAGACATAGTTGTAATATATGGACCTTCCGGTGCCGGAAAGACCACCTTTTTAAATGTGTCATCAGGAGTGCTTACTCCTGATGAAGGACACATATATTATGAGGATTTGGATATATATGAACTGCCCCGTAAGAAAAGGGAGTTAAATCTTAAAAAGACAGTCGGATATATAAATCAGAATAAAACCCTGCTTCCCTTTCTTACAGTTTATGACAATATTGTTTTATCCGGCGAGCTTGATGATGATATTGATTATGACTATGTGGATGAGATTATTGACAGGTTACGTATAAAAAAAATATCAAAGCAATATCCGCAGAACATATCCGGAGGTGAATACCAGCGGGCTATGATTGCGAGAGCTTTGGTAAGACGCCCTTGCCTTATCATAGCAGATGAGCCGACCTCTAATCTTGATGAGTTTAACCGTAATATTATAAGAGATATTTTTGCTTATGCTGCAAGTCAAAAAAACATAGTGTTGGTAGCTACACATGATATAGATTTTGACTATATAAAGACAAAGGAGTATAACATTGAGACTCCAAAAATCCGGTGATTTAAAGGTTTTTTCGTATATACAAATAAATGATAACCAGAGGTTGCTTTTACGTATAATCAGAAGTATTGACTTTGAAATATCATAGTGTTATAAAAACTTTCAACAAAAAACCGGGCAATCATAAAGATGGTTTTAATTAAATCATGAAAGGAATGTGAATATGAAGAATTTTCTAAAATTATTAAAAAAATTATTACCGATTTTATCAATAGTATTGGCGATAGTTCTTGACAGAAGCATACCGAATAATGAACTTCATCCGGTCGTAGATAAACCGTATTTTTTCTACTTTTTATTGATAATGCTTAGTTTGTATGTAGTGTTTTTTGTTCTTTCATTCTTCGTAAAGAAGATAGATGAAAAAATAATACATTCGGCACCGCTATATGCGGGAGCGGCACTTGCGGTAAATGCCATAAATATTGTCTGCTCTAAGCTGGCTTTGCTGCCGGTACTTTTCTTCCCTACACTTGATAAGGTGTTTGGAACATACGTAAAGGACAGAGAGTTGTTGCTTCGATGTATCGGCTCATCCTTTAAGCTTTTATTAATCGGATTTGCCTACGGTGCGGTCATAGGCTTTACCTGCGGAGTATTACTTGGATTTAGTAAGAAATTTAACTATTGGGTTATGCCGCTTACGAAGATAATCGGACCGATACCGGCAACCTCATGGTCACCGCTTGTATTATCCTTACTCAGTACCTCATATCAGGCGGCGATATTCATGATAGCACTTGCAGTATGGTTCCCGGTTACGCTGATGACAAGTAGCGGCATACAGAATGTACAGCAGTCTTACTTTGAAGTATCTTCAACACTCGGCGCAGGAAGGCTGTATAAGGTATTCAGGGTTGGAATACCAGCAGCTATGCCAAGTATATTTTTAGGATTCTTCTATGCGACAACAAGTTCCTTTGTAACACTTGTGACGGCAGAGATGTTTGGCTGTGAATCAGGACTTGGCTGGTACTTAAACTGGGTTAAAAGCATGATGCTTTATTCAAATGTATATGCCGGACTTATACTTTTGGCAGGCATATGTACCTTAGTTATAACATTACTTTTCAAGGTGAGAGACAGACTTCTCATATGGCAGAAGGGAGTGATTAAATGGTAGCGGAAAAATTACCGGGACGGATAACTATTGAAAATGTATGTAAGAGCTTTACTAATACCGATGGTTCAGAACTGGTAGCACTTAATGATGTTTCACTCAATATCGAACCGGGAAGCTTTGTATCACTTATAGGTCCTTCGGGATGTGGTAAGACAACACTTCTCAGAGCAATCGCAGGTCTTAATCTTGCAGACAGCGGGACAATTAAATTAGACGGCGAGGAGGTTAAAAAACCGGGATATGAGAGAGGATATGCGTTCCAGCAGGCTAATCTTTTTCCGTGGTTGAATATAAGAAATAATATTGCATTTGGTTTAAAAGCCAGAGGCATATATAAAGAAGAAAAGGAGGAAGTTGACAGATTTATCGAGCTTGTCGGACTGAAAGGTTTTGAAAAAGCCTATCCACATCAGTTATCAGGCGGTATGAATCAGAGGGCATCCCTTGCAAGAGCCCTAGTAGGACACCCGAAGGTATTGCTTTTGGATGAACCGCTTGGAGCTTTGGATGCTTTTACCAGAATGAATATGCAGGATGAGATTCTTGAGCTTTGGAAACAGCACAAGATGACTATGATAATGGTAACGCATGACGTGGATGAAGCAGTATATATGTCCGATAAAATAGTGGTCATGTCTGCAAGGCCGGCTAAGGTTGAACAGATTATAGACATAGACCTCTCAAGACCAAGAGTAAGAGGTCAGGATGTATTCTTCGAGTACAGAACCAAGATACTTGAAATACTTAACTTTGCCGGACAAATCAATGAGCCGGACTATTATCTATAAGGAGGATGTTTTTATGAGAAAGAAATTTGGTAAGAGATTAGTCACCTTATCACTCGCACTTGTACTTGGACTTTCTTTTACAGGCTGTGGTAAGAGTGATGACAGCGAAGAGACAACAACAGCGACAGAGGCAGCGACGACGGAAGCCTCCAAAGATGAGACTGTAGCAGCAGAGGGCACAGACAGTGATGATGCATCAGATTCATCATATGCAGAACTTGATGCAATAAGTGATAAATCACTTAAAGTTAAGATACTCAGCAATAAGGAAAGCTTGTGTCTTGCTCCTGTACACATTGCTCAGATAAACGGATATTTTGATGAGGAATTTGCTAAGGCAGGCGTAGAGTATGAGATGGTTGTATCAAACTTCGATACAATTACTGAGCAGATTAGCTCTAAGGATATTAATGCAGGATACGGACTTACAGGTTCGCTTATGCTTCCTATATCCAATGGACTTGATATAGTATTTGTTACGGGACTTCATACAGGATGTACAAAGTATTATGTAAAGCCTGACTCGGATATAAAAACTCTTGAGGATTTAAAGGGCAAGACAATCGGTGTACCATCGCTTTCAGACTCATCGGTTATACAGCTTAAAAGAAAGCTTGCCGACCTTGGTTTTGTGGTAACCGGCGACAAGGCAGATATAAATCTTGTTGCTTATGCAATGACAGATCTTCCGGTTGCGCTTGATAACGGTGCTGTAGATGCAGTAGGACTTCACGACCCTGTAGCAACTACAGCAGAGGAAAGCTATGGATTTACCAAGATACTTGATACCGGTACGGATGAAAAGTTCGTAAACGAATACTGCTGTCAGGCATATGTGTCAGGTGAATTGGCAGAGAAGAATCCTGCAGGTGCGGCAGCTTATGCAAGAGCAATCCAAAGAGCATGTGCATATATAGAAGCAGAGCCTATAGAGGCAGCAAGACTTCAGGTTGAGAATGGATATATGCCGGGGGACTATGAGCATAATGGACAGATACTTGAAAGCTTCGACTTCAACCCTTCTGTGGCTAAGGGAAGAGCTACATTTGAAAATACTTTTGACGAGTTACAGAAGACCGGTGATTTGGATGAATCACTTGATAAGGATGAATTTGTAAGTAAGATATATCCGACACTTCCGGGAATCCCTGAAACAACAACCTACGATAAGGATACAGGAGAATTTACGGAGGTTTATTAGAAGAATAAATATAGTGTTTATATAATTAACACAGGCAGATGACTATAGAAATACTACCATAGTTATCTGCCTGATTTATTATGTGTATTTGTAAGTGGTTTACAGATTGCTGATTTATGTTCGCTTTATAAAGCTTAAAAGCTCATCTGTTGAAAATATATACTTGGTGTGGCAGAAGTCACATACAACTTCGATTGGCTCATTATCCTCAATCATTGAAGCAAGCTCTTTCTTGCCGAGACTTATGACAGCCGCTTCCACGCGTTCCTTACTGCAATCACATACGTACGCACAAGGAAGTGTATCGGTTATTTCAATATTATAATCATCAAAGACTTTACCTATTATTTCCTCTATCGTAAGTCCTTCCTCAAGAAGTTTGGTAAATGAAAAATCTTTTAGTCTTTCTTCAAGGTCGGAGATTATCTTTTCTTCAGCAAATGGCATAAGCTGTATGATAAATCCACCGGCTGTCTTAACCGATGTATCGTCATTTAAGGTCACACCTAATGCAACAGATGAAGGTATCTGCTCGCTGGTTACAAAGTAATACGTCAGGTCTTCGGCTATACCGCCTGATACAAGATGTGTCTGTCCGATATACGGTTCCTTAAGACCGATATCTTTTATTACGCTCATAACTCCAAGGTCAAGTGCTTTTGTTACATCCTTGGCAGGAAGCATGACTTCAGGTTCGCTTACATAACCCTTTACCTCGCCCTTTGTATTAGCGGTTACAAGAAGTCCCTTTATCTCACCCTGACACTGAATTCTTATGGTTATCTTATCGTCGTCATTTTTACACATTGCACCCATCATCACACCGCCAATAAGCAGTCTTCCGAGCGCATTAGTGGCAACAGGACTTGTGTTATGTGTGATTCTTGCTTTTTCAACTGTATTTGTAGCAAGGCATGCAAAGAATCTTACTTGATTGTCCGCAGCCATTCCTCTTATTATATAATCTTCCATTGTGATTTTCTCCGTTATTATATTTCAATTTTTGTAGCATAAAAACTATATGCTTTTATGATTGTAAATCATATTATTTTATTTACCGTTTTCCCGAGCTATTATATATATTCTCTCACAATTATCATCAGCAGGAGTCTTGGTAAATGCGTCGTATGCGGCAACGAACTTTAATCCTGATTTTTCAATCAATTCTTTAATCTCTGACAGAGTATATCCTTTTTGCAGATGCAGCTCTTCGTATTTTCTGTACAGATTGTCGTTCTCTTTAACGAAGATGTTAAGACTAAGCTCATTTATGTCATTTTCATCATCATAGTAATTATCCCATATAAAGCTTATGTCTTCTCTGTCTTCAGCTATGGTTGCATCGGCAACTATATCCCTATAATAATGCTTTGTATTAAAGTCAAATATAAATATTCCCTTAGGGTCAAGATAATTATTCACAAGTTTAAATACTGTGAGTAATTCGTCACTTTCGGTTATATAGTTTATGCTGTCACATATACTGATACATGCGGCAACAGTTCCGTATAATTCAAACTCCCTCATATCCTGACACAGATATAGCGATGATGAATTATTATCTGATTTTTTGCTTTCTGCGATATCAAGCATTGAAGGGGAATTGTCAATACCTATCATATCATAGCCTGACTTAGCAAGACGCTCTGTTATGCTTCCTGTGCCACAGCCAAGTTCGGTGATTATACCGCTATTTATACCATATTCAGTTAGTAGCTCATGCAGATATGAAAACCATTCATCATAAGGTATATTGTCCATAAGAGTATCATATACTGCGGCAAAATCAGAGTATGCTTCGGTCATCATTTTCTCCTTTAAAGTTTTGTAACATAGGGAATTATAAAGTATATTCTGATTTTATGCAATATGAAAATATATTATATATATGTATGGATGAGGGCATTTAAATGACAAAATCGTTGTAATAAAAAGGTCAGTATATTATAATATGTATATGTTGGAATTCAATGGGGTTAAGGTAAAAGGAAAACTGCGATATGTATAATATTTTGAAAATTATAATAGGAAATGAGAGTTTTTTATAAGGAGGTACATTATGGGAGAAATAATCTTTGAAACTACGAGTCCTGTTTTTTATTGCGCAGTTGACTACAGCAATGCTACGGTTGAAGTTGCCGCAAGAGGAACAATCTTTACAGATGATGTGGAGAACGAGCAAAAGGAGTATATAAAGCAGAGGGTGCTCTATTATCTTAATTATGAAATCACAAAATTTAGCGGAAATGCCCCGGTGGAAGGTCTTTCTGAAAAGAAGGATGAGATTGCTCAGAATATTATAAATCAGCTTGCCTTAGAGCAGATTACTGCAAATCTTGTGATTGAGGATATAGGTGCGACGGAAGCTTCAATAGAGCCGGTTGCACATTTAAAAAGAGATATTAATAATGAACAATCTAATTCTATGTCATTTACAGGTGTTGTTATGTCGCCCGGGGCAGCAAATATGATTGGTAATCTTTTTAACGGTGGAAATTAAAGGAGGATAAATAACTATGACAGATGTGAGATTCGGAACAGTAAACCCTATTATGTACAGAGCAGCTGAATATGATAATATGACGGTTACATATAAGGCGTTTGGAACTGTATTGATTGAGCAGGATGCAGACGATGCGCTTAAGGAGATAATTAAAAGAGAAGTATTGGCTGATCTGCCTATGGTTTTTGCGGATTTTAATGCAAGAAATGTAAAATGTTCGGAGCTGCCTGCGATGGCTACCGAGATAAGTAAGGTGTTAACAAGCAAGCTTATGGACAGGGGACGTAAGTGTACAGTAAAACTTGCAGCAATTAATATGGATGAAGAATCCAAGCAAGCGCTCATGCAAGCGCAAAATGAGAGAGAAAATGCTAAATTTGCAGATGCTCGAGCTGTCATGGAACAGGCGGAGCAGATGAAAGCGATGCGGGAAGCAGGAGTTTATCCGGATAGAGCTGTGGCATATAATGGAGCAGCACCTCAGCCGGTACAAGCTCAGACAGGAAGTATAAATCGTCCGAAATTCTGTCCGAATTGCGGTACACCGGTTGGCCCTGCAGGTGCTTTTTGTACTAATTGCGGCAGTAGGCTTATGTAGTTAAAATTCGCCCCTAACCCCCGTCCCCGGGGACACATGCCCCCGGGGACGGGGGTTAGGGGCGAATTCTTTATAGGAATAATTTATAAAAGCGAAGGTTATATAGCTATAATGTATTAGTGTTCACACTTATTTCACTTAAATTTATCCGATTTGAATATATAATGTAGTCAGGTTTATTTTCAAGGAGGATATTTTAAATGAAGAAATATTTATTGCCTGCCATAGCGGGAATATTACTTGTTATAGCTATAGTTGTCGTTGTTGTCATTCCGAAGAAGGATTCCGATAATAATGACAATGAGGTAGTTGTCAGTACGGAAAAGGTTATAACGACAGAGGCGGAAGTCGTTACGGAAAATGAAGTAACTACCGAAGCACTTATCATTACAGAAGATAAAAGTGAAGCACCAACAGAAGATACAGTCCGGGAAGATTATTCTTCTGATAATGAAATCGTGGCAACAACCCAACCCGATGGCTTCGCTAAGCTTAATGAAGACGGAAATGTTGTGATATATGCTGATGAGCTTTCGGAAGATAAGGTGAGTTTTATAAAGGTTTCAGAGGACAGTCGAATAGAGCTTTTAGCTAAGAAGGATACACAGGGTAATGCTAAGGTTGCACTTGGAACCTGTCAGTCCTGTAACGGTTCTCCGGGAGCATATTATACTCAGGTGGGTAATGAGCTTCAGTGCAATAACTGTGGTTTGACATTTCCTATATCGGTAGTTGAGGAAGCAGGAGGCGGCTGTCATCCTATCATGATAGATGAAGCAGGCATAGAATATACGGATGACGGACTTATCATAGATATGAGCCTGCTTGCACAATATGAATATTTATTTGAAAAGGTGGCTGAACACTAAGTATGCAGGGAGAAAGAACAGAGATAATCAAAGTTAAGGGAATGTTCTGTACGAATTGCGAGTCGCGTATACAAAAGACTCTTGGCAATATCAACGGAGTAACATCTGCCGTTGCGGATTATCAAAAGGAAGAAGTTAAGGTTACATATATTGATGATAAGGTAACCATAGAAGACTTAAAAAAGGAAATTGTCAAGCTGGGATATGAAACTGCCTCAGACAGTGACCGATATATCCAGGTTGTGTCGATTCTTATAATTCTGCTTGCAGCTTATGTGATTGCAAATCATCTGGGACTTACGAAGGTATTTAATATTTTTCCGTCTATTGAGACTACGATTAATATGGGAATGCTTTTTGTAATCGGAATTCTTACCTCCGTACATTGTATAGCTATGTGCGGAGGTATTAATCTTACTCAGAGTACGATGACTGCGAAGAGTGATGGAAGGCTCATAGGGAATAATCTTTCATACAATGTAGGAAGAGTTATATCTTACACAATTTTAGGCGGTATTGCAGGAGGTATAGGAAGCATAATATCCTTTGGAGGAGTTATGCGTGGCTCTGTCGCTGTACTCGCCGGTATTATAATGCTTATAATGGCATTTAATATGCTTGGTATATTCAAACGTCTAAGAAAATTCAACGTTCATATGCCTAAGGGCTTTTATCTTGGGTTATCCAAATTATTAAAGGGAAGGTCTTCGTTTGTGATAGGTCTGCTAAACGGACTTATGCCTTGCGGTCCTTTGCAGTCCATGCAGATTTATGCACTTTCTACAGAAAGTATAGTTAAGGGTATGCTTTCCATGCTTTTATTCGGTATGGGTACGGTTCCGCTTATGTTCGGATTCGGACTTTTCTCAGGAAGACTCAATAAAAAATATGCAAAATATATGCTGACGGTATCGGCATTTTTAATATTTATAATGGGGCTTCATATGATTGGAAAAGGTCTGGCTCTGTCGGGTGTTTCCTTACCATCAGGAGATACTTCAAATGAAAATGCAGCTCAGGTAATAGGTGATTCCCAGATAGTTAAGACCGAGATTGATTATGGCAGCTATGAATCGATAACGGTAAAGAAAAATATTCCTGTTGTCTGGACTGTGGTTGTGCCGGAAGGTAAGTTAAACGGATGTAACGGTGAGATTATCATTCCTGAATATGATGTAGATATCAAGCTTTCTGAAGGTGAAAACATCATTTCTTTTACACCGGATAAGACAGGAACCATACCATACAGCTGCTGGATGGGAATGATAAAAAGTAATATTGTGGTTGTGGAATAGATAGATGTGATGGTATAATTATGATAGTCGGCGAATGTTAAGATTACAGGGGATAGGATATGAGCAGAATAATTACATTTGATAATTTACACAATACCAGAGATCTGGGTGGGATGATTACAAAAGACGGAAGGAAGATAGCAGACGGAAAGCTTATTAGAAGCGGTCATCTGTATGCGGCAAGTGAAGCCGATATAAAAAAACTTTCCGGCAGCGTAGATGTTATAGTTGATTTTAGAACAAACAAGGAGAAGAATGAAAAACCCGATCCGTTTATCGGAAAGGCTGTATATTATCATCTTCCTATTATAGACAGTCTAACCGCAGGAGTTACGAGAGAAAAGGACGCAGATGAAAAAGCTATAAGTATGCTTATGCAAAGTCCCCAAAAAGCGAAGGAATATATGTGTAATACTTATATGGGATTCGTAGGAGGAGAGTTCCCGATTTCTCAGTATGAAAAGTTTGTAAGACTACTTCTTGAGGACAGATGCGGTGCGATATTGTGGCATTGTACGGCGGGCAAGGACAGAGCAGGATTTGCATCTGTCATAATTGAAGAGATACTTGGTGTAGACAGGAATTTTATAATAGAGGATTATCTTAAGACTAACGAATATCTTGCGGAAGAGGTAAAAGGTCTTAAAACATTGCTTTTCGGTCAGTTGAAGAAAGCGAATGCGAGTATCAATACAGATAATGTCACACAGGATAGCGGTGAAAAACCCGGAATTAATGAAGAGAAAATGAATGAAGCTTTTGGATACTTATTCGGAGCAAAAGAAGAATATATTAATACATTATATACTAAGATTGAAGCTGATTACGGAAGCTTCGGGGACTTTGTGATAAATGGATTACATATAAGTTATGATGAGCAGGAATTGCTAAGAAAGAAATATTTACAATAATTACAGATTGATTTAGATTTATACGAAGGGAAGATTGTTATGCCAAATTGGTTGAAGGATACGGTGTTTTATGAGATTTACCCACAGAGCTTTTATGATACAAATGCTGACGGTATAGGTGATATACAGGGAATTATAAAGAAACTTGATTATATAAAGGAGCTTGGCTGCAATGCCCTCTGGATTAATCCGTGTTTTGATTCGCCTTTTAAGGATGCGGGATATGATGTAAGAGATTATAAGAAGATTGCTCCAAGGTACGGAACAAATGATGATATGAAGGAGCTTTTTGAGGAAGCACACAAGAAAGGAATCCATGTACTCTTAGACCTTGTACCCGGACATACATCTGAGGAGCATGAATGGTTCAAGGCAAGCGGCAAAGCTGAAAAGAATGAATATTCAGGCAGATACATATGGACGGATTTTTGGATAAAGGGTATACCGGGTCATCCGTATATAGGCGGCGAAACCGAAAGAAACGGAACATATATGCTTAACTTTTTTAAGTGTCAGCCGGCGCTTAACTATGGATGGAAGGAAAAGAAGGAGAGCTGGCAGACTGGTATGCATGAGCCTGATGCGCTGGCGACCAGAGAGGCAATCAAGGATATAATGAGGTTCTGGCTTGATATGGGCTGTGACGGATTCCGTGTAGATATGGCAGATTCGCTTGTCAAGGATGATGATGAGAATAAGTCGGGAACCTGCGAGGTATGGCGGGACATAAGAGATATGATGGATAAGGATTATCCTGACGCTGCGCTTGTCTCCGAATGGAGCAATCCTAAGCTTGCTATTAATAGTGCAGGCTTCCACATGGATTTTTATCTTGACCACTGGCACAACGGATATAATACCTTGTTCCGTGATTATGAGTCAAATGAGGTTGACAACAGTTATTTCAAAAGTGATGCGGATGGAGATATCAACCTTTTTCTCAAGGATTATCTGGATAAATACAATGAGAATAATGACAGAGGATA
>JAFTFE010000116.1 GCA_017449765.1 Lachnospiraceae bacterium | reverse complement strand
GTAAACGCTCCATAGCAAGTACCTAGACTCTACTCGACTTTTTTGAGAAAATAGACTGTACTATATAAAATGTCTTAAAAGTATAGACTGAACTTTTTAGACATGTTGAGGAGGTAGAGTCTATGAAGCAAATCACGACTGTTGTTGCAAGGCAGTATCGTCTACAGGAGTGGGCGCTCCAGATACAGGAATGTAAAAGGCGCCCTTCAGGAATGACTGTAAGGGAATGGTGCAAAAATAATGGTATTACTCTTGCGAATTATTATTACAGGTTAACTGAGGTTCGTAAGGCATGTTTAGAAAGTATTCCAGCTGAAATACCGGAGCAAAGTGTTGTACCTGTTCCACACGAAATAGTGCATGATGAAGTACCAAACATATCTGATCCGTCTGAGATCGTTTTATCGGTTAATAACATATCAATTAACGTTACCGAAAAGACATCTCCTAAGCTTTTAAAGATGGTACTTGAGGTGGCTGCCGATGTTAAATGATGCCACATGTTTTAAATCTGTTTATATAGTGACGGGATACACCGATTTGCGATCTGGTATCGATCGTTTAGCTGCTCTTGTTAAAACTAAGACCGGCGGCACACCATTTACACAGGATACCATTTATCTGTTTTGTGGAAGAAGAAATGACAGAATAAAAGGTCTTGTTTGGGAAGGCGATGGTTATCTGCTTTTGTACAAGCGTCTTGAACAGGGGAAATTTCAATGGCCACGCAACGAATCAGAAGTTATGGCGTTGACCGGACAGCAATTCCGCTGGCTTATGGAAGGATTAACCGTCACGCCGAAAAAATCATTAAAACCAGTTTCACCTCCGGAATATGTAGCCTGACGGTTGTGCAAAACAGAGATTTTTAATTGATATTTTTCATGGTAAAAAAGAATGTTTTTTAAGACCGCACAATACCTGTGAAGGGTTGCAAAATTTATATATACAAAGAAAAACATAATTTTTTCATTTCAAAACCTTTTATAAAATCGTGGCTGTATGGTCATTATAAAGCTTTACATCCATAGGCATTATGACGAAAAGTGAAAATACGACAATTCGCCAAAAAGCCTTGTATATGCTATAATAGAGCTATGAAAGAAAGGTTCTGTTATGGCTGTTGAGTACACCGAAGAACAACTGAATAGCTTTGATAAATCAACAATCATTCAATTGTTTCTTGCACAGCAGGCGCAATTGAAAGACATTGATTCGAAACTGCAGCTTGTGCTGGAGCAGGTTGCAGTACTTAATAATCACAGATTCGGGAAATCTTCAGAAAAGATGGAACCGGATAACCAGATAGCATTTGCTGAAGTTGACGGAACCATTATTTTCTTTAATGAGGCAGAGGCTGTTGCCGCTGCTACCGAGTATGATGAGGATGAGCCTGTACGAAAAAGACCTAAGAAAACCAAGGGCAGGCGTGCACAGATAATCAAAGATCTTCCGGTTATACCGGTTGAACATAAAATGACTGACGAAGAACTTATAGCTGAGTTTGGTGAAAATGGCTGGTATGAAATGGATGATGAGGTGTACAGTCGTTATAAATTCACTCCTGCCAAAGTTGAAATCGAAGAACATCATGTAGGTGTATATAAATCAAAAAAAGAAAACCGTTTTGTGAAAGCAAAACATCCCGGATACCTTATAAGAAACAGTCTGACATCACCGTCACTAATGGCAGCGGTATTAAATGCAAAATATGTGAATGGAATACCTTTCTACCGTCAGGAGCAGGAATTTTCAAGATATAATATCGAGATAACGAGAAGGGAAATGGCACACTGGACGATACTATGTACTGAGAGATATCTGTCGCTGTTGTATGATTACCTTCATGACAGTTTATATAATTATCATGTATTACAGGCAGATGAAACTCCGGTGATGGTATCGAAGGAAGACCGGACAACCGGGAAGAAACATTACATGTGGGTATATCGCACAGGGAAGATGTATAAGGATAAACCCATAGTACTGTATGAATACCAGCCTACCAGGAATACCAGTCATCCAAGAAAGTTCCTTAAAGATTTTCATGGTGTATGTGTAACAGATGGATATCAGGTCTATCATACACTTGAAAATGAACGGGATGATCTAATGGTTGCCGGGTGCTGGGCACATGCAAGGCGTCGATATGACGAAGCAGTCAAGGCACTTCCCCAAAACAATAGGAAAGATTCCCTTGCATATCTTGCATTAAAGCAGATACAGGCAATATACAGGGAAGAAGATAAACTTTCAGACATGATTCCGGAGGAACGTGTTAAACATCGCCAGCTTATAATAAAGCCATTGGTGGATGCTTATTTTGCGTGGGTAAACGAGAATCTTACCAAAGTACCGACAAAAGGGAAGACCCATGAAGGATTTACCTATTCACTTAATCAGGAAAAATATCTAAGAGTATTTCTTGATGATGGAGAAGTCCCTATAGACAATAATGCAGCAGAACAGTCAATCCGAAGTTTTTGTGTCGGAAAGAAAAACTGGGTCATGATAGACACGATCGCAGGTGCAGAGTCAAGTGCTATTGTGTACAGTCTTGCTGAAACAGCAAAAGCTAACAACCTTAAACCATATGATTATTTTGAATATTTATTAACAGAGATTCCGAAACATATGGATGATAAAGACAATACTTTTTTAGAGGAACTGCTACCGTGGTCAGATAAACTGCCGGATAACTGTAGAAAATAAAAAGCCGCTCTTTAGAGCGGCGATAATTATAGACATACTCGCTATGGAGCGTTTACTTTCTATCTCAGAGATTGCAGAAAAACTTAATGTTTCAGAAGAAGAGGTTTTAAGGCTAATTGGGAAGCTTGAAACTGAAAATCTACAAAAGAAAAGTTAAGAATGAATTGTATTTATTATAGAATTCATTCTTATGCGTAGCATGTCGGTTATATAGGGGTTGGTCTTGAAGAAGTCCATACTATATAACCGACATATTGTTTATAAACTCTTGGATTTATCAGTGCATGCTTTCATGGCTTCGATGACGGAGCTGCGGAAGCCTTTTTCTTCGAGGACACGGACAGCCTCGATAGTTGTTCCGGCAGGAGAGCAGACCATATCCTTAAGCTCGCCGGGATGCTTGCCGGTCTCTATAACCATCTTTGCGCTTCCAAGTACAGCCTGGGCTGCGAACTTGTATGCTTTGTCTCTTGGCATACCGTCAAGTACCGCTGCATCTGCCATAGCTTCAATGAACATAAATACATAAGCAGGAGAACTTCCGCTTACGGATACAACTACGTCCATAAGATTTTCCGATACTTCTTCTGCAAGTCCGAAGCTTTTTAGAAGTGACATTATGTAAGAAAATTCATCTTCATTTACAAGAGAGTTTTTACATACTGCGGTTATACCTTCGCCTACTAATGCAGGAGTGTTAGGCATGGTTCTTACTATCTTGACATTGTCTCCGATTCGCTCGGCAAGCCATGCTAAGGTTTTTCCCGGAGCAATGGTTACTACAATCTGATTATCGGAAATTGTGTCTTTTATTTCAGCGATAACTGTTTCATAAAACTGAGGCTTAACTGATAGAAACAGTACATCAGAATTAGAAGCAACTTCTTTGTTGTCAAGAGTTGTATTTATGCTAAGATTGTCCGAAGCTTTTTTAACAGCGTTTTCTGATGCGTCGGCTGCGATGATTTCCGTTGCCTTGATATCAGTATTATTTATAAGACCTCCGATTATTGCAGATGCCATATTGCCACAGCCTATAAAGCCCACCTTGTATTTCATAATTGCTTGTCCTGTCACAGTAATGATTACTGTTTCCTTTCTGTTAGATTCGATGAATTAAATTTATATTTCTTTTTTGGCATATTGCTTTCTTATTTTAATCATTTTCTGTTTTAATTTTTGGTTAAACAGATATTGCCTTACTTTAATTGCAACATTCGGCTTGTCGGATATTATTCCGTCAACATGATTGTAAATACATTTTCCCATAAGTCTGGCACGGTTGACGGTCCATACATATACAGGTTTGTTGTATAATTTCATACGCTTGATAAATCCCGGAGTTGCAAGCTTATAATAAGGTGATACGAAATCAGCATTGCATGCTGCTATCCTTGTCATTGGAAAATATTCGTGAAAACGTGTCTTTAACGATGCACCTTTAATTCCAAGCAGTAACCCCGTCTTAATATATGGGTCATAGTCGTGTATTGCTTTGACAGTCTTATCAATGAATGACTTCATCATAAATTCATCATAGCGATAGAGTTTTGTCACCATGTCTATGACACGTTTTTCGTAGCCTGATTCTTTCAATTCTATATCAAGTTTGATTTTTCCTTTGCATAGTTCCAATACCTCAGATAATAGCGGAACACGATAATTTTCACGTGATGTAATACTGCATAGCTTGTCATAGGTAAGAGTCGATACATCTCTTCCACCTATTTCATCATCATGAAATACAATAAGCTGATTGTCTTTTGTCTTTCTTATATCAAATTCCGCATAGTCGGCTTTTATTTTAATGGCTATCTTAAAAGCCTCAAGTGTGTTTTCGTGGTGTGCCAAAGCGCTGGCTCCACGATGAGCGATAATAACAGGATTCATATAACCTCCAATTCTAATCTGCGCCTCTTAGTTCTATAACAGGGGAGCCCTTTCCATTGATGTAATCGCCGGTTATGGTCACTGTACCTATGTTGTCATCACGAGGAATTTCATACATTATATCAAGCATGAATTTTTCGATGATAGCACGAAGTGCTCTTGCACCTGTCTTTTTCTCCATAGCTTTTTCAGCGATTGTCTCGTAGGCTGATTCATCGAATTTTAAGTTTACCTCGTCTAATGCAAGAAGCTTCTGGTACTGCTTTAGGATTGCATTTTTAGGCTCCTTTAGTATCTTAACATACATATCCTTGTCAAGTGCATCAAGTGTAAATATTACAGGCAGTCTGCCCAAGAATTCAGGTATCATACCGAAGTCTCTTAAGTCCTCGACAGTTACCTCCTTCATAAGATTAGGCTCGTCATCGTATTTGTCTTTTAAGTCGGCATTGAAGCCCATAGAGGACTGCTTGGATAAGCGTTCCTTAATTATATCCTCAATATCGGGAAATGCTCCGCCGCATATAAATAAAATATTCTGGGTATTCATGGTTGTCATAGGCGTCATCGCATTTTTGCTGCCCGAGCCTACAGGTACTTCAACCTCTGCACCTTCTAATATCTTAAGAAGTCCCTGCTGTACGGATTCACCGCTTACATCACGACTTCTGGTTTCTTTTTTCTTGGCAATCTTGTCTATCTCATCTATGAATACGATTCCGTGCTCTGCTTTCTCCACGTCGTTGTCGGCAACAGCAAGAAGCTTTGATAATATGCTTTCCACATCATCACCTATGTAGCCTGCCTCTGTAAGAGAGGTAGCATCTGTTATTGCAAGTGGAACATTTAACAGCTTGGCTATGGTTTTTACAAGATATGTCTTGCCACAGCCTGTAGGACCGAGCATGAGCATATTTGATTTCTCTATTTCTATGTCGTCCATTGTTCCGGTTATAACTCTCTTGTAATGATTGTAAACTGCAACGGACATTGCCTTCTTGGCATATTCCTGTCCGACTACGTATTCGTCAAGCATTGCTTTTATCTTATGAGGTGCCGGGATGTTTTGAAGGGTAAGAGGTTCTTCTTCTTTTTTCTTCTCCGTCTTCTTTTTCTTTTTTACCTTCTGGGATTTCGGAATATCATCAAACGGCATAAACTGAGACATATTTATGTTCGGCATATGTGATAGGTCTATGAACTGCATCTGATTGCTGTTAAAAGCATCGAAGCTTTTCTGCATACACTCATTGCATATATGCATATTACCCGGCAGCGTTATAAAAGGACCTGCTGTTGATTCAGGTCTTCTGCAAAGGTAGCAGTATGCTTCATATTCATCATTATCATTTTCTTCTTCGGTTTCTTTTTTGTCTGTATCGTCGGTCAGGTCAATATTATTTGGCATTATTATTCCTCCGTTGTAAAACTGATAAGAAGATTATAACACTTTTTTCACACACTGCAAATGGAAATGATAGTTAAGACATAAATCCTTTGAACATATTGAATTTTTGTCTGTCTGCAGGAGAAAGGGATTCTTCTATGACATCCATTAAGGCAGCGGTTTCGTCCTTCGTGAAATTCATATTTCTGCGGTTAAGTTCCTGATTTATCTTCATTATCTCAGGAAGTAATTCTTCTATGGATTTGTTTTTACTTTTGTCTCTTATTTCCATTATGATTTTCAATTTGAGCGGGTCAATGTTTTTCAGACGCTCGTTGTTGGTAAGGTTTAAGTTTTGAGAGCTGTTGTTCTGTGGGGGTTCATCTTGTATGTTCTGAGTACGTTGTGTATGCTGTGCATTGTGAAGGTTTTGTGCATTCTGTGTATTGGCTGAATTATCTGAATAAGAATTATTTGACATACTCCTTGCGGATTTATTCTGATTGCTATAATTATTGTTATTGTTGTTATAATTTCTGTTTGGAGCATTAAAAAAACTATTATACATATTGGAGCCTCCCTGGTTATGCTTCATTGTTTAATATATTAAGTACGCTGTCATAAAGACTGTCGTTAGTTTCGCTATATGATGCGCTATGTGTATTGTTATGTCTGTTTTCATATGAATTGTCTTGACGATATCCGTCCGGATTATCTGCTGCAGCACCATATATATCATCATACATTCTGCTTGCTTTTGAATAGGCATCATCGTTACCTGAAGAGTTCTGATTCACCATATTCATAAGCTGCATCATCTTGCTTACATCAGACATATTTATATCAGAGGATGGGGAAGAACCTGTTGGATTAAAGCTGTTCATGGAATTCATCATACTCATGATTTTCTGCATATTTTTTATGGATGAAGCGTAGTCGCCCGGCATAAATTTACACATATCATATATCATATCCTCTGTACTGCCCGGATGGCAGTCAAAGCCGCATTCGGATATATAGGCTTTGTCCTCAAGACTGTTAAGAATTGACATAAGCTCTTTGTATTTGATAAGCATGACTAATATTTTTTTATAAGGGTAATCTACGAAAGCTACGATTGCTTCAAGCAGAAACAATGAATTGTCGGTTATTAATTTGTCCAATGGATGAAAGCTGTTCATTGTAACCATACCTTGCTTACTGTCTTGTTATACTATATGAATTCCGAATGCAAATTATTAATATGTAATGAAAGGCTGCTGCACTAAGCAGCAACCTCTCCGGCATTAATTAGCAGCCACAGCCACCATTGTTGCCACAGCAGCAAAGGAGGATAAGGATTATCCAGATACAATCGCATCCGCCACCGAAACCACCATTACCAAATGGACCGTTGTTATTACCACAGCATGAAAGTAATAATAAGATAATAATTATGCAGGAGCAGCTATTGTTTCTTCCGAAACCGAAATCGTTGTCGCAGCCACAACCGCACTGAGTTGCTGATAAATCGCTCATTACGAAGCCTCCATTAATTTCTTTATGGTATATATTATTCAGGTTTTTTGGATGTGTTAAAAAAGTTTTTATTGGCTTTGAAAACAATTATATCTATTATACAGCTGAAATAAAATAAAGGGGTATAATGGGTATAATTATTATAGAAGAATACTTATAATTGTTGAAAAAATTATGGATAAAGAGATATAACTGTTAAATAAACAAAATGAAATATAATTAATAATGTTTATAAATATTGACAAAATAATGGTATAAGTTTATAATTATTAACATTAAAAAAGATATTTTTCTTTGGATGGAAATTATATTTTGGGTGTTTTGCAAAGAGTAAAAGGAGCAAATAAATATTATGGGTAAAAGTAAGGTAGTGTTATTACCGCAGACACAAAGAATATTAGAGCAAATGGGTGACCAGATTAGACTTGCAAGGTTAAGACGTGACATCTCTGTTGAGTTGGCAGCAGAGCGTGCAGGAATAAGCAGGACTACCTTATGGCAGATAGAAAAGGGTTCACCTTCTGTTGCAATAGGTGCATACGCAGCGGCACTTCATGCATTAAATAATATGGATAAAGATTTGCTCCTTGTTGCAAAGGATGATGAGCTCGGGAGAAAGTTGCAGGATTTGGGACTTGAGACAAAAAGGAGAGCTAGTAAGAAGGAAGATTGGTAATAATTATGGAAAATAAAAAAATAATATATGTATATGATAATTGGAGCAACAATCTTCCTAATCTTATAGGAAGATTATATGTTGATACGGCAAAGGGAAAAGAAAACTATTCCTTTGAATATGATTCTTTATGGCTATTGAATAAAAATAAAAAATATATATTGGATGCTGATTTGAATCTTTACAGTGGAAGACAATATACAGCCGTTGATAAAAAAATGTTTGGCATTTTTTCCGATTCGTGCCCTGACAGATGGGGACGACGATTAATGCAAAGAAGGGAAAATATAATTGCTAAAAAAGAACAAAGGAAACCACGAAGTTTAACTGAAAGTGATTATCTGCTCGGAGTCTATGATGAGTTACGTATGGGAGCGTTAAGGTTTTCTTTAAATGAGGGTGGAGAATTTTTATCTAATGATAGAGATTTTGCAACTCCACCATGGATATCTTTAAGAAAACTTGAGACTGCATCACTGGCATATGAAAAGGATGAATCCGGTTTAGATGACAGGTGGATAAGTCGATTGATTGCTCCGGGTTCATCACTTGGAGGCGCGAGACCAAAGGCATCAGTTGAAGCACCGGATGGATCTCTTTGGATTGCAAAATTTCCATCAAAAAATGATGAGTATGATATCGGTGCATGGGAGATGGTAGCACATGAATTAGCAGTTAAATGTGGACTTAATGTGCCTGAAGCTAAGCTTGAAAAATACAGTAAAAAAGGCTCGACATTTTTAACAAAAAGATTTGACAGGGAGATAAAAAAGAGAGTTCATTTTTCTTCCGCAATGACTATGCTTGGAAGAAATGATGGAGAGGATGGAAGTTATCTTGAAATTGCATCATTTTTGAAAAGTCAGGGTGCAGCCCCTAAAGCTGATTTAAAGGAATTGTGGTGCAGAATAGTTTTTAATATGGCTATTTCAAATACCGATGACCATCTTAGAAATCATGGATTTATATTAGAGAAAGAAGGATGGAGGCTCTCTCCGGTGTATGATGTGAATCCGGTTCCTTATGGTGATTCGTTATCCTTGTACATTGATGAAACTGATAATACTATTGATTTGGATTTGGCATTGAGTGTTGCAAATCAGTTTGGATTAAAGCATGATGAAGCAAAAGAAATAATAGGGAATATGTTGAAGGTTGTTTCAGACTATAAAGACATAGCAAAAGGTTTAGGAATATCCCGGGGAAGTATTGAATATATGGAACCTGCGTTTATGAATAGAAAGCAATAAGAAACTGAAGTAAATTTCCAATTTTTACGGTGAAAATTCTTGTGCAAAATATATTGGACAATGAGCCTATATTTTTGGATTAGAAGTAAGCTTTGTAAAAAATATACTTACGGTTTAGTGACAGATATCGGAATTATATGTATTATAATTTTTTATAGGAAAACTATCAGTAGTTATTTTGATAATATTAGTATGATAAAGGAAAAAATATTACTTGATGATTGCTTAAAAAAAGAATTACCATTTGTAATGGATAATACTAATCCGACTGCAGAAGACAGGGAAAGGTACATAGAGTCTGCAAAAGATAATGGATATAAAATTATAGGGTATTATTTTCAGTCATCGGTGTCTGAATGTCTGGAGAGGAATAATTTAAGAGAAGGAAAGGCAAAGGTACCTGATGTTGCGGTTTTGGGAACATACAAAAAAATAGAATTTTTAGATTAAAAATATAAGAATCAAAGAATATTATGTAAAGGAGAAGAAACACTAATATGATATCTGAAAAATATGAAAAAGAGATAAAAGAAATATTGGCTAAAGAAAGATGGCAGGGATATGTTAACGGGAAGATAGAAGGTGCGATAAATGTATTAAATTTACTTGAAATTGATAAAGATAAAAAATAGAAATTCTTTCTGAAGCAGTAGTCATATAACTGCAACTGAGATGTTAGAAAATAGTTAATAGTAATTATACCCATTATACCTTTAATAGAAATGATAAAAGGGGTATAATTTTATAAATGGTTGACATAATACTTCTAAAAATATGCATTTTTATTCTGAAAATAGTCTAAAAATATGTATTTCTTTTTCAAAAAAGATACCTAAAATATGCATTTTTGAATTGAAAAGCCTCCGATTTTATGCTAAAATTAACAAAAAGGGGGCTTTTTATGCTTGAACGTAAGTTTTATAATGTTTTGTTGGAATGGAAAAACAAAAAAAACCAATCATGCCTTCTTGTAAAAGGTGCAAGGCAAATTGGAAAAACATATATTATAGATTTGTTTGGACGAGATAACTATAAAAGTTATATTTATATTAATTTCATAGAAAATCCGCAGGCAAAGGATATTTTTGAAGGAGAGTTGTCTGCAGAGGAAATATACAAAAGAATATCTTTGGTTATGCCTGAATCAAAATTCAATGAAAAAAACACTCTGATTTTCTTGGATGAAATTCAAGAATGTCCAAATGCAAGAACAGCGTTAAAATTCCTTGCTTTGGATGACCGATTCGATGTGATAGCATCAGGGTCGCTTTTGGGTATCAGATATAAGGAGGTTACATCCATACCTGTTGGATATGAAGAACAAATTGAGATGTATTCTTTGGATTTTGAGGAATTCTTATGGGCGATGGGATATGATAAGGAAAAGATTGCAGTTCTTCGTGAATACTTTGATAAGAAAGAAAAAGTGCCTGACGCTGTAAATGAAAAAATGTTTGCATTGCTTAGAGAATATATGGCTATTGGAGGCATGCCGGCTGTTGTAGAAACATTTGTTAATACTCATCATTTTGGTGAAGTACACAAGATTCAGCAAATGATTTTAGATAGTTATTATGATGATATTTCAAAATATGCAACCAATACTGAAAAACCTAAGGTGAAAAATGCATATCTGTCTATTCCGAAGCAGCTTTCTAAAGAAAATAAAAAATTTCAATTTTCGATTGTGGAAAACAAAGCAACAGCTCGAAAATATGAAAATAGTATTGAGTGGCTAAGGGATGCAGGCTTTATAAAAATGTGTCACAATGTTTCAACCCCTGATTTCCCGCTTAATGCATATGAAAAAGATAATCAATATAAGATGTATTCGTCTGATATTGGTATTCTTGTTGCGATGTATGGATTTGATATGAAAAAAGCGATTATAGATAATACAATTAAAGGAAATGTGAAGGGTGGTATATACGAAAATCTTGTGATAGATATGTTAAGCAAAAGTGGACATAAACCAAGCTATTATCGTAATACCGATGGTTCATTGGAAATAGAATTTTTAATTACTGTTGATGCCAAGGTTATTCCTATTGAGGTTAAAGCTAATAATAATTCTACCATATCTCTTAATAGACTTCTTGAAAAAGATGATATACCTTTTGGATATAAATTAATATCAGGTAATATCGGCATTAATGATAAAAAAATAGTCATGCCTCTTTATATGGCGATGTTCATATAATAAAACGCTGCAACGATTCCGTTGCAGCGTTTTGCTGTTACCTGATTTTATTATATCTTTATTTATCCCTCTTTTGATCAAGCATTGCGCGAACCTGCATTGAAAGACCAAATAAGTGGATGAAGCCTTCAGCATCCTTGTGGTCGTATAACTCACCGGTTGTAAAGGATGCAAGCTCCTCTGAATAAAGTGAGTATGGTGAAGTAGTACCTGCCTTTATGATGTTGCCCTTGTAGAGCTTGAACTTAACCTCACCGGTTACACGCTCCTGAGTGCTCTCAACGAAAGCCTGGAGTGCTTCACGAAGTGGGCAGAACCACTTTCCTTCATATATCATATCAGCGAACTTATCAGCTATAAGCTTCTTATATGCAAGAGTATCTCTGTCAAGAATAAGCTCCTCGAGCTGCTTGTGAGCCTCCATAAGAATTGTTCCGCCCGGAGTCTCATATACGCCACGTGACTTCATTCCGACTACACGGTTTTCTACGATATCAACGATACCTACACCATGCTTGCCACCGAGTCTGTTTAATTCACGGATTACATCTGCAACCTTCATTTCTTTGCCGTT
>JAFTFE010000115.1 GCA_017449765.1 Lachnospiraceae bacterium | reverse complement strand
GAATGGAGGATGCTCTAAGTGTATAAGGTTGTTAAAAAGGAAATTTTGAACCGTGATGTTATATTGTTAGAGGTTGAGGCACCCTATGTATCCGGAAGGTGTGAAGCCGGTCAGTTCGTAATTGTAAGACTTGATGAGGATGGAGAGAGAATCCCACTTACCATAGCAGATTATGATAGAGAAAAGAATACGGTAACAGTTGTAATTCAAATGATAGGATATTCAACAAAACTTATGGGTAATCTCGAAGAAGGAGATTATTTTGAGGATTTTGTAGGACCGTTGGGTCAGCCTGCTCCACTTAAAAAGGAATGGAACAGGGTTGTCGGTATAGCAGGTGGTCTTGGAGCAGCTCCGTTATATCCGCAGCTGAGAAAGCTTGCAGAAATGGGTGTTAAGGTTGATGTCATAATCGGTGGACGTTCCGCAGAGTATGTAATATTTGCAGATAAGTTCAGAGAGTTCTGTGATAATGTATACATAATGACTGATGATGGAAGTCTCGGAGGAAAAGGCTTTGGTGTAGATAAGCTTAAAGAACTTGTGGCAAATGGTGAAAAGTATGATCATGCCATAGCTATTGGACCTCTTATTATGATGAAGTTTGTTGTACTTGCGACTAAGGAACTTAATCTTCCTACAGCAGTTTCACTTAATCCGATTATGATAGATGGAACCGGTATGTGTGGCGGTTGTAGAGTAACTGTCGGAGGAGAGACTAAGTTTGCCTGTGTAGACGGTCCTGATTTCGATGGATTTTTAGTAGACTTTGATGAGTGTATCAAAAGACAGGCTTTCTTCAAGGAAGAAGAGCATGAGTGTATGATGAAGATTGGAGAGTAAGAATATGCCTAATATGAGTATGACTAAGGTTCCTATGCCGCAGCAGGAACCTGATGTAAGAAATAAAAATTTTGAAGAAGTTGCAACCGGATATACTGCTGAGATGGCTATAGAGGAGGCAACTCGATGCCTGAACTGTAAACATAAGCCTTGTGTAAGCGGCTGTCCTGTCAATGTCCCGATTCCCGGATTTATAGAGCAGGTAGCAGCAGGTGAATTTGAGAAAGCGTATGAGATTATTACAAGTGAGAATGCACTTCCTGCAATATGTGGTCGTGTATGTCCTCAGGAGAGCCAGTGTGAGGGTAAGTGTGTAAGAGGTATTAAGGGTGAACCTGTATCCATAGGACGTCTTGAAAGATTTGTTGCGGATTATCATATGGCGCAGGGGCTTAAGTCCAATCCTGATATCAAAAAGAACGGTATACAGGTAGCTGTAGTCGGTTCAGGTCCTTCCGGTATTACCTGTGCAGGCGAACTGGCGAAAAAAGGTTATGATGTGACTATATTTGAGGCTCTTCATAAGGCAGGCGGAGTGCTAAGTTATGGTATTCCTGAGTTCAGATTACCTAAGGCGCTTGTTGCAAAGGAACTGGAGAATGTAACAGACGTAGGAGTTAAGATTGAAACTAATGTTGTTGTAGGTCGTTCACTTACGGTAGATGATTTATTTGAGAGAGGTTTTAAAGCAGTATTTTTGGGAACAGGAGCAGGCCTTCCGAACTTTTTAAGAATACCGGGAGAGAATCTCTTAGGAGTTTATTCCGCAAATGAATTTCTTACAAGAGTTAATCTTATGAAGGGATATAAGAAGGGCGAAGCTCCGACTCCTGTCAAGGTGGGCAAGAGAGTTGCCGTAGTAGGTGCCGGTAATGTGGCAATGGATGCAGCAAGAACTGCAAAGAGACTCGGTGCTGAGGAAGTATATATCATATATAGACGTAGTGAGGAAGAAATACCTGCAAGAGCTGAAGAGGTTGAACATGCTAAAGAAGAGGGAGTAATCTTTAAGCTTTTGAATAATCCTTCCAAGATTATCGGTGAAGACGGATGGGTTAAGGGTATAGAAGTTATCAAGCAGCAACTTGGTGAGCCTGATGCCTCAGGCAGAAGAAGACCTGAGCCGATAGAAGGTTCTAACTATGTGATAGATGTCGAGACAGTTGTTATAGCTATAGGACAATCGCCTAATCCGCTAATCAGACAGACTACTGAAGGACTTGAGACTGAGAAGTGGGGCGGTATAATAGTTAATGAGGAAACTAATGAAAGTACACGCAAGAATGTATATGCAGGCGGTGATGCCGTTACCGGAGCCGCAACAGTTATTTTAGCAATGGGTGCCGGCAAGAAGGCTGCTAAAGCTATAGACGAATCATTTCAGAATGAATGATGACAGGTGATTAGAAATGGATAATTATACAGAACAAATACTGCCGATAAAACCTACTTCCAAGGAGTATACTTTATTTGCAGGGGCGATTACCCTTGCGATGATAGGATTAGCATTAATGGTTCTTATGAATATAGGAATAGGATTTTTGCTGTTGCTTCTTGGATGCGTCGCATCATATTTTGCCAAAAGAGGACTCGACTATGAATATGAGTATATATTCACAAACGGTGATTTTGAGGTGGCAAAAATTATCTCTAAGTCAAGCAGAAAGAATGTATGCGAGGTGGGTGAAGAGAATGTCCAGAGAATACTCCAATATAATTCCGATAAGTTTCAGAATGAGCTTGATATTAATACTAAAATGTCAGTAAAGGATTACACAACTAAGGAACCGGATAATTCTTACAGATGGTATGCCTTTATGATGAATGAAAAGAATAAGACTACAGCGGTTGTTTTAGAACTTGATGATAAGAATCAGGAGTATATAAAAAGGATATTTAAAAATAAGATAGAAAAGTAATTTAAATAAGACTTATGTGCTGGTGTTGGGACATAAGTCTTATTTTTTAATGTATTGTATAATAAAAATAATTAGGTGCAAAATATATATAACAACTATGACAGGAAAATTAATTATGAAGAAAGTATACAGAAAAATAAGTTATGGCAACATTATTGAAGATCTTATTATATGGTGCACCGGGGGACTTTTTTATTTTTATCTTGAAATAGCATTCAGAAATTATTCTCATTACTCCATGATTATCTGCGGAGGCTTGTGCTTTTTGCTGGTTGGCAGAGTCGGAAGAAAAATTATAATAAAAGAAGACAGTATTTGGAAGATGATTTTTAAGATTATGCTTTACGGTGGACTTATTATTACAAGTCTTGAATTTATAACGGGAGTATT
This sequence comes from Lachnospiraceae bacterium, assembly GCA_017449765.1. GTDB lineage: Bacteria > Bacillota > Clostridia > Lachnospirales > Lachnospiraceae > Coprococcus_C. The sequence goes on along the minus strand of JAFTFE010000115.1, from coordinate 17,677 downwards.
GGTTAATATGATATTTGATATGAATGTATGGAGTTATTCCGGATTGAGATATAATCTGTATGGACAGATTTGTCTTTTGTATTCACTCCTCTGGTCGTTGCTTAGTCTTGTATGTGTCTATATTGAAGGTTTGATAAGAACATTCATTTTTGAAACAAAAAACAAGTCGGACCTGAAATGACAAGTCCGACTTATGTATATTTTGTCATCTATTAAAATTATGGTTCTAATGGCGTCATCTTAAGTCCCTTATACATCTTAGTGTATAAGCTCTTCTCATCCTGATAGAGCATATATCCGCGAGGACCGTCTTTTACCACATAAGCATATTTGTTTTTCTGAACATTCATATATAAAACCTCATCAACGTTCAACTCTTTAGCTTTTGCCTTAGCAGTATAAACATTAAGCGGCTCTAATTTGAATTTCTTTACAGCCTGATCTACTGTCATTGTAATTACCTCCTATTGAAAATGGATTTTAATACTTGATAAGAATTATACAAATGAATATAATTGTTATTAAATACCACTATCCTTATTTCCTAAGAATAGTATATTGTATATTAATTACAAAGTCAATTCAAAAATGCAAATAAAAATGAAAAAAATATAAAAAATAATAAAAATCAGAGGAAAAATATGGAAAAAGAAAAATTACTGCTTCATGCCTGCTGTGCTCCATGCAGCTCACACGTGCTTGAGTTTCTTGAAAATCAATATGAAATAACGGTTTTTTATTATAATCCCAATATTACCGAACACGATGAATATGAGAAAAGAGTTAATGAGATAAAAAGGTTTATAAATGAAGCACCATTTGCAAGAAATGTAAAAATAATTGAAGGAAAATACAATCCGGAAGCTTTTTGGGAGATTTCCAAGGGGTTAGAAGATGAACCGGAGAGGGGTGCAAGATGCTATAAGTGTTATGAACTCAGGATGAGAGAGGCTGCAAGATATGCCAAGGAGAATGATTTTGATTTATTTACCACCACATTATCTATCAGTCCTCATAAAAATGCTGAATGGTTAAATGAAATAGGTGCAAGGCTTTCAAAAGAACTTGATATTGATTATATGTACAGCGATTTTAAGAAAAAAAACGGCTATGCGAGGTCTATCCTGTTATCCAAAGAATATAACCTTTACAGACAAAATTATTGTGGCTGCATATTCAGTAAAAATCAGAGAGAAAATGGACATGACAGATAATTGCTTCAGGTAAAAATAACTTGTAGATACTTAATTTATATAGTAAAATAATTAATAGTATTTTAGAAAAAAGATTTGATAAGAGTATTTACCAATTCTTTTTGCTGTTTGTTAAGTTGATTATAATTGTATAATAATTGCTGATCCTGTGGCGTAAGAGTGTCGCTGCCATAGCATCTGAAATTTTTATACTGTGGGTCCGTTTCCCATTTGTTTTTTGGAATAAAAGAACACAATAGTTCCATAGGGTTAATCTGATAAAACTTAGAGATGTTTAATATTGTTTCAACGGACGGCATCCTGCCGGCAGCCTCATAAAATGCGTATGAGGTTCGGGATATTTTTAATGCATCTGCGACTTCATATTGTGTGAGTCCCGCATTTTCCCGCTTTTGTTTGAGCAGACTGGCAAATTTTTTATTTTGCATTATTATTCCCCTTTTCTGATTTATTAGGAAGCATATTATCTAAAAGATGAAATCTTTCTGATAATGACAGATTGGAGTAAATATTAATAAGAGATGAATATTCTTCAATGGGAATATCGCTTTCTCTTCTTATACTATGCGTATTTATGGCAGATTCCATAAAATATATAAAAAGGTTTGCATCTAATATAATTGACAGAGATGCCAGAGTATCCGGATCCGGAACACGTATACCTTGTTCGTAATTGCAATATGCCTGTCGGGATATACCCAGCATTTTCGATACATCTAACTGTGTTAAATTACGGTGTTTGCGGATTCTTTTAAGATGTAAACCGAAGTTATTGTATGACATGGTGAAAGTCACCTCCGTATTACATAGAATGGTAGCATATTTATATAAATTTTCAAAGGATAATTTTGTTGTATCCAAAGGTTAAAAAAATTAAATGAAAGGGATAAAAAAATGAGTAAAGCAGACGATTTATTTATCAAAATGTGTAAAGATATTATTGAAAACGGGTACAGTACTGAGGGCGAGAAGGTCAGACCTAAATGGGAAGATGGCACCTATGCCTATACTATAAAACGCTTTGGAGTAGTAAACAGATATAATCTTGCTGAGGAATTTCCTGCCATTACATTAAGAAAGACATATATTAAATCGGCAGTTGATGAGATGCTTTGGATATGGCAGAAAAAATCTAACAATGTCAACGATTTAAAAAGTCATATATGGGATGCATGGGCTGATGAAGACGGTTCAATAGGCAAGGCATATGGATATCAGATGGGTGTAAAGCACAAATATAAAGAAGGAATGATGGATCAGGTGGACAGGGTTATATATGATTTGAAAAATAATCCTTACAGCAGAAGGATAATGACGAATTTATATGTACATCAGGATCTTAGTGAGATGAATTTATATCCTTGTGCATACAGTGTTACTTTCAATGTTACGGGGGACAGGCTTAATGCTATTTTGAATCAGCGTTCACAAGATGTTCTGGCAGCAAATAACTGGAATGTAGTTCAATATGCTGTACTTGTTTATATGATGGCGCAAGTGACAGGCTTTAAACCGGGAGAATTGGTGCATGTTATAGCGGATGCACATATCTACGACAGACACATTGATATAGTCAAAGAGCTTATAGCAAGACCTGTATATCCGGCACCAAAATTTACGCTTAATCCCGATATAAAGGATTTCTATGATTTCACCACTGATGATATAACTATCGAGGATTATAAGACCGGTCCTCAGATAGAGAATATACCGATTGCAGTATAGTGTGTAGCAGTTGTTTAACACATAGTAAGTTTTATAGTTTAGAACAAAGAGAGGGTACAAGATGGATTTGATAGTTGCGGTAGATAATAATTGGGCGATAGGCAGCAAGGGTGATTTGCTGGTGTCAATACCTGAGGATCATAAGTTCTTCAGGAATATAACGATGGGAGGAGTGGTCATACTCGGAAGAAAAACTCTTGCTACTTTTCCGAATGGACTGCCTCTTAAAGGCAGGGATAATATAATATTTTCCCGAAATACGAACTACAAGGTTGACGGGGCTGTTGTCGTACATTCCAAGGATGAACTTTTTGAATGTCTCAAGGGATATAAGGACAGGGACATATTTGTAATAGGAGGCGGAAGTATATATGAGATGCTGCTCGATTATTGTAAGTATGCACATGTGACTAAGATTGATTATAATTACGAAGCAGATACATATTTCCCTAATCTTGATAAGATGGACAACTGGAGAGTTGTTGCAGACAGTGAGGAACATACATATTTCAGTGTTGAATACTATTTTTATAAATACGAGAACATAAGTCCTAAGGAATTTTAATAGTAACATTGAAAAAAATTGTGTAAAATAAACAAAAATACTTTTAAAAAGTATTTATATGTGATATAATTTTACGAGGATTTTTTATTATCATTATATTCAGGGAGGTATTCTATTATGGCAGATATATTGGTTACGACGGGTTCGGTTATTGAGGGGTATGAAATTACGGAGTATTTGGGATTTGTTAGTGGAGAGACAGTTTTAGGCTCTAATTTTCTGAAAGGCTTCGTGGCAGGTGTTACCGAAGCGTCTGACTCTGAAAGTGAAAAACTCACAGCCAATCTTGAACAGGTAAACGGCATAGCTTTGGAGAAGTTAAAGAGAGTAGCTTCTAAGAAAGGTGCGGATGCTATAGTAGGTCTGCAGCTTAATTATACACAGTTTGCAAATTATTCAGTAGGAACAATTGCAACCGGAACAGCGGTAAAACTTGTTAAGAAGGAGACAAGCGAACAGATTGTTTCTAAGGATTTATATGTAACAAATTACTATAACAGACTTGTACCAAGACCGGTTAAGGTATTATTAAACGGAAACAGCAAAGGTGTGACAATATCGGCATGGTTTTATAATTACAATATGGATGACATCAGGGCAATCCGGGCAGATGTTGAGCTGACCAACCTTTATGAAGAGAAGTTGTTACTTAAAAACCTTGACTTTGTATTCGAAAAAGGAAATATAACTCAGATAGAATCAAATGAAATTGAATGTAAACTTCCGGCTAAGGACATATTATTGATAAAAGATTCAAAAGTTACAATATCAAAATATGTTACAAGCAGAGGCGTATTTGCTGTAAATGATTTGCCGGTTAATGTTACAATGCCTATGCACAGGCTTATTGCTCTTAAGGAGAAGAGAGGTATAGACGCAGTAGAGAAATATAAGACTGACGGTATGATATGGACCTGTAACTGTGGATATGTTAATGAAGCGGGTGCTGATGAGTGTATGATTTGTTCACGTAAGCAGGAAGATATGAAGAGTACATCCAAGTTCAATCCTGATGAAATGATTGCAAAGATGCAGACAAAAGAATATGTAATAGAAATAAAGGATGTTCTTATGGAATACATAAAGGAAATCGACAGTGAATACAGAATGGAACTTCTGGAAATTATGGAATCCGGATTACAGTATGAAAAAACAAGAGGTAATATGAAGGATACCGTTATTGAAAAAGTTGAAAAGGTATTTGAAGGTCATTAAATAAAAGAGATTATGTTTGGGGTGAGATTTTAATGGGTTCCGGTCTTAGTATGGCTAGTGTTAATAAAATTAAAGAGTTGGCTAATCAAAGAGAATATAGCTTGGCTTTGGATATAATAGACAGTCAGGACCTTTCAAAATCTCTTAATCCTCAATTCTTACGACTTTGTGGTGAGATTTTCATAAAATCAAAGAGGTATAAAGACGCCAGAAAAACCTTGCTTATGGCTCGTAAACTTACACCGGCGGCAAAAAGAATAATATTTTCATTAATAGATTTATATATGAGAATGGGATATAAATCTCTTGTTGAAAAATATTATGAGATTTATATGTTTGATGCTGATTATGACAGCATGGAAACTAAGCAGCTGAATTATATATATGATAAGTATTGTGGCAAGTCTCCGAAAGAACTTGAGGACTACATTGTTCCGTATTATATAGATAATTTGGATTATGATTGGAGTTTTGAAGTATTCCTTCTTTTGTGCATGGAGGATAAAGATGATATTGATGAAGATATAAAGAAAAACCTCGTCGATGAATATCTTGCTACATTTAAGAACAGTAAAAACAGCAAGATTATTGCTTCAATAAAAGATGATGAAAGTATAGCAGAAAGTCTGTTTTATAGTTTCAATAAAATTGTTGAGGAAGATGATGATCCAAAACAGGAAAAACTTCGTAAAGAAGAAAAATTGTTATTTGAAGCTGATGAGCTTAGAATTAATCCAAAAGAAGCAGAGATTATAGAGATTATTGATGATGAGGATGAAAAAAACTATAAGAACAAAAAAAGAAGAAATAAAAAGGAAGATGATTTAAATTCCGAACAGACAGATAATGAAAACCTTGATTCCCGGAATGAAGAAGGAAAGGCTTCGGATGATTTAGACAGTGAAGAAAATAAGAAGTCTGCTTCTGAGTCGGACTCTGAAGAAAAGGAGAAAAAAACAACAGGCTTTTTCAGAAAACTGTTCGTGAGGGATAAGAATAAAGAAGAAAGCAGTACAGAAACAGTCGAAGCTAAATCAGAGTCTGTCGAGGCTGAGACAGAGGCAAAGTCAGAACAGGAAACGGTGGAGATTAAAGAAGAACCGGAGAAAGAAGTATCTGAGGCAGATAACGAGCCGGAGGTTATGTCTTTAGCCGATGAAGATACGGAGACTGTGTCCGATTCAGAAACGAAGATTTCGGATGCTGCGGACATTGAATCCGAACCGGTTGAAAATATAACTGAAACTACAGCTGAAATTCCTGGTAATGAGGATTTTGAAATGCATAAGAATGTTGATGAAATAAATAATAATTTGGATAATTTTTCTGATGACTTCACTGATTTTTCGGAGGAGGATTCCGGTGATGAATTTGAGGCTGAATCTGATACTATCGAAGATTTACACTTAAAGGAAAATGTTTCAAATGAAGATAATGTTCAGTCAGATACAGAGCAGATAAATAAAAAGTCCGGAGTTTTATTTGAAGCAGCAGATATTTCTTTAGATGAAGATGAAGACGAAAAATATGAAATAGACGATTTCTCAACTCCGGAAAATGACGAATTTGGTTCAATTGATACATCAGTTGATAATTATATTGAAATGACTGAGAATACAGAAGCTGTTACAGAAGAATTTAGCGATGATGTATTTGAGGAAATCGAAGAAATTGTAGATTCTGAGACAGAGGTTGAGGCTGTGGTCGAAGAAGATGCAGAGGAAGCAGTCGAAGCGGTCGAAGCGGAAATCGAGACAAAAGTCGAGGAATCAGTTGAGGATGTGGTTGAGGCAGAATCAGAGGCAGTCTTTGAAGAAATTACAGAGACTGAAACGGAAATAACAGAGGAATCCGATTCTGAAGAAATAAAGGAAGAAGTTTCAAATACAGAGGAAGTAATCGAAGCAGATATCGAAGCAGAATCAGTAACAGAGGATGATTTTGAATTAGAAGAAGAGACAGATTCAGAGGTTAAGGCAGAAGTTAATGATTCAGTTGAGGAGACAACTGAGATTGAGGAGACAACTGAGTCTGAGGAGACAGTCGAGGATGTAATTGAGACAGAAGAAGAGGAAGTCTTCGAAGAGATAACAGAGGCTGAAACTGAGATTACAGAGGAATCTGATTTTGAGGAAATAAAGGATGAATCCTCAGTTGCAGAGGATGAGACAGAAGAAGTCACTGAAACTGAAGAAATAGAAGAAATAGAAGAAGTCACTCAATCCGATGAAGTGACAGAGGATGTAATTGAGACAGAAGAAGAGGAAATCTTCGAAGAGATTACAGAGACTGAAACCGAGATTACAGAGGAAACAACCGATTTAGAGGAAGTTACAGATTCTGAGGTTGAGGCGGAAGTTGAAACGACAGTTGAGGAAATAACTGAAGAAGTTATCGAAACATCTCCGGAAGTTGAAGGAGTTTCTGAGGAAGTAGAGGAAGTAATTGAAGCGGCTCCGGAAGAAGATGAGATGGTTGAAGAAGAATATGAAGAGGAAGATTTAAGCGAATTGTTCAGACTTGAGAAAGAAAAAATCAAGAATGAGAATAAAGAGAAAAAGCTTGAATTTCCTGTGTTTAGATCTTCGCTGTTTCCGAATTATCACAATGACAAGCCTGAAATCAAGAATAATTTTAATGAAGTTATGAATGACAGGCAAAGTAAGATAAGCGAAAACTTAGAGAAGGAAGCACAGTTACAAAAGGAAACTGAGGCACTTCTTGCTTCACTCGGAATTGATTTGGGAAGTACAAAAAGTACAGTAACATCTTCTTCGGGTATTAAGACGGATATAGAAGATAAGGCAAATTCCATTTCACGTAAAGAATTGAAAAATTCTTTAAAGATAGGTGAAGATAAGAAAATAATTTTAAGAAAAATGAAAGAATATAGATGATATGTCAGATTATGTTACTGAAAGGGGGAAAACATAGTGGCTGTTGATCAAAGAGAAGCATTGATTGCTGCTGTTAGAGCACAGGTGGAAAAGGAAAAGGCTGCTAAGGCTGCCAAATTAAAAAAAGAACAGGAAGCTGCCAGAATGGCAGGTGTTGATATTTCTGATTCTTCCGACTCTGACGATAATAAGCCAAAATATAAGACATTATCAGCTGAGGACTTAGCTAAAATTGAAGAAAAGAAAAGGCGTAAATATGCTGCTGAGCATGGACTTGAATATGAAGAGCCTGCAAAAGAAGAAGCTAAACCTGAGGAAGAAAAGGTTGAAGAGACCAAAGCTGAAGAGGTAAAGGCAAAAGATGATAAGAAAGCAGAATCTAAGGCTGAAAAGACCAAGGCAGAAAAAGAATCAGAAGGTCTTGGTATGAGTGTAGGAATACAACCTGATAAGTCAGGTAAGTCACTTTCTGATCCTGTATCTAAGGACGGCGGTCTTGGTTCTAAAAAGACTGAAAGTAAAGGCGGTCTTGGCTTAAAGCTTAATATTGATGATAGCAAGAAGACAGAAGAGAATAAAGCGATAAAGTCTGATGAAGAGAAGGCTGAAGAATCAAAAGCTGCTGAAGCTAAGGCCAAAGCAGAGGCAGAAGCAAAAGCTGCTGCTGAGAAGGCTGCTGCTGAGAAGGCAAAAGCTGCGGAGAAAGCTAAGCTTCGTCCTGAGAAAGTTGTTGGCGGTTCTGATTCTGTCAAGATTATAGGTGATGATGCTGTTGAAGAAGATGGCATAAGCTTTACCAAGGATGGAGATACAACCGTAATATCTGATGAGGCTGGCTGGAAAGCATCAAATACAGAGGATAAGAAAGCTAAGGGTGACGATTCCATAGATATCGTACCTGATAGAGCGAAGGCTGCAAAAGCAGGCGGAAGTATGTATGATATTGATGAGGATGATGATTCATTAGGTGCAGAGATATCAAAGTTTGCAGATTATGATGACAAATCTTCTGATAAATCATCTGAACAGTCTAATGAGGTAAAGCAGAGCAAGACGGATATAGCTAACAAGAAACTTGCAGAGGAAGAGGCGCGTAAGAAAGCTGCAACAGAGGCTGCTAAGAAGAAAGCGGAGGAAGCTTCGGCAAAGAAGGTATCCGCTGCAGAGGAAGCTGTTAAGAAGTCTGAGGCTCAGAGAAATAAATTAAAGGCTGCTGAGCAAAGTGCTAATGAGAGAGAAAGACGTATTGCTGAAGCTCAGGCAAAGCAACGTGCTGAAGCGGCAGCTAAGAAGAAAGCAGAAGAGGCTGCAAAGAAGAAGGCAGAAGAAGAGGCTAAACGTAAAGCTCTTGAAGAAGAACGCAAAAAAGCCGCTGAGGAAGCAAGACGTAAGGCAGAAGAAGAAGCCAGAGCAAAAGCTAAGGCAGAGGCTCAGAAAGAAGTTGACGCAGCTAAGAAGAAAGCAGAAGAAATTAATAAGAAGCTTGAAGAAGCTAAGAAAGCAGAAGAAGCTGCTGTTAAGAACAGTGAGACCTTAAAGAAGACTCTTGAGGAAAATAAGAAGAAACGATTTAATGAGGCCGTAAAAGAAAATGAGAAAGAAGAGAGCTTAAGGAAAGCTGAAGAAGAAGCTAAGACTAAAGCAGAAGAGGCAGCTAAAAAGAAGGCTGATGAACGTGCTAAGAAGAGAGCTGAATTTGAGGCTAAGGCTAAGGCTGAGGCAGACGAGAGGGCTAAGCTTCTTGATGACGCCAAGAAAGCACAAGAGGCTGCAAAGAAAGAAGTTACTACTGCTGAAAAGGCGGTTGAGGCAGCAAAGAAGGCAGTTGAAGAAGCAACTAAGAAACTTGAAGAAGCAAAGGCTAACGAGACAGCTGCTGTAAAGGGTGTAGAAGAAGCTAATAAAAAGGTCGAAGCTGAGACTAAGAATGTTGAAGAAACCGGTAAGAAGATTGAAGCTGAGACTGAGAAAGCAAAAGAAGCTGCTGATAAGCTTAAGGCAGAAGAAGATGCTGCAGCTAAGATAGATGCTGAGGATATTGAAAAGGCAATAGCTACTGCTAAGACAGAGCTTGATGAGTTTATTAAGGGTAAGGCTGACGCAGAGAAGCTTAGAAAAGAAGCCGAGACTGCTGATAATAAAGCATTAGAGGAAGCCGAGAGTGCTCTTGAAAATGCTAAGAAGAGTACTGAAGCAATAAACAAGGAGGCTGAAGAAGCTAAGAAGGCAATTGCGGAAGCTGAGAAAGCTGTTAAAGCTGCTGATACATTGAAACTTGATGTTAAGACATTTAATGCAGGAAGACTTCCTATTGCGGCATCGTATCTTGTAAAATACACTAAGGTAGATGTACTCGGTGATAAGATTGTGTCAACATTTGAAGATGTATCCAAGAAGACCGGAGCAGATAGAAATATGATTCTGATGGGTGAACATGGATTTGGACTTACCAGCGTAGGTGAAGATTTTGCAAGAAGTTTCTATGATATGGGTGTATGTAAAGCAAAGACTATAGCCAAGATTAAGGCTTCAGCTCTTAACAAGGTTAAGCTTGCAGATGCTATGACCAAACTTAAGGGTGGCTGTCTTGTAGTTGAAAGTTCAGGACTTATAGCAGCTGACAGACTAAGAGAATTACTTACACTTACTGCACCTGAAAATAATGATATTATAATGATACTTACAGGCGAGCAGGATTCCATCAAGCGACTTTTAAGAGATGTAAAGGAAAGCACAGGAAAATTCGAAAATACTATCAAGATTAACAGTCTTAAGGATAAGGATATGGTTGGTATAGCCAAGGGATATATTGAACAGAGAGGATTTAAGGCTGACGACGACATAGATAGTATAATAAAGAATATGCTTATGGCTATGGAGTCCGGAAACATTGACAGAATGCTTAAAGCTGTTGATGATGCTATATCAAAATGTGAAGAAAGAGAGAAATCAAAGGGAAGTAACGATAAGAAGTTATTGGCTGCTGATTTCAAATAACATTAATTAGGAATTGAAAAAAAATGTGCTGATGTTTATAATGATTATGTTATGAATATCGGCACATTTTTATTTTTAAATATATTAGTTAATCGTTTGGATATTTGTAATGATTATAATTACTTACATATAGATAAAAATTAGGAGTAAGATTATGGTTAATATTGATATAGGAATTGATTTGGGAACGTGTAATACGGTAATATATATAAAGGATAAGGGGATAGTCGTTAATCAGCCCTCAGTAGTTGCTTATGAAGTTAAAACAAAAAAAATAATAGCGGTTGGAACAAAGGCTAAGAAGATGATTGGCAAGACTCCTGAGGAAATAGAAGTTGTAAGACCTATTACCAAAGGTGTCATATCTGATTACACCCTGACCGAACGAATGATAAAGGCGTATGTAAGAAATGCTATAGAACAAAGAAAAATATGGGGCAAGCCTACTATATGTGTATGCGTTCCAAGCGGAGTGACACAGGTTGAAAAAAAAGCTGCTTGTGATGCTGTATACCGTACAGGGGCTAAGAAGGTCTATGTTCTTGAGGAACCTTTTGCAGCCGCCATAGGGACTAATGTTGATATTGACAGTCCAAAGGGGCATATGTTTGTTGATATAGGCGGTGGAACTACTGATATAGCTGTAGTGTCAAAGGGCGCTATAAGCAGCAGTAAATCCATAAGAGTGGCAAGTTGTGATTTTGATGATGCCATAATTAAGTATTTACGCAAAAAATACGGAGTGGAATTAGGGGATGTATCGGCAGAACAGCTTAAGATAGAAATTGGCTCTGTATATCCGAGAGCTCAGGATGCACTTGGATATGCCAAGGGTAAAGAACTAATGAAAGGACTTCCCGTGAAACTTCCGGTTCATTCTTCAGAAATAGAAGAAGCTACTGGGGAGGTGGCAGACCAGATTGTTGATGCAATCAAAAATGTGCTTGAGGTAACTCCGCCTGAACTTGTAAATGATATAGCTGAATTCGGTATTGTTTTATCCGGAGGAGGCAGTAAGATATATGGAATGGATACTCTTATAGAAGAAAAGACAGGGGTAAGAGTGAGGAAGATGGAGAAGCCTGAGCTTGTTGTAGCAACCGGTGCCGGAACTGCAAGAAAATATGTGGCTGAAGAGGTTGTGATAACATCCGATGTATAAATTGCTTTTTGAAAACTGAAAGGTTAAAGATGAAAATTAAAAAGCTTGTGTATGGTGATATCATGGTTGAAATATAATTGATGCAGTAATGAAGGCGGGGTGAGAGTGTGTCGGATAATAAAGATTTTTTGAAGTTTGTCGGACAAGAGTGTCTGTTCTTGCTAAAAGCGGTATTTATCGCAGTTGTTACAAATCTGATTCAATTTATCGGAAGAAAATACGAAGGAGATTATTCGAGCTTTATGTTTGCAGGCTCGAATTACCGTTATAATCTTTTCTTTTACATATTAGGGCATGTTTTGTTTTTTGCCTTTTTGATTGTCGCATACGGTCGCTTCTGGAAAAACATGCAGGAGGAGATTAAGAATTATAATACTTTACATATTGTCGGATTATGCATTATTGCACTTGTTTTCGCATTTGGAATGCTGGTCGCCCTTGTATTTTGTAATCTTGCACTGCTTGGTCTGGTAGATAATATGAAACCGGAATTCTTATTTGACGTTACGTTATTCGGATTTCCTATTGTGACATTTGCATATATGATTTTAATTGTGATACAGCCCGTTATACAAATGCGGAAGGGTAACTAAAAATTTAAACAATCTTGACATATATAGATTTATAGGACTATAATATAAATGAAGCAGTGAGGTCTACTGGGTATTTATTTATCGAAGTGACAGTTGTAATTGCAGTGAGGCTTACTGGATGGAACAACCATCGAAGTGGCAGTTGTAAGAGCGGTGAGTCCTACCGTGAGGGATTCATTCCAGCTAAAGTGGAAGTTGAAGGGCTGTTTTTTTGAACAGCCCTTTGTTATTTGGAGGTTTATATATGCAGCAAAAGCGTCTTAATCTTTATACTGTAAATATGAAATACATACGAAATCTCCATAATCAAGGGGATGACCGAGTTTTTTCAGTATCCCCACAGGCAGGGAAAGATACTCGCCCGTTTATAGGTATTGTTGTTATTTGTGATAATAAGCAGTATTGTATACCTTTAAGCTCTCCAAAAGAAAAGCATAATGCTATGAAGAACGATATAGACTTTCATAAAATTCTTGATTCAGATGGTAAACTTATCGGTGTTTTAGATTTTAATAATATGATTCCTGTTCGTGAAGATATATTGAAAGAAGTAGATGTTAAAATTAATTCTCAGGATAGTCAAAAGACAAAACATTACAAGAATCTTGTTATAGATCAGTTAAATTTCTGTAGGCAGAATCAGGATGTAATTGTAGCAAAGGCAAATAAACTATATAGAATTATTAATAAGAAAAATACAAGTGGTCAGTTAAAGCGTCGTTGTTTAAAGTGGCACAAACTTGAGGCGATTCTTGAACGTTTTGAATAAATAATTTCATATTTTAATTATTAACATATGAAGCAGGGAGGGTATTCTATGGAATATAAAGAAGTCCAAAAGCTTGCAAAGGATACAATTGAATACGCAAGAAAAACCATAAAGTCAGGAATGACGCTTGTTAATGTAAGAGAATTATGTGAAAAGAAGTTATTGGAATTAGGTGCGGATTCGTTTTGGTATTGGGATATAGGGGCATTTGTCTTTTCGGGAGATGAAACGACGATATCAGTATCGGGAACAGAATATCAAACAAGTGACAGGTTAATAAATGAGAATGATATTATAACCATAGATTTAAGTCCGCAATGTGATAATATCTGGGGAGATTATGCACGAACGCTAATTGTGGAAAATGGAATAGTTGTAGATGAAGAAAAGTGTTCTAATGAGGAGTGGAAAAATGGAATTGCTATGGAAAAAGTACTTCATAAGAAAATGCGTGAATTTGTAACTCCACAAACAACCTTTGAAGAATTATATTACCATATGAATAAAGTGATCGAAGATAATGGATATATTAATCTTGATTTTATGGGGAATTTAGGACATTCGATTGTTAAACAAAAGAATGATAGAATTTACATTGAAAAAGGTAATACAACCTGCTTGGGCGATGTGGTATATTTTACATTTGAACCGCATATCAGTGTCTTTGGCTCCAAGTATGGATACAAAATGGAAAATATTTATTACTTTGAAGATGGGAAAACGGTGGAATTATGATAATGGAACTTAAAAGAATAGGTGAGGTAATTAACGATAAAATGACTTTGATTACTTATAAAAAATAATATAAAACTTATTTTTGCTAATTTAATTCAGCTCTAACATCACGATTTTTCGTGATGTTAGAGCTGGTGTGGCGGATTTGGCTCTTGGGCGTAATAATGTGCATTTGTATGATGTATGTTAATAGACGCAGGGATTATGGGTTTGCAAGAGAACCGTATAAAAGCGTGGGTACTTAAAGAAAAAGAAGCGGGATATATTTTACGAACAGTAATTATATATTCCGTTTCTTTTGATTTTAGTATCCCCTACGCTTTTATCCGAGCGAGAGCACGTTCTCGGCAAACCCATAACACCGAAGTCTTATACATACATCATACATTAGAAAAATAAAACACCCAAGAGCCAAATCCGCCACACCCATAATGCGATAAACATTAAAAAATCAAGGTATATGGTGTTGCTTTAAAAATGCAAATATGGTATTATATTGTTATCGGTGTCAAGAGATATCTCTCTTGATAAAAAAGATAAACGGAGGAATAGAAAATGGCAAAAAAAGTAGTTTTAGCAGGCGCATGTCGTACAGCAATCGGTACTATGGGTGGTTCATTAAGCACTACACCGGCAGCAGAGCTTGGTGCAATAGTAATTAAGGAAGCACTTAACAGGGCAGGCGTTGCACCTGAAAAGGTAGACCAGGTTTACATGGGCTGTGTAATCCAGGCAGGTTTAGGACAGAACGTAGCACGTCAGGCATCAATTAAGGCAGGTCTTCCTATCGAGGTTCCTGCAGTTACTATCAACGTAGTTTGTGGTTCGGGACTTAATTGTGTAAATATGGCTGCACAGATGATTCAGGCAGGAGATGCTGATATCGTTGTTGCAGGTGGTATGGAGAATATGTCAATGGCTCCATTTGCACTTCCACAGGGACGTTACGGATACAGAATGACTTGGCCAAGCCAGAGTCAGGGAGCTCTTGTGGATACTATGGTTAAGGATGCTCTTTGGGATGCATTCAATGACTATCATATGATTAAGACTGCTGATAATGTTGCTGAGCAGTGGGGACTTACAAGAGAAGAGCTTGATGAGTTTGCAGCAAACAGCCAGCAGAAGGCAAGCAGAGCTATCAAAGAGGGAGCATTCAAGAAGGAAATCGTTCCTGTAGAGATTAAGAAGAAGAAAGAGACAGTTGTATTTGACACTGATGAAGGAGTTCGTGACGGTGTTACACCTGAGTCTCTTGCAAAGCTTCGTGCTCTTTATCCGGACGGATATGTTACAGCAGGTAATGCATCAGGTATCAATGATGGTGCAGCAGCAGTTGTTGTAATGTCAGAAGAGAAAGCTAAAGAACTTGGTGTTAAGCCAATGGCTACATTTGTAGCAGGTGCTCTTGCAGGTGTTGCTCCTGAGATTATGGGCGTTGGTCCTGTAGCAGCTACAAAGAAGGCTATGGCTAAGGCTGATATGAAGATTGAAGACTTCGATATCATCGAAGCAAACGAGGCTTTTGCTGCACAGTCAGTTGCAGTTGGAAAGGACCTTGGAATAGACGTAGAAAAGCAGCTTAATCCAAATGGTGGTGCTATCGCACTTGGACATCCTGTTGGAGCTTCAGGCTGTCGTATCCTTGTTACACTTCTTCATGAGATGGAAGCTAAAGATGCTAAGACAGGTCTTGCTACACTCTGTATCGGTGGTGGTATGGGTTGTGCAACCATCGTAAAGAGGGAGGACTAATATGGAATTCATAACATACGAGCAGGATGGATTTGTAGGTGTTGTTACAATTAACAGACCACAGGCACTTAACGCATTAAACAGCCAGGTGCTTGAAGAGATAGAAGCTACTTTCGATGCCATTGATTTAGATAATACAAGAGCAGTTGTTCTTACAGGTGCCGGAGAGAAGTCATTTGTTGCAGGCGCAGATATAGGGGAGATGTCAACTCTTACAAAAGCTGAGGGTGAAGCCTTCGGTAAGAAGGGTAACGATGTATTCAGAAAGATTGAGACATTCCCTATCCCTGTTATAGCAGCTGTAAACGGCTTTGCTTTAGGCGGTGGATGTGAGATTTCAATGAGCTGCGATATCAGAATTTGTTCTGACAATGCTGTATTTGGTCAGCCTGAGGTTGGACTCGGAATTACACCGGGATTTGGTGGAACTCAGAGACTTGCCCGTCTTGTAGGCGCAGGTATGGCAAAGCAGATGATTTATTCTGCAAGAAATATCAAGGCTGATGAAGCTTATAGAATCGGTCTTGTAAATGCAGTTTATACTCAGGAAGAACTTCTTCCTGCTGCTAAGAAGCTTGCGGCAACTATTGCAGCAAATGCTCCGATAGCAGTTCGTAACTGCAAGAAGGCAATCAACGAAGGTCTTGAGGTTGATATGGACAAGGCTATCGTTATTGAAGAAAAATTATTCGGTGACTGTTTCGAGACAGAAGATCAGAAGGCAGGCATGGGTAATTTCTTAGAAAAGGATAAGGAAAAGAAGCTTAAGGTTGTTCCTTTCCAAAACAAGTAAATATTGAAATTAATTAGGAAAGGGGCGTTTGCTTCTTTCCTAATGTAAGTTTAGCTTATGGTTATAAAAAATTTTTAGGAGGAAGAAAAATGATAGTAGGAGTTATTGGTGCCGGAACTATGGGTTCAGGTATTGCACAGGCTTTCGCAATGACTGATGGTTATGAGGTAAGACTTTGTGACATTAAGGAAGAATATGCTGAGGGTGGAAAGGCTAAGATTCAGAAGAATATAGATTTCCTCGTTGGTAAAGAGAAGATTACTGCAGATAAGGGCGCTGAGATTATGAGCAAGATTACAACAGGTCTTAACAATATCTGTGCTGATTGTGATCTTATAATCGAGGTTGCGCTTGAGAAGCTTGAGATTAAGCAGAATATATTCAAAGAGCTTTCAGCTATGGTAAGCAAGGATTGTATCTTTGCTTCAAATACTTCATCACTTTCTATCACTAAGATTGGTGAGGGCTTAGACAGACCGCTTATCGGTATGCACTTCTTTAATCCGGCTGACAGAATGAAGCTTGTTGAGGTTATCAAGGCTGAGAATACTCCACAGGATATGGTTGATAAGATTAAGGCTATAGCAGTTGAGATCGGCAAGACTCCTGTAGAGGTTAAGGAAGCTCCGGGATTTGTAGTAAACAGAATCTTAATCCCAATGATCAATGAAGCAATCGGTGTTCTTGATGCAGGTACTGCTTCAGCTGAAGATATTGATATCGCTATGCAGCTTGGTGCATCACATCCAATGGGACCTCTTCATCTTGGAGATCTTATCGGACTTGATATCTGCCTTGCAATTATGGAGGTTCTTTATACTGAAACTAAGGATGAGAAATATGCTCCACAGCCGCTTCTTAAGAAGATGGTTGCAGACGGAAAGCTCGGCAGAAAGACCGGCGAAGGTTTCTTTAACTACGCAAAATAGTATTTAAACTATAAAAACTTATAAAATGGAGGAACAAAAATCATGGATTTTACATTGAGCAAAGAACATGAGATGGCAAGAACTCTTTTCAAGGATTTTGCTGAAAATGAAGTTAAGCCGCTTGCTCAGGAAATCGACGAGCAGCACAGATTTCCAAGAGAAACAGTAGAAAAGATGGCTAAGTACGGATTCTTAGGAATTCCTGTACCAAAGGAAAACGGTGGACAGGGATGCGATCCTTTGACATATGTTATGTGTGTTGAGGAGCTTTCTAAGGTTTGCGGTACTACAGGCGTTATCGTATCAGCACATACTTCACTTTGTGTTG
>JAFTFE010000114.1 GCA_017449765.1 Lachnospiraceae bacterium | reverse complement strand
TATTCAAATGAAAAATTAAGTGAAATGGGATATCAGCTTAATATAAATATAACAAACACATGTAATTGGGATAATATTGTATCGGAATATATTGACAGATATTTTAAGGAGTAATATGCGTACTGCAATATCAAAGAGAAATATTTTTAGAATATATATTGTGTTGTATCCGCTTCTGGACATTATATATACTTTATCAGAAATGTTTAATATTGATATAAAGATCAATCAATTAATTAGAGGGGCTATGTTATTATATATGTTTTTGTGTATAAGAAAGCAAAAGCATTTTTTTAAAACTTTTATATATAGCTCATGGATAATTGTATCTACCTTTATAAATATTTTTGTCGGATATACAACAAATGCAAAAACTGAGTTGACATTTTCTTTAAAAATGATAACAGATATTGTTGTGTTTTATTGTTTTTGGGAAATGCTTGATAATAATATTATTTCCACTGATGATATTTTTGAATGCATGACAAAATCTTCGTTAATAGCTGCAATAAGTGTACTTTTATCTTATATTGGAATTGGTCTTACATCATATGTTTCTTCTGCAAGAACAGGTGTAAAAGGGTTTTTTACAATTCAAAGTTCTCTTACAATTTATCTTTTGTGTATGATACCTATTATTTTTGTTTATAAGAAAAAGGTATTTTCTATAGATATATTACTTGTAATTATTGCATTATTTTCAATAGGTAGTAAAGCTGGCGTTATTTGTACAGTAATTATGCTTGTGTTTATTATCCTGTACACAATCAGGAAGAAAGTGTTAGAGAGTAATGTTAATTTCAAAGATATTATTATAACTATGATTGGAACTATTTTAATTCCAACATTTGGGTTGTATTATCTTAATCAATATATAACAAGGTTAAAAACACTATACATGTATGCTGGTTACTATACTGGAATATACTCTTTCTGGCTTTCTAATAGGAATAACCAAATTAGTGCAATTAATTTGTTTTTAAGAAATCATAATAATGGTAAATTAAGGGGATTATTATTTGGCTATGGATATACCGGAGTTCAGTATATGATGCAGAAATCAAGAGATTTGATGGCGATAGAGAGAGATTTTTATGGGATATATTATTATTTTGGAATACTAATATTATTAATTACAACAGGTTATTTAATATATATTTTATATGCTGCATTTAAATTGAATATTACAGAAAGATTCAAGGACGATAGATATATTTCCATGCTGTATATTTGGGTCATGGGAATAGCGTATGCCCATTTGGGTGGGCATGTTATGTATGAGGCATTAGGACAATTTCCTTTTTGGATAATAGGGGCAATGATTGTTTCGGAATTTAAGAAAAAGAAGATGGATATACAAACATGGGAAAAAGTGTAGGAATTGTAATTGTTAATTATAATGGTGCAAAATATCAAAATGATTGTATTAGAACACTTTATGAAAGTACATTCACGGATTTTGATATTATTGTTGTAGATAGTGCATCTATTGATAATTCTATTGAACTTCTAAAACAGAAATTTCCTGATGTGACAGTGCTTTCTCAACTGGAGAATGTTGGTGTTGCAAAGGGTAATAATATTGGCATAAGATATTGTCTAAAGAAATGTTATAAATATATTATTTTAATGAATAACGACATAGAAATTGATCGGAATATGTTAGAAAGATTGATGTATTATGCTGATGAAAAAACAATAGTTGTTCCCAAAATATATTATTATAAGCCTAATGATCTGTTATGGTATGCAGGTGGGGAACTTGATTGGAATATTGCATCATCCTATCATATTGGGATAAATCAAAAAGATAATGGTCAATTTGATATACTTAAAAAGGTTACATATGCACCGACTTGTTGCATGGTCATTCCGGTAGGTTTGTTTGAAGATATAGGAATGATAGATGAAAAATATTTTATGTATTTTGATGATACTGACCTATGTGCAAGAATTAGTATGTCTGAGAAATTCAAGATATTATATGTTCCAGAAGCAAAAATGTGGCATAAGGTTAGTAGTTCTACTGGAGGACAAGGGTCTAAAATTAAAATATACTATATTACGCGCAATCATTTGTATTATATGAATAAATTTTCTGATAATTTGTTGCCTTTGACGAAACTTAAAGTAAATAGCAGAGCTTATGTAAAATACTTATTATCATTTGTTTGGAGAAAAAATAACAGAGTTATTAAAAAAGCATATAAGGATTATTCAAAAGGACAAATGGAAATATTAAAATGATTTCTGTTAAAAAAAATATAATATATAATTTTATAAAGACTACAATGTCATTAGTTTTTCCTGTGTTAACCTTTGTGTATGCTTCGCGTATTTTATTGGTTGATGGAATAGGGAAAATTAATTTTACAAAATCTATAGTACAATATTTTTCATTGTTTTCGTCTCTTGGAATTGCTACATACGGAATAAGAGAAGGTGCTAAAGTTCGAGATGATAAATTGAAATTAAGTCAGTTTGTGCATGAGATTCTTATTATAAATTGTATATCAACATTGATTGCATATATTCTATTTTTTTCAGCACTTATACTTATACCCAAATTTAAAGAATACAGAGTACTTTTGTTGATTGAAAGTTTCAGCATTATGTTTACGACTCTTGGTGTGGATTGGTTTTATGGTGCAATAGAAAATTATCGTTATATAACTATTAGAAGTGTAGTTTTTCAAATTGTTTCATTGACATTAATGTTTCTGTTTGTAAAAAAAGAATCTGACTATTATATATATGCAGCTATTATTGTATTATCTAATGTTGGTTCGAATTTGTTTAACTTTATTCATTTAAGAAAGTATATATATGTAAAATTGGTTGGCGATTATAATATAAGAAGGCATATTCGACCAATTATATTTTTTTTTGCCGCAACTATTGCGGGAAATATATATCTTTTGCTAGATACAAGTATGTTGGGATTTTTGACTACTGATAATGAAGTGGGATTATATACAGCTGCAAATAAAATGACAAAAATGGCTGTTTCAATTATATCATCTATTAGCGCTGTCTTACTTCCACGAATGTCATATTATATTGGTAATAATGAATATGATAATTATACAAAGACTTTGAATAAGACATTTCATGTGATTATAATGATTGAGTTACCAGTATTTGTACTTATGTTTTTGTTTAGTGCAGATATTTTAATCTTATTTAGTGGCAATGCTTTCTTGCAAGCGAATACTACAGCAAAAATATTGGCATTTGTTATTTTATTTATACCATTAAGTACAGTTCTGAGTAATCAAATTCTGTTACCTCTTGGTAAGGAGAAATATCAATTGGTTACAACAATGACAGGTGCAATATTGAATATTATTAGTAATACAATATTAATTCCTGTATTTGCAGATAAGGGTGCAGCATTAGGAACAATAATAGCTGAAGGTGGGGTGTTAATTACTAGTTTAATATTAGCGGGAAAAACATTTAATTTTTCAGATAAGATCACAACTTTTAAAAATTATATTATTGGGATGTTAGTTATGTTTGCTATTATTATTTTATTAAATAATATTCATATGCAATCGATACTAAAATTATTTGTTGTGACTTCAGCTGGTATATGCAGTTATGTGATTACACTTTATTTTCTGAAAGATAATTTCTTCATGGAAATGATAGATTATATTCTAAAAGTATTAAAACGGAGAAAAAAATGATTATAATTATTGCATTGATCGTATCTCAAATACTATTTTTTTTACAACTTGCTGCGATATGTAGACGAAATATGTATAAAAGTAAAAAGATGATTTTAAATAAATCGGAGTGTGTGGATAATGAGGCAGTGTATACTAATGGAATTAAAAAAATATTGAGAAATTATATCAACGGTAGTGTTCTTATAGGTACAACTTATATAGGAATGATACCAAGTCATTTATTGAGAAATTTCCTGTTTAGAAAAATATGTTGTATGAAACTTGGGAGGAATGTTGTTATCCATTATGGAGTTCAGGTAAGAGCGCCTTGGAATATTTCTATAGGAGAGGGTACAATTATAGGTGATAAGGCAATATTAGATGGAAGGAATGGTCTGATAATAGGTGACCATGTTAATTTCAGCACAGGTGTATGGATATGGACTGAGCAACATGATTTAAATGATTCATTGTTTAGATGTAATAACAAAGGTGGTTCTGTAATAATTGGTGATAGAAGCTGGATCAGTTGCCGTACAGTGATTTTACCAAGGGTTAATATTGGATATGGTACAGTTGTGGCAGCTGGGGCAGTTGTAACGAATGATTGTGAGAATTATGGTATTTATGGCGGTATTCCGGCAAAACTAATTGGCCGCCGTAGTCATGAATTGAATTATGTTTTTGATGGGGATTGTAGTATGTTTTTTTGATAGGTGGAAATAAGATGAAAAAAATATATAAAATAAAGAAGTTTATAGCGTTATCAAAAGAAGAAAAAAGAATATTATTTTTGCCTTATTATTATGGCAAATTATTTAGAAGAAGGTTTGGGAATTTTGGAAAGAAATCGTATATCGACAAACCAATTATAATATCTAATCCACAATATATTAGTATTGGTAATCATGTGGGCATTTGGAAAAATGCTAGAATAGAGTGTATTGATGTATGGAAAGGTCAGAGATTGAATCCAGAAATTATTATAGGTGATGGGTGTATGTTTGGTCAGGGACTTCATATGGCTGCTGGTTCAAAAATTGTAATTGAGAATAATGTTGTTATTTCAAGTTATGTATTAATAAGTACAATAGCACACTCATATAATGTTGTGGATATACATCCTTTGTATGCATCCCTCGAATGTAAAGATATTTATATTGGAAATAATACTTTGATTGGTGCTGGTGTAAAAATCATGCCAGGAGTTAGAATTGGAAAAGGGTGTGTTATTGGTGCTAACGCAGTAGTTACAAGAGAAATTCCTGATTATTGTATTGCTGTAGGAATTCCGGCAACAATAACTAAAAAGTATAACCATGAAACAAATGCATGGGAAGATATAAAGGATGATTGTATGATATGAGAGAAAAAAGTTTTGTAACCCTTTTTTATTATTTGCCTAATTTCGTATTAAAAAAAGATGTAGGAATGATTCCCTATATACTTCAAGAACAATATGAATATAGATCTGTTATTGTGTCTAACAAAAGTGGAATGGATACATATTCGGAATTAGATAATGAAATGTCAAACTTAAATATTACTTTCCTTGGAAATGGGGAAAAGTATTTTTTTTTAAGGGCAATAAAATATTTATTACAAAATGCCAAGAAAATTGATGTGTTAAATATGTATCATTTAAAAATAAGCACAGGGGTATTGTTAGCACTTTATAGGGCTCTTAACCATAGGGGTATTACATATTTGAAGTTAGATATTGATTTTCTTTTTTTTGAAAAGAAATCTTCGAGAATATGGTGGAAAAAACTTATTTATACAAGAATACTTCAAAAGGCGAATATTTGCTCAGCAGAAAGCAGCAAGATTTGTAAAAAAGTAGAGGAATACTGTGGAAAGAAAATAGAACTAATTCCTAATGGTATATATGTTTTCCCAGATATAGATACTGATATATCATTATATGAGAAAGAGAGGGTTGAACAGATAATTAAAAATTGCAATTCGAGAAGAATTATTTTTACTGCTGGAAGAATTGGTACTAGACAAAAAAACAATGAGATGTTGATTGAAGGTTTTTTGAAAAGTGGATTATACAGTAGATACTGCCTTCTGCTTGCTGGTACGGTGGAAAATGAGTTTAAAGAGTGGTATAACGATCTTTCTACAATACATAGTGAGTTGAGTAAATGTATTTTTTTTATTGGTAATATTAATAATAAAGAAGCATTAAATAGACTTTATGAGGTGGCAGATATATTTGTTCTTTCTTCACGATGGGAGGGATTCCCACTAGTTATTCCTGAAGCTATGTTACAAGAATGTTTTCTAATACTTACTAATGTTATATATCCGGCATATGATATTATAAAAAATGATAATTTTGGGAAAATAATTAATACTGAAAGTGTGATTGATTTAGCAAATGCACTTAAGTATTATGATGATAATAGAGAGAATATTATTCAGCATAAAAGTGAGATATCAGAATTTTGTAAAGAGAATTATATGTGGGAAAATATATGCAAGAGATTGAATGATTTAATTAATACTCAAATTACCCTTATGGAGAAATAAATCATAAATAATTGAAAATTTATTTGAATTAATAATTTAAGATCATGATTGGTAAAAACCAAATTGGTCTTTTTTTATTTTTAGAGATATTAAGATATTTAAGAAAGGTAAAGTATGAAGATGAAGAAAATTTTAATTACTGGTGGGGCGGGGTTTATTGGTTCGGAAATAGTCAATCAATTATTTGATTTAAAAAAATATGACATAACAGTTATGGATGAAATGATAGAACAGATACATGGTAAAAATTGGGAAGATTCATATTTATACAAAAAGATTAAAGATAAGTGCAAATTTATTAAGGGTTCTGTATGCGATTTAGATAAGGTAAATGAAGCAATTAATGATAATGAGTATATAATTCATCTTGCTGCTGAAACAGGTACAGGGCAGTCCATGTATGAAATAAACAGATATAATGAAGTAAATATTATGGGTACATCAAATATTATTCAAGCTATATCATTATTAGGGGAAAATAGCCTGGTAAAAAAGATTGTATTGTCATCTTCAAGGTCCGTTTACGGAGAAGGAAAATATAATTGTATTAATTGTGGAGATATATATCCAGACAGCAGAGATAAAGGGAGAATGATGAATGGCGATTTTGACTTATATTGTCCGTGCTGTGGTAATAAGCTGGAATTAATGGCTACATCAGAAGATAGTGAAATTAAACCAAGCTCGTTATACGCATTTACTAAATATTCTCAGGAAAAAATGTTACAGACAATGTGTCCTGCTCTGGGAATTGATTATACTATATTTCGTTTTCAAAATGTTTATGGGGTTGGACAAAGTTTGAAAAACCCATATACTGGTATTTTATCTGTATTTTCAACATTAATGCTTGAAAATGCTTCTATAAATATATTTGAGAATGGATTAGAGAGTAGAGATTTTATTAATGTAAGGGATATAGCAACGGGTGTTATATCATGTTTGGATAATGCTGATAGTAATGGTGAAATTATTAATTTGGGAAGCGGAATTAATACAAGCGTAATTAATATAGCTGAAATGCTAAAAAAACATTATAAAAGTTCATCAAATATAAATATTACAGGTGATTTTCGTATAGGTGACATTGCTCACAACAAGGCAGATATTAGTAAAGCAATAAAAATATTAGGCTTTAAACCATCTATTGAACTTGAAGATGGTCTTAAGGAGTTTTGCGAATGGGTAGTCGGGCAGACTTTAGATAATAGTAAGTATATTAACTCTTTGAATGAAATGGAGAATGCAGGAATGTTTATTAGAAAATAATTATATGATCACAGATTGACAGTTTCTAAATCTACGATTATTATTTGAGGAGCGTATTGATGAAAAGGAATAAAATATTTTTATTATTTGTAACATTTTTATGTGGTATTTTTATATTTGATCCAATAAAGGCAAGAGCTGAAAGTAAACAGATATATATTAATGAAATATGTGCTAAAAACACAACTGTTTCATCAGATGATGGAGGTTACTATGATTGGATAGAGTTATTTAATGCGGGTGATGAAGATGAGGATATCTCCGGCATAGGTATTTCTGATGATGAGGCAAAGCCGTACAAGTATGTAGTTCCAGATAATACAGTAATTTCAGCAGGAAATTTTTTGGTGATATGGTGTGATAAAAAAGCTTCGAGTAACGATAATTCCATTGCTCCATTTGGTCTTTCTACAGAAGCTGAGACAATCATTCTTACTGCACCTATAAATGAAAATAGTTATGTGATTGACAGATTATCATATACTGATTTGGATTCCGATGTTTCTTATGGTAGATTAGCAGATGATGAAAATATCCTGATGTACTTTGATGAGATGACACCGTTTGAGGCTAATACACTTGAAAAAGCGTTGGTGGTAGTCCCGACATTTTCACATGAGGCAGGATTTTATGAGGAGGAATTTGGGCTTACCCTACGAGCCGCTGATGGGTGCGATATTTATTATACCTTGGATGGAAGTACGCCAACAATAGAAAGTACTAAGTATGTGGATCCGATTATAATAACGGATGCTTCCTCAAATGAGAATAAATTTAGTGCACATACTAATATTTCGACAAGTACATGTATAGCGCCTGATGATTTGGTTGATAAAGCAACTATTATTAGAGCTGTAGCAGTAAACGCTGCAGGAAAAGTAAGTGATATTGCAGTTAATACATATTTTGTTGGTACCCATAATAAAGAAAAATATTCAGATTTAAAGGTTATTTCATTGGTTACAGATGAAAAAAATTTATTTTCAGATGATAAGGGGATTTATGTACTTGGTGATACATATAATGATTGGGTAAATAGTGCTGAATATGATAGTAGTTATGCTTGGTATTACCAGCCTGCAAATTATATTAACAAAGGAAAAGAATGGGAAAGACCTGCATCGATACAGGTATTTTACCCTGATGGTTATAATTTGTCACAGGATATAGGAATTCGTATACATGGAGGCGCATCAAGGGCATATCTTCAAAAAAGTTTTTCGTTATATGCTCGTAGTGAGTATGGTAAATCTAAAATGGAGTATGATTTTTATCAAGGTGATAATGTATCAGAATATAATAATTTAGTCATAAATAAATATGATAGTATTATGCTTAGAAATGCAGGTAATGATTATCCTAATACAAGATTTAGAGATAAATTAAACCAGTATCTAGTTAGCGATAGGAATGTTGCCACACAAGAAATGGCACCTTGCATCGTTTTTATAAATGGAGAGTATTGGGGCCAGTATGAAATCACAGAAAAGATTAGTGATTATTATATACAGTCACATTATGGTGTAGACGCTGACAGTGTATGTATTATAAAAAATAATGAATTGGAAGCAGGTAAAGAAGGATCATATAACGAGTGGCAAGATTTGTATGCATGGATTATGGAGACAAATTTTTCTGATGATGAAAAATACGTAGAATTATGTAGAAATATAGATATAAAAAGCTACATAGATTATATTAGTTCGGAAATATATTTATGCAATTCTGATTGGGGAGGAAATAATATTGCATGGTGGAAGGCGGAGAATATTGATAATAATAATCCATATGCAGATGGAAGATGGAGGTTCATTGTCTTTGATACGGATAGCAGTACGGCATTGTCAAAACAAAGCAGGGATAGTGTAGATAGTTTCTCCAGACTACTATCACAATCAAATTTTCTGTCTGATATATTTAGAAAGTTGATAGTTAATAACAAATTTCAATGTGATTTTTGTAATATATTTATGGATGTCGCAAATCATAATTTTAACAATGAAAAAGTACAAACTATTATTAATGAAAATGCTGTTGAGTATGAGACATATATTTTAGATTTTTTTAAAAGGTTTTATTGTAAGAAAATTTTTACGCCTGAATTTTTTCAAGATCAAGTTAATATAGTCAGAGATTTCTATGATACGCGGTTTGACTATATTACTTCATATATGAAGAATGATCTTGAGCTGTCTGGAAATCTTGTTAGTATTAATATTGATAATAATGATACTAATGGTAGCGTACATCTTAATACACTTAATCTTTCTATGGACGAAGATGGTACATGGTCAGGCAAATATTACACCGACTATCCGGTTCATATAACAGCTGAACCTAAAGCCGGCAAGGTATTTCTTTATTATGATGTAACAAATGATGATGGTACTACCAGGATATATGAGGCAGATACTGATATAGCCCTTACAAGTGATACCATAGTGAAAGCTGTGTATATGGATGAGGAAGACATTGATGTGAAGGGCATGCCATATAAGGTAGGGGCGGACGGGCGTACCTATGATGTTTCGGTGCCTCATATTGTGATCAATTCTGCTTATGGAGCAGGCGCACCTAATAAGAAAGGAGTCCGTTCCGGATATCTGTCAAATGATTATATTGAGCTTTATAATCCGACAGATGAGGACGTTGACCTGTCTGAATGGGCACTGTATTACAGATCAAGTGAAGCAGGTGGAGGATCAGGAGAATGGAACAGACATGATCTGACAGGGATAATACCTGCGCACTGTTCTTATCTTGTGACGTGTGCCACAGTTGATAAGGCTGATGATACGACGATACCGATGATAGAGATAGAAGGTGACGAGAGTTGGGAACAGCAGATATATAACAAGGGTTTTACTGTTCTTCTTGCAAAGAGTCAGCAGGATATCCCGGCAGCTGCAGAAATATATGATAACGACAATAAATGTCCGATTATATATGGTTACGTAGATATGTATTCTGTTTCAGGTAATGATGAAACAGATGACCAAAAGGCTCTGCTCAGTGAGGGTGGATCGTCCTTTGTCCAGTCAAAGAAGAAAACGGTGCGAAGAGTGAATTTTACTGATACGGATGATAATACTGTTGATGGAGATTTCAAGACCATTGATTATTCCTTTGTTGATGAAAGGTATATTTCATACATAACACCAAGAAATACAAGCTATGGGGAATGGGATAGTACCACAGACACTGTTCCGCAGTACAAGGTGGTATACAGTACCGGAAATGGAAGCAATATTGCAGCAGAAATATATGATGTGTATGAGCGTATCAGTGAGCCGGAGGAACCTGTGTGCGAAGGATGTACCTTTGACGGATGGTATGCAGACAGGACATATGAAACATTATATGATTTTTCAGCAAGACCTGTGTCAAATACAACCATCTATGCAAAGTGGAACATTAATGAATATGAGCTTACATATGAATATAATGATGGTACTGAGCCGGAAAAAGATATTTATGTATATGGAAGTGTCATAGAACAACCTGAAAATTTAGAAAGAGAAGGCTATACCTTTGCCGGATGGTACAGTGATGAGGCTTTGGAAACACTATATGAATTTGCGACCATGCCAGCAGAGGATATAACATTATATGCAAAATGGGATATTAACAGCTATACGATACGGTTTGTGACCAACGGCGGAAGTACAGTTGCAGCCATGACAGCGGATTATGGAAGTGAACTGACGGAGCCTGACGAGCCTGTTAGGGATGGTTATACATTTACAGGCTGGTTTGCAGATAAGGGATTGACGAAGGAGTATGACTTTACTAAGAAGCCGGTTAGCGATGTGACGTTGTATGCGGGCTGGAAGGTTAACAACTATACAATTAGATTTGAAAGTAACGGCGGAGAAGAGATACAATCAATCACAAAAGGCTACGGCGACAGGGTTACAGAGCCACTAGAACCTAAATTTTTAGGGGGGGGTACTCCTTTGCCGGATGGTACAATGATGAAGCTCTGGAAACGCCATACGAATTCTCTACCATGCCAGCAGAGGATATAACATTATATGCAAAATGGGATATCAACAGTTATACGATACGGTTTGTGACCAACAGCGGAAGTACAGTCAAAGCCATAACCGCAGATTACGGAAGTGAATTGGCAGCACCTGAGGAGCCTGTCAGGGAAGGATATTCATTTACCGGCTGGTACTCTGACAGGAAGCTTACAACACCATATAAGTTTACCACCATGCCTGCCGGAAATGTGACTCTTTATGCAGGCTGGACGCCTGTGACAAGCAGGGTCTCGTTTGATACTGCAGGCGGTAATGACATGGCAGAAACAGATGTGACATATGGAGAGGATGGTGTGGTTGCAGAGCCTGTGAAGACAGGATATACATTTACAGGCTGGTATGTGGATGAGGCATGTACCATACCTTATGATCCGGATAAGGCTTATTCGGGCAGTATTACACTTCATGCAGGCTGGAAGGTGAAGGAGTATACTGTCAGATGGGTGTACCATGACGGAACAGTGCTGAAATCCGAGAAGGTCGGATATAGCGGTAACGGTACGGCACCTGAAGCTCCTTACCGGGCGGGATATACATTTACAGGCTGGAGCTCGACGGCAGAGAATGTCACAGCAAATCTTACTATCCAGGCAGAGTATGAGAAGATATCGATAGTACTGTCTGCAAAGTATGACATGCCGGTAAATGATTCCGCAGTGACCGTGACGGATGAGAACGGCTCATCAATATCGGAGATCACATTATATACCAGGAAGTATAAGACCGCACAGTTTACCGGAAAGGTTATAGGAAGTGGACTGCCTGTGACATGGAGTTCCTCTGATGACAGCGTTGCATTGGTTTCATCCAAGGGTAAGGTGTCGGTGAAGAAGGCGGGTGTGACCTACATAACGGCTGAGGCAGGCGGAGCATCCGTGAGATGTAAAGTGACTGTTAAGCAGGCCGGGATAAAGGCGGTGCTTAATGGAAAGGTTGCCGGCAGCAAGAGGATCACACTGAAAAAGGGAAGGCAATACAAGCTTAAGGTAACGGCTATACCTTATGGGAAGATTACTTATAAGTCGAAGAATAAGAAGATAGCTACAGTTTCAGCTAAAGGAACAGTTAAGACTAAGAAGAAGGGAAAAACCACTATAGTCATTTCATCTAATGGAATGAAGAAGACGGTCAAGATCAAGGTAAAGTAGATGTATGATTTTGAAAAGCCGGCAGGTTTGCGAGGGCTAATGTGACTCGCAGGTCTGCCGGCTTTTTGTGTATCTTGGAATAAATATTTTAGGCGGATTAGGCCGGTCTAATTGAACTTTTGATTTTTCATAGAAATTACATCTTTATGTATTTTTGTACATAATTTACATCAAAAATACATAATAAAAATTAAATATACATAATTTTTCATTGAATTTACATTGAAGTTCATAATTTCATTTTCTATAATAGTAGTATCAGATGCGCATCCGAAATACTTGTTTTGGAGATGATGTTACGAATAAAGAGAAAAGCTTGAAAGATTATTTTCCCATGCTCCGTTGTCGTGATGAGTTGTTAGAGGAGATCAGCAATACATGGGAATATAAGAGCACATTTATTAAATGGACCGAAGCTCAGCAGAATGAATTCCTTGATATCTGCACCGGGCTTAAGGGCCCAAGGATGACCTATGATGTTTTCTTTAAGGAATCGGTGAATCCTGAATATGCTCCAGAAAGACTAGGGGACTTTCTTTCTAATGTGCTGGGGCAAAAGGTGAAGGTGCTGAAGCCCCTGCCGAATGATTCGGTCCGTATAACTCTTGAGAACACGCTTCTCATAACAGATATTGTTGTGGAGCTTGAGGACGGTAGGATTCTTAATCTTGAGATGCAGAAGCTGGGCTACAAATTTCCTGGTGAGCGTGCGGCGTGCTATATTGCAGACCTGTTATTGAGACAGTACAAGAGGGTAAGGGGGAGCAATAAGGAAGCGGATTACAGGGATGTCAAGCCTGTGTATCTTATTGTCATATTTGAGAACAGTCCTAAGGAGTTCAAGAGCTTTGCAAAGGAGTTTGAAAAGGCGTTGGCGGAGGGTTGTGATGAAGCTGGTGTTGCAGATGATTGTACTTTAAAGGATGTTAAGCAGACGTATTTTCATCATATAACCCCCATATCAGACACAGGCATAGAGCTTAATCTGTTATATAATTTCTATTTTATATCACTTGACATTTATGATACAAAGATGCAGAATAAAGCTGTAGGTAGTAAGCTGGAGGCATGGCTTAGGTTCTTCGCGTCAGACAGACCGGAGGATATAATTGAGTTGATAGATGCGTATCCGGAATTCAAGCCTATGTATGAGGATGTCTATAAGCTTTGTGCTGATACATGGGGAGTGATGAGTATGTTTTCAGAGGAATTGTATGAGCTTGACAGGAATACCATGAAGCTGATGGTGGATGAGATGCAGGATGAGATTGATGATCTGAAGGAGAATGTTGATATTCTGAAGGAGAGCAACGACAATTTGCAGAAGACAAACGATGAGTTGTTAGTTGAGTTGAAAGCATACAAGGAGAAATTTGGAAATCTATAGGATAATTTAATACTAATA
>JAFTFE010000113.1 GCA_017449765.1 Lachnospiraceae bacterium | reverse complement strand
GTCTTCCCGGAAGGAAAGGGGCCTGAGGACGGAGTGCCTGTTGCATCGTTCCCGCTTACTGTAAAAGGCGGAAGCGTAAATGCAAAATGGAGCTACCGCGCAAATAAAAGCGAGCTGCCGCCAGACAGCGATCCAAAATTTATTTTCAGCGCTCACTGTGCATGGTGTAATTTTGAGAAGTCCAGCAATAGTGTAGAAGTAAAGCTGGTGCGCCCGGAAATTACAAAAGCGGAATGGCAGAATAAGGACGGTGGTTCTACAAGCAAGGGACTTGTTGGAGAGACACTTAAACTTCACGCAGAAACCAAAGACATGGAAGGTGGCGTAACCTTCTGTGTTTACGATGACAAGGGACGCCAGGTATTTGAGAAAGGAGCGACGATAGAGGGGGATAAAGCTGAGACGGAATGGACCTACCACTGGAACGGTGAAAAACTTGAAGAAAAGCCTAAGTTTACGTTTGAGGTGACTGGGCAGAGATGTAAGAGGGTGGAAAGTGGGGAGTGTGAGATTAGTGGAAAGATAAAATTACAATTTGTAGATGATAATTTTTATTCTTTAGGAAATGTTAATTTTGAATTAGTAACAGATGACAATTCATCTGAATAT
The DNA here is from genome assembly GCA_017449765.1 of Lachnospiraceae bacterium. Lineage (GTDB taxonomy): Bacteria > Bacillota > Clostridia > Lachnospirales > Lachnospiraceae > Coprococcus_C. The sequence goes on along the minus strand of JAFTFE010000113.1, from coordinate 4,933 downwards.
GAAACTGATAAAGATGGATTATTTGAAGAAGAAGATTTGATACCAGGTATATGTAAACTAAATGTAAAAATATCAAAAGATTATGATAGACCGGATTCTAAGAAAATTGAAACAGATAATCTTGTTGTAAAAACTGGTTATTCCCGTTTTAAAAATCTAAATTTAGATGTAACGACTTTTGAAGAAAGTATAATAAAATGTCTTTTACAGAATGATAAATGGTCATAGGAATAAAAAAATGAAAGTAAAAATGCCTTTTGGATTAGATTCAATTTTAACTGATGAGAATGCTAGACTAAATGCAGAAAAAAATACATATAGAGGTGTTTGGCCTTTGCAAATGAATGATGTTTGGCATACGGCTATCCATTTAAAACCAGAAGATTCTGCTAATACTTATATTGAGTCAATTATACCTGGAGAGGTAATTGCTTCTAGATTATGTGAAGATTATAAAACAGATCCAATTTATAATGCAAAGTATTCAACATCTTTTGTATTAATGAAACACTATTTTAGTTTTGGAAAAACAAAAGTTCCATTTTATTTATTATATTCAAATTTGGCTACAAAAAAATTTATTGATAATAATGAATTTTTAATTTCGAAAAAAAACAGAAATGAAGCGTATGAGTTTAGGCCAGTTTTCTTTAAGGAATGGAATTTAAAAGATGATAGCGTAAAAAAAGAAAAATTAAAAATCCTTGCATATTATGATAATCCCCAGTTTTCTGGAAATCCAAAAGGATATTTAAATAGAGATAGTAGAGTATTTATTTATAAAACTAAAAATGGAATTTATTACCATAAATTTAATGATAGTAATAAGTATTATATTAAGAATCTTACTTCTGTAAGTAATATAAATAATGAATATTATACGCTTGCAAAAAAAAATGATACAAATTATAACCAAAAAATTACTATTTATTATGATTCAGAGTGTAATTATGAAAAGTTTTCATTTGACTTACCCTCTAAAGATATTTTCTTAAAAGCCAAGCCTTCTGCTACAGACAGATATATTTATATAAAGTTTGGAAATAAATGTTATACAAATCTTTTTTATAGTGAGACTTTTTATATAACAATAAATGAAGAATTAACCAAAAACTCTACTTTTAAAATTAAAAATAATATAGAATTAAACAAAATTGGAAATAGTAAGAAGAATACTTCTGCAATTACAATTGGTTCAAACGGGTATGAAAATGTAAATCAAGTTAGATGTTTTGTAGGAGATGCATTAAAAATAATTTCAGAAGAAATTAATAATTGTAATGGATATCATCAATATTTAGTAAAAAAAAGTTATGCAAATTGTGATATAGAGAATGATGGTAATTGTTATCAGTATGGGTATTTCAAGGCATTATCATCTCCACATACAATTGATTCGATTGTAACTACAATACAAACATATGAATTGAGAAATAATGAATTACAAAATAAAACCGACTTGTATGAAATGGATAATCTGGTAAAGGTTTATGATAAACCGGATAAAGATTTAACACAAGGAATTACATTGTATCCAGCTGGTAGTATTAATAAAAATATTGTATATGAAGTTTTAAAGAAGAATAATAAATATTTTGCGTTGATAAAGTTAAAAAGTCTTTCGGATTATTACAATCAATCTTTATTTACAGATGGTGAAAACAAAGATTCTTTTTATGGCTATGTAGAATTAAAGGTTACTCAAGAAAACAATAATAATGATTTTTTATCAGAGAGAATAGAATCAAAATATAAAGTTATCAAAAAAAATAGTGAAAGTCATAATAAAGAAAATGTCATAACTGAGACATTTGAAAATATTGGTAGTAATTATAATGGAATTATTGGTTACTATGATGGCGAAAATGATTTAGATTTGCATTTGGAATTATTTTTTACTAGCTTAGATGCTTTTAAGTTTAAAAAGAAAAAGAAATCATTTAATGGAACAAACGATATTGAGGAATTTTTGGAAATAAAAAATGGAAATAATATTTTTAAGGCATCAAATTCTTTACATATAAGTGATACTCTTTATAAGAACTCTGAAAATGAAAATTATTGTTTTAATATAAAGGGGAAGTCATCTATAGAAAAACTTTTTGTGCAAAAAAATTCAACTGTAAAATATATACTTAAAAAATCATTCTTTGGTGATTCTATAGAAATAAATGGAAATAAACTTGGGGTAAAAATAAAGAATGACAAAAATAATAGTTATTTCATTTTTAAAAAGAATTTTAAATCTAACGATTATAATATCGAAAAAAAGAAAAAATATAAAATAATTGATGATTCAACATTTTTATTACCTGGTAAAGAAGAAGAAACAAATTATTATATTATTGTATCTGATATTTCTGAACAGCATGATTCGTTTTCTTTGTCAGAAAACACTGTAATTTATGAAGGAATTATACAGTTAGAAAATGTAGATACAAATGAAAAAATATATTTAAACGAGAAATCATTTCTTTACTTTAATTGTGATAATGTAAATATAAATGAAACAAATTACACACGTTTTAATTCTGAAGGAAATATTTATTTTATAAAAGAATCTGACATCGAAACAAAATCTGTTTCTTCTTATTACGAAGAAACAACGCAAAAAGTTGCTAATGGTACTTATACAGATGTTCTATCTTCACTAAAATATAATATTTCTGATTTACCAAATTTTATACTTGTGGAAGAAATGGAAAACACAGAAACAAAATATTCTGATTATCTGTGTGATATTCAAAATATCTTGGAAAGAACAAAATTAAAGGAGTATTTATTAAAACAAGAAAATGAAGATATAGATTTTAAAAAATTAAAACAAGAAGGAAAATATTATTCAGAAATTATTTATTCAAATCTGTCATTGTATAAAGAATTATCTAGATTGATTATAAAATGTCCTTCAATGTGGGAAGAACCAGAAAAATGGGATAATGAAAAAGATGAATATCTTAAAAAGACTGCATATATTGGATTGGTAGATAAAAAAAGTGTACAAGATTACATAAAAGAACAATTCTTTTTTAAAACTGGTTCAACGATTAAGGACAAACTATTCGCAACGCATAATACACAATATTATTATTTTCATCCACTGAAATTTCTCGAATACTATTCAAAAACACATCAAGAGTATTGTCCTTATTTTGGAGAAATTATGTATGATTTTCCTTCTTCATCAGTTGGTGGAGTCAGTTTTGTAAAAGATACGCCTGGATTTGCTCCATTTGATCCTCAATTTGTACCAAATAATAATAATAGCTATGATGGGTATGTAGCATCTAATGGTCATTTTAACGAAGATTACAGCAAAGTTCATCCTACATATCAGTATTATTATCATGAGGGAGTTGATTTTGCTGCACCTGCTCAAACAGCAATTCGTAGTTTTATATATGGTTCGGTGATTGATTTTGGTGTGCATAAATCTATGGGAGGATATATGATTGTAAGGGATTTATTTGATTTGAATAAATATTTTCTGTTACTTCATATTTTAAATAAATCATGGAATGATTATGGTATTAAGAAAAATACTATTGTATATCCGGGAATGACAGTAGCTAGAGTCTGGAAACAAAAAACAAGTACAAATGCATTTCATTTACATATGAGTGTTATTCAATTGGAAAGTGATGAGATTCCTATTCCTGATTCAACTAAAAAATCGCCTGTTATAAGAGATTCAGATATTACGTTTCCTGTTTGGAAGGACGAGTATAAAAAAAGAATGCGAAATCCATTTAAGCATGATGAAACTTGGGGAGGAAGAAGCTAAAATGACAAAAAAAAATATTTTCATTTTCTTATTGATTTTTTATTATTCTTTTCTTTTTGCGATAGAGATAGATAATTTAAAAAAACAAATGTGTTCTATACCAGGAACAAATTATCAGCTTTCAAGTACTGAAGTAACCCAACGCCTTTTTGAAGAGGTCACTGGTAAAAATCCTAGTTCAAATATTAATCCAAATTATCCAGTTGAATGTGTAAGTTATTATGATGTAATTTATTTTTGCAACAAATTAAGTGTATTGATGGGTTACGAACCTGTATATATTATAGAAGGGGAAACTGATATTTTAATGGCATATCAGCCTTTTTATAATTTAGAAATTGATTATAAAATAGAAGTAAATGAAAATGCAGATGGATTTAGAATTCCGACTATAAAAGAATGGCAGTATGCTGCAAAAGGTGGTGAAAATTATAAATATCCAGGAAGTGATAATATAGATGATATCGCTATTGTGAAGCCTTATGACCCTGAAGAATCTCATGAGTACGAAGTTGCTCAGAAGAAACCAAATGGGTATGGACTTTACGATATGAGTGGTAATGTTTCTGAATGGGTAATGGATCTTTTTGAAGATGATTTGACTTATATCTGTGGAGCTAGTTATGCTTATAATTATGGAAAATATTATGAAATAAGCTGCCTGGGATATAATAGTAGAGCCTATGGAAGTGGAGATGTGGGAATACGTTTATTGAGAGCAAATATAAAAAAAAATACATCTATAAATTTAAGATTAAGAAATAACGAAACAAAAGATAGTGAGACAATTTTTATAATGTCTAAAGGGGTTCAAGTTAAAATTATAGAATTTGGTTCTTTTGAAACAATTGACGGAATTTCTTCAAACTGGGTGAAGGTTGAAGTGCAGAAAGGTGCTAAAGACCGTGACGGAAATCCGATAAAACCCGGTACAGTCGGCTGGTGCTTCGGTGGTTTCCTTGAATGAGGAAGATGCGGAAAAAACAGGGAAGAAAGCCATGATGGACATAAACGCCAAGATAAGTGAACTACTCCAGAAAGAGCCGGACCCGCGGGGAGGAGCGGCAGAGCGGACGGAGCGTGCGCAGAAGCTGCTGCTGTGGGGGTGCCCGCCGGTACTGGGAGCGGTGACGGACAACCGCGACCCAG
>JAFTFE010000112.1 GCA_017449765.1 Lachnospiraceae bacterium | reverse complement strand
TTTAAGATTTGTAAATGTGACTGGAATTTATGTAAACCAATTACAGACTAAATAATGCAAAACGTTGATTTAGTCCGTAGGTTTTTTGAAAAAGTACAGACTAAAATGAGTAATGTGTTGATTTAGTCTGTATTTTTGGGGAAATAATACAGACTAAATCGGATGAAATTCTGAATTAGTCTGTAAAATTTAAAAAAATATACGGACTAAATTTGGCAAATCACTGATTAAGTCTGTATATTTGTGAAAAATGAGCGGAGTATCTAATTATATATCGCATTTATCTTTGATTTTTTCTTAATGTATTCTATATTATCTTTGTAATTCATATTGTTTGACAAATAAAAATGTGTAAGATAGTATATTAACAGTTATGTAAATTGATGTTTATGGAGGAAATCAAATGTATAGATATATAAATCTACGAGAAATGCCGGAATTGAAAACGGAAGCAGCTAAATGGTTTCATAACAAATGGGGAGTGCCTCAAGAAGCATATCTTGAATGCATAGAGAATTACTTGAATAATGAGACGGAATATGGCTGGTATATCTGCATGGATAACAATCAAATTGTTGGTGGGCTGGGTGTAATTGAAAATGACTTTCATGACAGGAAGGATCTATTGCCAAATGTTTGTGCTGTTTACACGGAAGAAGCATATCGAAAACAAGGGATTGCCGGGAAACTTTTGAATATGACAGTGGAAGACCTTCGCTCTAAAGGAATTACACCGGTGTATTTGGTTACTGATCATACAGGATTTTATGAGCGTTACGGATGGGAATTTCTATGTATGGTTCAGGGGGATGATGAGCCTGAAATGACACGCATGTATATTCATAGATAAATATCAGTTTGGAGTAGGGATAAAAATGTTACGAACGATAATGATATTTCCACAATTCAATAATATAGAAATCATAAACGAAATTAGGCACCGATATGATCCTTTAGCTAATTTGTTACGTCCTCATATCACACTTGTATTTCCTTTTGAATCCGATATGACGAATGATGAAGTAGAAGAAAAGCTAACATCAGTTTAAAAGACATAAGTCCGTTTGAATTGGTATTACGTGGATTTAGCAAAACAGATGATAATTATCTCTTTCTGGACATAGAAAAGGGGAAAGACATAATTGAGGCTATTCATGATGAACTGTATTCAAATCACTTTAAAGACTATTATCTTGGATTGCCTTACATTCCTCATATGACTGTTGGTAAGCTTAATAGTGAGCAAGAGTTAAATAATGCGTACGAATATGTCAAAAATATTGATGATAGCTTCCAAAACTACAGTAAAGAAGATATCGGTAGAGATGATAGGCGAACACGAGGAATCGATCATTGTTTTTGAGAGGATGCTTGATTGACAACTTCCATTTTGTACATACACGCAGCGTGTCGGTTATAGGGCGGTATGCTTTGATTGTAGATAAAATGCAAGGTATTATATGAGTCTTCAAGCTGACCCTTGTTTGACGTGTCTACTTAGCGAATAAAGCAAAAGAAACAGAAATATGGAGCAAGCTTTACATTCATGTAAAAAGTTTGCTCCATATTTCTGTTTCTGAAAGATTTATGAGGTTAGTAGGCCGACGTCAAACACGGAGTGAGAACGAGTCAGCGGAAGACTTCATATAATACCTTGCATTATCAGTAATCAAAGTATACCATGCCCTCTAACCGACCACTACTCATATAAACATGTATTTATCCTTACTCTCTGTTCTTTAGGACTTCAGCCGGAGTTATCTTATTTATCTTCCTTGTAAGCAGTGCATTTACTATGAAGTAGATGATGAGTATTCCGATGTACATAACTAAGTAAATGTACCACGTAAAGTTAAGCTTCATGGAGCAGGCAACATTTGGTACGAACAAAGGATAGACTTTATTCATGATAAATTTTGCCGCTGGTATACAGATGAGAGCACCTATTGCCACGATAGCAAAGTTGCCGTTTAGGTAAAGCTGGCGAATTTCTTTTGGTCTGTAGCCGAATATCTTTATGAGGGAAATGCCGTATGAGGAACGGTCAATCATGACATTCATCATAAGATACATAACCACACAGAATATAATGCTTCCGGCGATAATCAGGGTATATACAAGGCCGCTCATCTGGTCGATAAATACACCGGAACTTTTCTCGATATCACTCTTGGTTGTGATGGAGTAGAGCCTTCCGTTCTCAATATCAAGCTCTTTGTCGGAGTAGACTACATTGAAATAATCCTCATCTACATCAAAAAGCTCACGCATACTGTCGATATCCATGAATATCGTAAAGCCCGGAGCGTATTCTACGGAGTCTGTTACGGTGAAGGCATAATCTGTATCAGCGGTCAGGTCGGTAAATATAACCTTGTCGCCTGCTTTATATCCATAACGCTCGACCAAAGAATTATTAATAACAATTTTGTTTTTACCCTTCTTTGGCTTGGCATCGAAGAAACGGTTGTCGTCATCTATACCTATTACGGTTACATCAAGCGTATATCCCATACAATCTGTGCTTAAGGATTCTATGTAAGCGGCTTCTCCGCCATCAGGCACCTCCTTGTCAGGATATTTATAATAATACATATATTCGTACTTAGTATCAGCTACATTGTCACGCTTTACCGCATTACACATCACATAGCAGTCAAGTCCGAGAGTAACGACTAAAAGAGAAATGAGCATACCGAGTACAACCGTTGCCGCCGAGCGGGCCTCTCTTATCATCTGTCTTGTTCTGAAAATGTGCGGAAAGCTCTTGCCCTTGATATTAACCTGTTTGTAGCTGCCGGCCTTTTGTTCATTTTTGATAAGTGATAAAGCGGTCTGAGAGAGCTTTTTATTTATAACAAGTACATTTACGATAGCACTTATGACCGGTGGGAGAATAAGTGCATATACAAGCAGATATACCGGATATACCATATCGTATTCAGGCAGGGAGAAATAGTTGTAAGTATCTGCTGTCTGAATGCCGATTCCA
>JAFTFE010000111.1 GCA_017449765.1 Lachnospiraceae bacterium | reverse complement strand
GAAGCCCTCGCACTTCTCAGCAGGTCAGACGATTTCATTGAATCCGTGGAAGCCGTGCGGAGCCTCGACAGTCTTAGCAGAATAGATGACGAAGGAATAAACGAGCTGTTTTTGCTCAGCCAGCAAATCGCAGAGCTGTACCACCTGAATAGCTCTAAGTTTGAAAAGGATGCAAATGAAAAAGTAAATATATCTGCAAATAATAATATAGATATTAATACTTTTACTGGATGGATTGTTAGATTAAACTCATTAGAGCATGTAGAATCAATAGAATATAGATACGGAAACGATGTACTTGTTATTTATGAAAATGGAGAAAAAATTCTTCATCAATATCCTGGAATAGGGAGTAGAGCTGGCTTTTTAGCAAAATATATAGGAATGCCAATTAATTCAAATGGGACTAGTCCTGAAACTGAAAATATATTAAATATAGCAGGATACAATTTTTCATCACAAAAAAATATTTGGGAGAAAACAAATGAAGCATTACCTATTTTCTCCATATATGGAACAAGCTTACCTAAAAATAATATTGTAATGAAATATTTTCGAGATTCTAAAAGTTATAGTCCATCTTTTGATAGAAATAATCCTATTAATGAATATTTAGATACTTTACTTATGTCTAATCTAACAACTGGTGAAAAACTAGAAATCAAAGAAATCCAAACTGTTGCAAATTATCCAAATACAACAAGCACAGGAGCTGCACACAAAAACACATACAATGATACCATTGCACCGGGCAATGTACAATTTAGATTTAAGACAACAAGTTCAGTTGCACCTGGTGAATGCTTAGTAATTATAAATGCAAAAACTTTAGATGGACGAAAGGTAAATCATAATGGGTATACAGAAAAAGCTTTATCCGCTGGAAGAGGTCTCGTTCATTCTTCAGCAAACCCATCGACCGGTATTGCATATAATCATGCATACAGTGAACAATGCTTTATTTGTAAAAGAATAGAAGATCATAAATTAATAATTAATACTTTGGTAAGATGGGGTTGCAAAGACGGGGATATTATACAAGGCGAAGTAATTAATAAACAAAATCGAGTAATTACCGAAGAGACCAAGCAACAATCAGTAAAATCATTTAAAACAACAAAAACATTTAACTTTAGCAAGAATAGTTATGTTCCAGTAGAAGGAATAGGAATTCTAGGAGGGGCTACTTTTACAGGTTCGATAACAATGACGAATTCAAGAATTTCAATTTTTGCGAGCGGTTTTCTTGTTGCTCAAAATTTAGTTGACAAGTATGAATTTTTGGGAGAGGTGACCTTGGCTGTTGACGATAAAACAGTAGAAAAACAATATTTTCAATATCCAAATTATAGTTTTATATCAGAAGGAGCTCCTTTTATACCTATTGGAGATGCTAACTTTGATTATGATTTTTCTAATGCAAAATCAATTGTGCTTTACTTTCAATTTAAAGTCAGAATAGATGTTGATTACGGTGTTAATAAACGATTCATTAATTATTCCAAGGAAAGGATTAAGATAAAATGAGAACAATAAAATATTTTTTTGTATTTTTATTATTTATTAGTATTCTGTCTTCATGCTCGAAACAAGAAGACAGAATAAAAAAGCTCTGGAAAGTTGAAGAGTCAATAAATTATCAAAATTATGGATGGGCTGAAAATGCAAAAATTGAAAGTCTTTTAAAGTCTTTTTGTTTAGAAGAAAAGGTTGATATAACTAATTGGAATAGTGGGTATTCACAGCAATGTTATATATTAAGAACACTTTATTTTGAAGAAATAATTCCAAAGGAAGTGTTTCTAAATAGATGTATTTCTATATACGAAAGATATGTTTTATATCAGAATAGAATTTCATTTCATACAGCTGCTTATGCAGTATGTCTTTATTATGCAGGTCAAACAGAGAAAGCAAATGATATTTTTATGGATATTGTTAGAAAATCTGATGAAACGAATTTCAATTCTGATATTGAATATACATTAGTAGTTTCTGTGTGCAGTAAATTGTTATATCTTAATAATTCTAACAGCTTAAAAATTGATAATGAGTTTTATTATATGTCTGAAGAGGATATTATAAATACTTTTTGTGGAAACTAATAAAATCAATTGTTAGAAAATTTACAATTAAGGATTTGGATAATATGAAAAAGAAGTTTGTAGTAGTTTTATTTATTTTTTCAGTATACTTTTCATCTGCCTTGGATTTTGGAAAAAGGTATTTTGACGCCGATGAGCCAGGGAGTGTTGTTTTTTATGACAATCATACAGTCTTTGACAGGTCTACAAGAGGAAAAGATTCTATAAATTCCGAAATTGAAGATGTTAAGAGCTTTTATACAGATTTTAAAGGGATAAAAAAATTAACTATAAATGAAAAAGATGAAAAATCAAAAAATTATTTGATATTAGATTGTAAAATTGATTCAGTGGAATTTCTAACACTTTTGAAACCAACTAAAACAAAATATCGAAACTGGGTTATTCCTTATACTTATTTTGATTCAAAAAAGTATAATTTTAGTGTGATTCCTGTATTATGGCGGGTTAGTGTTAAAGAAGCTTCTTCATTTGTGCAGGAAGAAAGTAAAAATGGAATGCAGAAATATCTTCCAGAGGCCTTCGGACTTTTTTCGCTTCCGTGGGCTGTTTCTGAAATTGAAAAAAAGAAAATTATTACATTTGCTTGCGAAACACAAAGAAATGATTTTGAACCGGTTCAGGATCTTATTATAGTAAATGGCTTTGTTTGTGCAGAAAAAGAATCCTTATTTAAGGATAATTGCAGAGCGAAAAAAATAAAGATAACTTATTCTGAAGTTTCATTTGATTATGAATTGGAGGATTCCGCAAATTATCAAGTCATTCATCTTCCCCAAAAAATAATGCCTTGCAAAAATGATTTGATAAACTTGGAAATCCTTGATGTGTATAAAGGAGATAAATATCAGGATGTTGTTATTTCTGGAATCTATTTTCCTGAAATTCATAAGTAATTATTTATGAATATGATTTTATTTTTCTGCACAACCTTTTTGTTCTTTGACAACTTCTGTGGTGAGTGTGGACACCACAGAAAACATTTATGAGATTTAAAAAAGTTAGATAACTACGCGAAACGCACAAAGGATTGTAGCACCTGCGAAGCAGTCCCGAAGCTACTAGCGAAGGGATGAGCCGCGGTTAGACGGCGAAGTGCGGAAAGCCTGTTTTTTGCGGAAGCAAAAATGCGCCCTGCAAAAGAAAATCACAGTCTCATCCGAACCTGTTCAGCAAAGAGGAGCGTGAGGCCTGGTATAAAACCGAAAGCTTCAGGAAAACGGGTCTTTCCGTTTCCGATGTCGAAAATCTTGTACAATCGGAAGAAGAAAAAATACAGGGATTAAAACCATCT
>JAFTFE010000012.1 GCA_017449765.1 Lachnospiraceae bacterium | reverse complement strand
GCCGCAACAAGTACAATTCCTCCCTTAACTCCTATATAAGAACATGAGTATAACGGATCGGCAGCAACATTTACTCCAACCATCTTCATAGAGCAAAGGGAACGTGCACCCGCCATGGAAGCACCGATAACAACCTCCATCGCAACCTTTTCATTTGGTGCCCATTCGGCATAGACCTCATCATACTTTGCGATATTTTCACTAATCTCTGTACTTGGTGTTCCCGGGTATGCGGAAGAAACAGTGACCCCCGCTTCATATGCACCACGTGCAATAGCCTGATTACCAAGCATAATCTGTTTCTTACTCAAAGAAATTCCTCCAATCTGTCTTGTGTTTCTGTGATAATTTATCTTTATTACACCTAAAGTAATATTATAAACCAAATGGGTGATAAAGTAAACAAAAACAATCGGCGCCAATCTGGCACACTTTTTAAAATCTTACTTCCTACCAAGAAGCTTTTTCAGTTGTTCTATTTCTGCCCTTTGATTTTCGAGTTCGGTCTGCATACTCACAATTGTTTCATATTTTTTGGCAATTGCCTTTTTACTTTCTTCAACTCCGGCATTGTATCCGTCTTCAAAGCCTTCTTCACGAATGGATTTTTTATATAATTCCTCATCAAATTCAAATATGCTCATACTAATTACTCTTTTCTCACCTTCCATTTCCCTGATTTATTGGATCCTTCACGTTCCACAACACATTTTTTTATGAGGGAAGATATAATCCTCTGAACAGTCTTTTCAGACTTACCAATTCGCACAGCCATTTCTGCTTTTGTGATTCCCTCATTGTTTTGAATTAAATTAAAGATTACCTGCTCTGTTTCTGTTAACTCGGCATTTATCTGGACATTTATTAGGACATTTGTCCTGATAAATTCAAAAAAGAATCCATAAGCCTCTTTCCTAAAATCCCAAGTTACATTTTGTTGTTTGCAATAATCATTCACTCTTTGAAATCCTGTTCCGGATTTTTCCACATCTCTACTTCTAAACAAGACATCCAAAATAAGTGGATTTCTTTTATACGATGGAAGATTTCGCGATATAAAATCAAGTGGTGTTAGATCATCCGGAAATGACCCCGGATTGTATATTTCTATCTTCCCCGGATGAATGCCAATTTCTATTTCAGGAATTGTCTCATAATCTGCATGTGCAAAAGCATTTACTATAATTTCTCTAAGTGCTCTTTCAGGAATTTCAGGAATTTCTTTACGTTTTCTGGAGCCTATTTCGCTTCTCCAGTTAATCCTATTTAACACATAATCCAAAGCATCTCCTACAAGATTGTAAATATTCCCTTCTAACAACTTTAAATCTGTAAATGTCACTTTGTTATTCGTAGCATAAGAGGCAAGTTTTAAACCAACTTTTGCATTTTTGCCAAAAAGCGCATAGCCACCATTTTTTACATATCCATCTTTTATAACATCTATAATAGTCAAAAGCTTATCTTTATTGTATTCTTTCATAGACAGACGACCGCTATCTTTTGCTGACTGATAAAAGTCCTTAAGTGCCTCATCATCAAGATCATCTATTGTTTTATCTGTCAGTTCTTCTTCCCACTTTGAAGAATAATCATCATTCTTTACCAAACGTTTCAACTCATCCGGTGACATTCGCCTATTTTCTGTCCCTGTTCGAACAAGATATTTACCATTAACTGCATAAGGTCTGTTATGTCCGGAAAACGTCACCTTAATTATTGTCCGTTCTTCAATTGTAAGAACTTCTATACTCGGTGTAATCCTAGGTTCAATAGAGTCACTTATTTTCCTAGATATATCTTTTTTAGTTGAATCGCTTATCTGCTGACCTCTTACAAAACCGGTATCATCAACTCCAAAATAAAGCGTTCCCCTGCAATGCTTATTTAATATTGCCGCAATAGCTTCCATTGCTTCGTTCTTTTCACCTGTAGTTAGTTTAAACTCTATAGTTTCACTCTCAGAACCAATAATCATCTCCATCCTCCTTTCAAATCACATTCCGATTGTAACATGGACGCAGCAAAATGTCCATATATATCATTTTAATTTTGTCCATATAATTGCTACGTATACACACTTTTTAAAATTTGCTCATTTTTTTAATCTTACTTCCTTCCAAGAAGCTTTTTCAGTTGTTCTATTTCTTCCGATTTACATCATCTGTCTTGTGTTTATAAGATGATAAAAGTGGCAATTCGGTTTTTTCCGGCTGTGTCTCTTTACCGTTATAAATAATAAAAAATCGTATTGACATTTAATACTTGTTATCTTATATTTAATCTCAAGCAGATAATTCTTATTTCTGAATATTCTTAATTCACTTAAGATTTTCCTGCTTATTATCAATTAGTAAAAATTTATAACAAAGGGAGGTGCTTAAAAAGAAGTATATTTTAAGTTGCACGAAAAAAAACTATATTGTAAAATAAGGAGGAAGAAAGCTTGAAGGTACAAAACAGCTTAGCAAAACACATTGATACTGCAGGTATCATGGCTTCCTATGACAAAGCCTGTAAACAGGTACTTGCAAACAAGATAATCCTTGCCTGGATTATCAAATACTCTACAAAAGATTACTCCGATTACAGCGTTTTTGAAATTGCCGAAAAATTTATAGAAGGTGAACCTGAAGTATCCAAAGAAACTATTCACAGAGATGAAGTGCCCGAATTTATCGAAGGCACAAACGATGAAGACACATCCATAAAAGAAGGTGTTGTCAGATTTGACATTAAATTCAAGGCAATCATACCTGAAACGGATAATTGTGCTGACATGATTATAAATGTCGAAGCACAAAATGATTTTTATCCGGGATATCCTATCATAAAAAGAGGCATATATTATGCAAGCCGAATGATTTCCTCGCAGTATGATACGATATTTACCTACTGTCACTATGAGAAGCTTAAGAAGGTTCGTTCCATATGGATATGTACCAGACCTTCGAAGGAAAGACAAAATACTATATCCCGATATAACCTTACGAAAGAAGAAGTATTCGGACATTTTGAAGAAAATAAAGATG
>JAFTFE010000110.1 GCA_017449765.1 Lachnospiraceae bacterium | reverse complement strand
TGTATTTATGATGCTTAACAAGATACAGACTGCTGAGGATTTGAATGAATTTATACATACAAATTCCGAGAGAATAGCGGCTATAATGAATAACACTAACAAAGCTATATTCGATATCTTTCTAAAGATAACATGGAATCTATATATGAAACTCAATGTACCGCCTGATGAGGCGCAGGAAATTCTTAGGAATGTGAGGACTGAGAAGATGGGATATTTGTTTGAGAACATGGAGAAAATGGATATTCAGGCTGAACGGCGTAATACTGCCGAGGCAAGAAGAGAACTTGAGGAGGAAAAGCAGGCGCTTACGAGAGAGCGAAACAAGGTTAAGCAGCTTGAAGATGAAAACCGAAAACTTAAGGAAATGCTTGCAAAAGTATAACACTAATGTTTTGCCATTCTGTTTAGAATGTTCAGAAAGACCGGGATTATTACATGAATAGTGTCTCTGATGTGATAAAACTGATATATACTTGTGAGGCAGATATAGCTCTTGGACTTAATAAGAGTAATATTTATATGCCGTATGTCAAACGGCATAGGAGTTATGGGTTTGCAAAAGAACCGTATAAAAACGTAGGTACTTAAAGAAAGCTGAGAGGAACATATTTTACGAACAGTAATTATGTGTTCCTCTCAGCTTGATTTTAGTATCCTTTACGTTTTTATCCGAGCGAGAGCGCGTTCTTGGCAAACCCTTATAACTCCGAAGCCTTGCGACATATGGCATATATTATATAGATTACGCTGTCCAAGAGCATATCCGCCTCATCCTTAATGCTTAAACATCCGTCTCGGCTATAATCAAGTCCCAAGGCTTCAGCGTGATATTGCAGCCTGATGTTAACGTCGTGTCGCTTAGAAGTTCAGTACCGTCTGTGCCGTCATATGTAAAGGATTGAACATCAGAAGAGTAGTTAAAGTAAAAGGTTATGCATTTACCTGTCTCATTAATTCCGGTCTTTTTAATTATAGGCAGGCACAGACTGCTCATAGGAATATCTGCTATAGGACAAATTTTAGTGAGAACAGCTGTTAGAGCTTCTTTCGTGGTATAACATCCTATGTATGTGGCTGTGCCCTCGCCGTATGAGTTGTGGGTAATCGCCGCATAATTACCCCAAAACTGATGATTGTAGTATGCCCAGACATCAGCGGTTGTTGGAGTTACAAGCTCAATCCATTCTTTAGCCGGATATATATTTCCTGTATTGAATTTGTCTAAAGTGAATTTAATATTAACATTCTTAGGAACAGTGAACATATCATATGTTGCACCGATACAGTCTGTCAGTAGGTGTGGCTGTGCATCGTGATAAATCTTTAATTCGTCATCGGAAAATGCACTCTTAAAGCCAAGCAGGAGATGACCGCCGCATCTTACGTAATCCTTTATTCGAAGAAGTACATCATCCGAAGCTGAGTAAAGTGCAGGAACAATCAAGAGCTTATATTTGCTCAGATATCTATTGCCCGCGGAACTATCATCTGAACCTGAACCGTTATCTATGTCTGAAGCGTCACTCGATTCCAAATCATCATTTTTGCACAGTAAATCTTCCTTGTACAACAAATCATATTCGATATTCATCTCATGGCAGCTATCCGCAAACCATCTTAATATAGCATTATAATTAAGCTCTTCACTTATAGGAAATTCATCAAGTCCTGTAAGACTTGCATTATCAACGAGAATTCCTACAGATGGTTTTTTCTTCAAATTCTTAAGCTTATCTTCAAGCGGCATAAGTTCATGACGGAAATTTTTAATTTCTTCGTAGGTTGCATGAGGGGTAAGGTCATGGCTTAATACTCCTTTCCAGTAGGACTCAATTGCATTATGAATGGAATGCCAGTTCCAGTACATAATGCTGCTTGCACCGTTAGCTATATGGCTGTAGGCTGAAAGACGAAGCTGGCCCGGATATGCGAGCCATTCGACATTTCCCTGTGCTTCTGTCTCAAGTACAAGATAATTGTCCTTCTTTAATGAACGAGCGACGGCTCCGCCAAATGTTATGGTTGAACCATCAAGATAGTCCTGCATGCGATGATATATATCGCACCCGGCAATATCCATACATTTTGCGGCATCATACTGATTAACTTCAGGCTGAATTCCTACGGAATAACCACACCATGAATAATCAAAATTGTGAGTTATGAATTGTCCTTCACGCATGTATTCACGTAATATGCCTGCCTGCCATGTAAGGAAATTCGTTATGCAGTCACGT
Source organism: Lachnospiraceae bacterium (assembly GCA_017449765.1). Classification (GTDB taxonomy): domain Bacteria; phylum Bacillota; class Clostridia; order Lachnospirales; family Lachnospiraceae; genus Coprococcus_C. The sequence continues at coordinate 25,884 of JAFTFE010000110.1, read as the reverse complement.
AAGAACCTCTTATATGCTGCAGACAGGCTGCCGTTTATGGTTCCGCGTATATCAGGAAAATCTTCCCATGAGGATATACGGTTGCTCCAATAATCAAGACCGAATTCACGGTTGAATTCTTCTATGTCAGGATATTTCTCCATAAGCTTTTTAACAAAGAGCTTCTGTGTTGCCTCTGATGCTGCACCGGCAGAGCGGGTTTCGTTGTCAAGCTGATATCCGATAACCTGAGGACTGTCCTTAACGACTTCCATAAGCTTTCTTATAATTCTTTCAGCATATCTTAGATAATCAGGATTGGTTATATCGAATAACTGTCTGTGTCCGTAAAGTTCATGTCCGTTTTTTCCGTAAGCCATGATATCAGGATATTTCTTTGCAAGCCATGAAGGTATAGCGTAGGTAGGGGTACCTATTATAACCTTTAAATCATACTTTTCGGCACATTCAAGCATATGTTTAAGGTGAGAAAAATCAAATACTCCATCACTTGGCTCCCATGTGCTCCATGTGGATTCTGCTATTCGGATTACGTTCATTCCTGCTTCTTTCATAAGTTTAAAATCTGTCTCTGTACGTTCATACGGCATATATTCTTCATAATAGGCCGCTCCATATAAAAAATTATCAATTTTCATACAATACCTCCGTCGCTTACATGTATATCATTTATCCGATCTATAGAATAAAACAATATGCTTATTTATTTTTTCTCTTGACAGTTTGCGCAACAAGTGTTAGTCTGAATTTGATTTATTGAACAATCGGTTGCGCAAAGTATAACATATGTTTTTTTAATTGTAAAGAGGTATAATAAAAATGGTAAATGATAATAATAACCTCACCATAACAGATATAGCCGAGGCGCTTAATATATCCAAAACTACTGTATCGCGTGCTATCTCCGGAAAGGGAAGGATAGGAAGTGACACAAGGAAGAAAGTATTGGATTATATCGAAGAAAATAATTATGTGCCTAACCCTATGGCTAAGGGACTTGCGCAATCAAGAACCTATAATATATGCTGGATTGTACCTGCGAACTCTGCCACTGAGGAGCTTCCGTTCTTCCAGAGATGCATGATGGGTGTTGTGGAGACCGCAAGCAGTTTCAATTATGATATATTGATATCTTTGGTATATGAAGATAATATTAAGCAGCTTGAGCGGATAATAACTAATAAAAAAGTTGATGGTGCCATACTTGGCAGAACTTTGGTAAATGATCCGGTTGCCTCGTTTCTTAAAGAAAGTAAAATACCGTTTGTGGTAATTGGAAGTACGGATATAAAAAATGTTATACAGATAGATAATGACCATGTTAAAGCCTGTAAAGAGCTTGCCTCTATACTTGTTATGAAGGGAGTACGGAAAATAGCAATAATAGGCGGAGATTCAAATTATGTTGTAAATCGTACAAGACTTGACGGATTTCTTCAGGGGCTTAACGAGCAGGGGGTAAAACCTGATGAAAAGCTTATTTATCTTGAAAATGATGATCCGAGGAATGTGGAAAGAGCAGTTGATGATGCCATAAGAAATAAAGCAGAATGTATAGTATGTATGGACGACGGCATATGTGTAAGCGCACTTGCTAAGCTTAAGAGGGAAAATATTGATGTTCCCAATGATATAAAGGTTGCATCTCTTTATAACAGTGCAGTGCTTGAGAATAACCAACCGGCAATCACAACCTTAAGCTATGATCCGAAAGAGCTTGGTTCGGTTGCAGGAAAAACGCTTTTTGATATGATAGAAGGAAAAAACGTAGAGGAAAGAATATTGCTTGGATATGAGGTTTTACTTAAAAGCTCTACGCAATAAGGTTTTTGATTTGCAGGAAAACTTTCCTGTAAATTTAAAAAAGTGGGTTGACATTCAAGACAATATATGTTATTCTCACAATATGAACAACCGGTTGCGCATACTTGTTGCGCATCGGATTCGAAACTAAGAAAAAATAAATCAGGGATGAGATTATCCCAGGGAGGTAAAAAAATGAAGAAAAAGTTTTTAGCTTTAGCTATGGCGACAAGCTTGGTAGCAGGATGTTTGGCAGGCTGTGGCAGTGACAAAAAAGATAATACTACAGCAGCAGACAGCGCTTCATCAAGCGGTGGCGCAGATCAGGCAGCAGTTGATAATCTTATTGCTGCAACAGATGGTACTGTATCACTTACAGTATGGGCTTCAGAGGAAGATCAGGATTTCACTCAGGGACTTATTGATAGTTTTGTAAAACAATATCCGGATGTTACTTTTGACATTCAGCTTGGTGCATGCTCAGAGGCAGATGCAAAGGATACAGTATTAACAGATATTGAGGCAGCTGCAGATGTGTTTACGTTTGCAGATGACCAGATGAACGAACTTGTAAATGCCGGTGCACTTCAGGAAGTTGTAAGCACTTATACATATGATGTAAAGAGCGAGAGCTTATCAGGTGCAGTTGAAGCTGCTTCAATGAACGGAAAGCTTTATGCATATCCGATGACAGCAGATAATGGTTACTTCTTATACTATGACAAATCAGTATTCTCTGATTCAGATGTTGAGACACTTGATAAGATGCTTGAGGTTGCAGAAGCAGCAGGCAAGCAGGTTGCAATGGAAGTATCAGGTGCTTGGTACAACTACTCATTCTTCAAGGGTGCAGGTTATGATGTAACACTTAATGATGACGGTGTAACAAATTCATGTACTTGGAATGCAGACGGAGCAACTGATGTAGCTCAGGCAATAATTGATATAGGTAAGTCAAGCGCATTTGTTAATGCAGGTGATGCTGATATCGTAACAGGTATTACTGAGGGTAAAATTGCAGCTGCAGTAAGCGGTACATGGAATGCAGATACTATCAAGGGTGCATGGGGCGATAACTATGCAGCAACTAAGCTTCCTACTTATACAGTAGCAGGCAAGCAGGTACAGATGGCTTCATTCTCAGGTTACAAGTTAATCGGTGTTAATTCACATTCAAAGAACATTGGTTGGTCAATGATTCTTGCTGAGTACTTAACAAATGAAGAAAATCAGGTAGCAAGATTTAATGCAAGAAGCCTTGGCCCTGCAAATGCAAAGGCAGCAGCTTCATCTGATGTTCAGTCAAATCCTGCAATCGCAGCACTTGCTAAGCAGGCAGATTATGCAGTACCACAGAGAGTTGGCGGCAACTACTGGGAGCCTGCAAATACTCTTGGACTTACACTTATCTCAGGAAATCCTGATGGCACAGACCTTCAGACATTACTTGACAATGCAGTTGAAGGTATAACTGCTCCTGTACAGTAAGTCAGACAAAATGTAACTTAAAAGATTTAAATGATTCACGAAAGTAAATAAAAACACAAAAAAACCTTATCAATAATAGCCTCATACATCATCCGCCGGATGGCGTCTGAGGCTATTATTTTAAAAAAATTAAGAAAAGAGGAGATGTCATGAAAGGAGAAAAGAAAAATCCGTTAAAGGCTATAGCCGGATTCTTCGCGAATTGTGGTAAAGCAATAGGCAGATATTTTGCGGATTTTGGCAAAGCCGTAGCAAAAGGTGATGCCGGAGTAAAATGCTCACTTCTGTTCATGGGTGCAGGTTACACATTTAAGGGGCAGTGGCTAAAGGGAATATTCGTTACACTTATTGAAATAGCTTTTATAATTATGTGTATATTTTATGCGGCTCCTAATCTTGCTAAGTTTGGCACCTTAGGAACAGTTCAAAGGGAAGCGGTCTTTGAACCTGTTACCATGCAGCAGACAGTTAATGATTATGATAATTCATTTCTTATATTGCTTAATTCGATTATTGCATTATTTATCATAGCATGCTTTATCCTTTTTTACATATACAATATCAAGGCTTGCTATGAACTTCAGAAGCAAAAGGAATTAGGACAGCACATCGATACTAATAAAGAAAATGTTAAGTCAATTTTTGGAAATAAATTTCATATAACACTTTTAAGTCTTCCGACACTCGGCATAATACTAATGAATGTTATTCCTATATTTGTTCTTATAGCGATAGCATTTACGAATTATGACCAAAACCATATGCCTCCTAATATGCTTCTTGACTGGGTTGGTTTTTCAAACTTTAAGAAGCTCTTCACGGAAGGTATGGGAAACTATTTTGGATATGCATTTAAGAAGATACTCGGTTGGACTCTTACATGGGCAGTTCTTGCAACGCTTACGACGTTTATAGGCGGTATACTTCTTGCTATGCTTATTAATAAGAAAACTACCAAGCTTCCTAAGATGTGGAGAAGCTTATTCATAGTAGCTATAGCAGTACCGCAGTTTGTAACACTTCTTTTGGTAAGAAATTTCTTTGGAGATCAGGGTATAGTTAATACAATTTGCTCCAATATCGGACTTACAGACTGGCTTAAATCAATCGGACTTGTAAGCGCACATCTTAACTACATACCATTTCTTACGAATCCGCATTGGGCTAAGTTCATGATTGTAATTATCAATATCTGGGTTGGTATTCCTTATCAGATGTTGATTGCGACCGGCGTTCTTATGAATATACCTACCGACCAGCTTGAAAGCGCAAGAATCGACGGTGCGAGCAAATGGAAGATATTCTGGAAGATAACTATGCCATATGTCCTCTTTATACAGGGACCGGCACTTATCACAGACTTTGTAAAGAATATTAATAACTTCAATGTTATATATCTTTTGACTCAGGATGTTTATATCACTCCTGACCAGGCACTTGCCAATGCAAATGCAAAAGAAGTTGACCTTCTTGTAACATGGCTGTTTAGATTGACAAATGAGTATTATAACTACAAGATGGCTTCAGTTATAGGTATCATAGTATTTATAATCTGTGCGGTATTTACAATTATATCGTTCTCAAAACTTATCGCAGGAGACAGAGAGGAGGAATATCAATAATGGCAAAAGCAAAAAAGATTTTCGGTTCAATTATATCACACATATTTTTAGCGATATTGGTTGTTATATGGCTTATTCCGATACTCTGGCTGGTTGTAACTGCATTTTCGGGATATCCCGGAATTAATAAGGCTCATTTCTTCCCGAGCTCATGGTCGTTGGTTAATTTTAAGAAGATATTTTTAGAACCTGATTCGGTTGTTCAGTACACCACCTGGTTTAAGAATACTCTTATCATAGCAATATTTACCTGTATTATATCAACAATATTCGTGCTTATGGTAAGCTACGCATTCAGTTGTATGAGATTTAAGGGCAGAAAGAAGATAATGACTTTTTCGCTTATCTTGAATATGTTCCCGGGTGTACTATCAATGATAGCTGTATACTTCGTAATGAAGTCCATTGGACTTACCAACAGCCACCTCGGTATGATTATAGTTTATTCGGCCGGTTCGGGACTTGGATATCTGATTGTAAAGGGCTTTATGGATACCATTCCGGCGTCTTTAAGAGAGGCTGCCAAGGTTGAAGGCGCTTCAGAATTTACAATATTCTTAAAGGTTGTAATACCTCTTTGTAAGCCGATTATAGTATACCAGATAATAAGCTCATTCCTTATACCTTGGGGCGACTTCGTGCTTGCAAAGCTGATGCTTAACTCAGGTATATCCAGCGATTGGACAGTAGCTATCGGTCTTTATAATATGCTCAACCGTTCACTTGTAAACCAGTACTTCTCAGTATTCTGTGCAGGAGGACTTCTGGTTTCGATACCTATATCAATACTCTTCATTATCATGCAGAAGTATTATGTAGAGGGTGTAACAGGCGGTTCCGTAAAGGGTTAGCAGATAAATTGCAGCCGAACTTATGTGAGGCGAAACTTATAGGAGATTTATAAAATGAAAAAAACATTTGCAGTTAATATTATCCACCGTCCCGAAATGGTTCCGGAGTATGCGGAAAAGGTAACAGGACATGGCAAGGCGGAGGATATTGGAAGAAAGGCTCTTCTTACGGAGTCTCTTGATATATTCAAATTTCAGCAGGAAACTGCACATAAAAACGGTCTTAAGACAACTATACAGATGACCTATGCATCACTTTTCAATGACGAGGCATGTGAGCTTGCAAAGGATCACCATGAGAAGTATGGCGATGAGATAGCATTATCTTTGCTCGGACTTCCTTGTAAGGAATTCCGTGAGAAATATAAGACCAAGGATTTCTGTATCTGGATGTTTGATATGGAAGACAAAAAGCAGATAGTTGATGATGTGTTTGGTAAGTTCTACGAGCGCTTTGGATTTTATCCTGAATCAACCGGTTCTTACTATATGGATGCAGACCTTACAAATTATATAAAGGAAAAGTATCCGATGGTAAAATGTGCTGTGGCTACCTGTTGGGAGGAGGGCCCGAAGGCATATCATACCTGCAACAATTCCTGGTATACCTTGTTCGATGGAGGTCCTTGGGCACCTTGGATACCTTCCAAGCAGAATACTCATGCACCTGCGGCAAATGAAGAAGAAGACAGTGGAATAGTTGCAATACCGCATCTTTCAAGAGATTTGCTTGCATGCTATGACGGAAACGGATCAAACTTTGGCACTCATCCGCAGAATGTACTTCGTGGAATGATTTATGATACAAAGACTTGGGAATATCCGTATCTTTATAATCTGATTGACCAGTACAGACATCTTGAAAAATATAATAACGGATATTCATATAATATGATGTTTGTCGGACCGGGCTGGCTTAACAAGATGGGACGCTGGGAGCAGCCTTATGAGCTTCTTAAGAAGTCTTATGAGGATGGCATGGCATATTACGGAGAACTTAAGAAGAAGGGCGAGCTTGTTGATATGACTATGGCGGAATTCGCTGATTTCTATCGTGCAAACAAGCATTATGAAGAGCCTGAATGTGCTCTTTGGAAGGACATTTTATATGGTTCAAACAAGCAGCTTTTCTGGTATGTTGACCCTTATATGAGAGCCTGTGTAAATATGGATCAGGGCGGTGCTATCGTTGATTTAAGACCTTATGCTGCCAAGCTTAAGTGGGAAGTTGGTATAGGAACAAAGCATGTACAGGATGCTTCTTATCCGTTCCTTATTCAGGAAAAGTACAGGGCAGGATATTTTACGCATTATGCGGGCGAGGGTACCGTAAGAAGTGCGAAGCTTTCTTATAACGGAGAAGAGGTTGACCTATGCCAGTGCAGAACCCATGCAAGCTTTTCAGAGGAAAATGGAGTAAGAACTCTTACTCTTGATCCGGTTGATATAGAGTTTTATGATTTGACGGTTAAGCTTCAGACTAAGGTTATATTTAAGGAGGGCTCATCAGATATACAGATAGAAAGAAATATCTTGGAAATGAGCAATCCTGATGCAGAGGTAACCTTAAATGAATATATGGTAGCCTGCTACGGAACCACGGAGTATCCTGAAGATATGACGGGTATTACACTTAAGGTTAAGGGCGGCTCGGAAGAAAAGACCATAGATTATGCTTACAAGTGCCGTGAGGCAGAAGTGACCGGTGCTACGACGGCCGAGGCAGTTATACCGGCTATAGAGACTAAGGTTTCACTTAAGACAGATTCCGGGGAGGCGGACTGCTATATCAGAGAAGGATATGCATTCTCTCCTATGTTCACACTCGGTGTTAAAAAACAGGTTAAGGCTAAGGAGGTATTTTCAACATGGCTCAAGGTGGAAAAGGCAAATTAAACTACAGATGTCCGTCCTGTTTTTTGAGGGATTTGGACATAGATATGTTCTACGACAAGGACAAGGATGAATATTACTGCATCCGTTGTCAGTATGTAGGCAATGAAAAAGATGTATTAGAAAAAAATGAAATGATTCGTTTTCGTTATAAGGTTATGTATGACCGTATAACAGATTTTGACTAGTATATGATGTGGAGCTTCGGCAGAGAAAACTGCCGGAGCTCTTGCAATGAACGAGCGAAGAGCGAAAGTCAAGCGACTGCGAAGCAGACATTTACGCGTTCCTTCGAGGTAGAATATTTATAAGGAGAGGAAAATGACGGAAAACTTTATCAAGGGAATGGATGTATCCACACTTATTGAGGAAGAACAGTGTGGTGCAAGATATTTTGACAATGGAAAAGAAGGAGAACTGCTCGATATCCTTAAGAACTATGGGACTAATTATGTTCGTCTTAGACTCTGGAATGACCCGTATGATGAAAATGGCAATCCATACGGAGCAGGTACCAATGATATAGATAAAACCATAGAGCTTTCAAAGCGTGCAAAAGCACATGACATGGGAATATTATTAGACCTTCATTACAGCGATTTCTGGGCTGACCCGGGTAAGCAGATAATTCCTAAGGCATGGAGAGGGAAAAATGTTAAAGAACTTGAAGAGGCTGTATACGATTTTACTCTTGATACCATGAGAAGACTGCATGAAGAGGGAGTGCCGCCTACTATGGTTCAAGTCGGAAATGAGATAACTAACGGTCTTTTATGGCCTTATGGGTTAAAGCCGAATTTTGATGAGATTGCATTATTTATAAATGCCGGTATCAGAGCGGTAAAAGCTATTGATAAAGAGGTCCCTATTATGATACACTTAGATAATGGTGGATTAAATGAAATGTACGTGGAATGGTTTGACAATTTTATAAGACGCGGAGAAGATTTTGATATTATAGGGCTTTCTTATTATCCTTTCTGGCATGGTACTTTGGATGAACTGTCATTTAATATGATGGATATGGCCAAAAGGTATGGAAAGAAGATTGTTGTTGCAGAGGTTTCTATGGGATTTAGTATGGAGGACTATAGAAGCTATGAGGGTAGACCGGCAGATGAGCTTAAGGGTATGGCTACAAGGGAAGAATTGCTTGAAAAACTTACTTATCCTATGACAAAACAGGGACAGGCTGACTTTATGCTTGATGTAATGAATCGTATAAAGGCAGTGGAAGGCGGCTTAGGATTCTTTTATTGGGAACCGGGCTGGATACCTGTACCGGGCTGTGGCTGGGCCACGGAGGCAGCTCTGGAATTCACAGGTGAGAAGGGACCGGGAGGAAATGAATGGGCGAATCAGGCACTGTTTGACTACGATGGAAACGCATTATCGGCACTTTCTACCATAAGAGATTTTTAAGGAGAATTAAATGAGAAAAGTTGCAGTTGTTATGGAAAGCTGGATGAGATACTTTACCTATGCATGGCCTTCAGGTATGCTTACCAGGATAAAGGAAACAGACGAGGATATAAGCCTCTACATATTTAACAGTTCAGCAAACTGGAGCAGTGACAGAAAATATAATAAGGGTGAATACAATATATTTAATCTTCCTGATTTTAAGGATTTTGACGGAGTAGTAATAGACCTTAACAATACCATTGATGATGATGTAAGGCAGGAGGTCTTGCAAAAGGTTCGAAATTCCGGTGTACCGGGGATAGTTATAAATAACAGGTATGATGGATTTTATTCGGTTGGAATTGATAACTATGCTGCCATGAAAAAAATTGTTGAGCATCTTTATGAGCATCATGGAAGCAGAACCTTTTGGTTTATACTCGGACCTGAGGATAATTTTGAAAGTAAGGAAAGAGAGCGGGCGATTCGTGATTATATAAAAGAGAAGGAATTGCCTGAGGAGTCCTGCGAGTTTTACAGTGATGATTTTGATTATAATACCGGAGCTTTCGGATTCATAGAGTTGTATGGTAAAAAGGGAAAGATGCCGGATGCGGTTGTGTGTGCAAATGACAATATAGCCGTGGGTGTTTTAGCGGAGGCGGAAAAGAAAGGTCTTACAGCACCTTCCGATTTTATAATAACAGGCTTTGACGATTTGGATAAGTCCAGATATTACACGCCAAGGATATCTACCATGAGCTATGTCCGTGAGGATGCAGGCTATGAATGCATAAATATGTTTTTGGATATATGGAATGGCAAAGAGCCTGAGAGCTACAGACATACCAAGGCAAAGCCTATTTTTTGGGAAAGCTGCGGATGTGAATCGGATATTGAAGTTAATCCTCGGCTTCAGATGAAATGGAATATGCTTTGGAATATAGAACAGGGATATTTTGAAGGCTGTAAGCTCGCCCTTGATTCAAGGCTTGCACATGTCAATACGATTGAGGAAATGATTGCATGTATACCGGAGAGCATACCTGCATTCAGATGTGATGCTATGTATCAGGTGGTGGACAGACATCTTATAGGTCTCGATCATGTTGAGGCAGATGTGGAAAAGGCAAAAAAGGTTGCCAATATAGAATCCGAATTTTTGACTAACGGATATCCGAAGGATATGATGCTTGCTCTTGCCTACGGTGATGAAAGAGCCGAAAAGCTGGCAGGAGAAAGTCGTGTGGTAAACGGACTTTTCCCACTTTTTGATACAGAGGAAAAGGGACAGAATTTTCTGTTTTTGCCGCTTCATTTCAGGGAAAAATGCATAGGATATTTTGCTATTAAAAATGCCATATATCTTATGGAACAGCAGTTTTTATTTGCTATAATGAATTCCCTTACAAGCGGTATGGAGCAGCTTTTTTTCAGAAGTAAACTTGCAAACTTAAACAGTGCACTATCGGCACTTTACAACCATGATTCTATGACAGGACTTTATAACCGACTCGGATATACGGAGTATGCCGAAAGCTTTTACAGGAAACTGCATGATAACGGTGAGGCTATAACGGTTGTTTATATAGATTTAGACAGGTTGAAATTTATAAATGATAATTACGGACATGAGGTTGGCGATTATGCTATAAAAACCGTCGCAAGTCTTTCGATGGCTATTGCTTCGGAGGAGGGACTTTGTTTCAGACTCGGTGGTGATGAGTTCCTTGTATTGGAAAAATATATTTCCGAAGAGGATGTAAAAAACAGATTATCCTCACTTGATAAGAGATTAGAGGATATCAGTAAAAGGGAGCATCTTCCGATTACTTTAACCGCAAGCACGGGATATGTAATCGGAAAACCGGATGAAGACAACACCCTTGACCTGCTTGTTCAAAAAGCAGATGACATTATGTATCAGAGCAAGGTGGCAAGGAAGATGAACAGAGTATAGAAGGAAAGAGGAGGATGTTAAAATGACAATTTTGGTTACAGGAGGAGCAGGATATATCGGAAGCCATACCTGCGTGGAATTATTAAATGAAGGATATGAGGTTGTCATCGTTGATAACCTGTATAATTCAAGTCCTAAGGCTATTGAGAGGGTAGAGCAGATTACCGGCAAGAAGGTCAAATTCTATGAGGCGGATATCTGTGACTTAGCTGCCATGAATAAGGTTTTGGATGAGAATAAGATTGATTGTGTTATACATTTTGCAGGTCTTAAGGCTGTAGGGGAGTCAGTTGAGAAGCCGCTTGAATACTATCAGAACAACATAGGCGGAACACTTACTCTCTGTGATGCACTAAGAAAGCATGGGGTTAAGAATATAATATTTTCTTCATCTGCCACGGTTTACGGAGACCCTGCATTTATACCTATTACAGAGGAGTGTCCGAAGGGGATATGTACTAATCCTTACGGCTGGACAAAGCATATGATAGAGCAGATTCTTACGGATTTTCATACGGCGGACAAGGATTGGAATGTGATACTTCTTCGTTACTTTAATCCGATAGGTGCACATCAGAGCGGACTTATAGGTGAAGACCCTAAGGGTATACCAAATAATCTGGTGCCATATGTAGCTCAGGTTGCAATCGGAAAAAGAGAGGTACTTGGAGTATTCGGAGACGATTATGATACCCCTGACGGAACCTGTATCAGAGATTATATACATGTCGTTGATCTTGCGAGAGGACATGTGGCAGCAATTAATAAGATTAAAGAAAATCCGGGAGTTAAAGTATATAACTTAGGTACCGGAAACGGTCAGAGCGTGCTTGATGTGGTTAAAGCTTTCGGTAAAGCGTGCGGACATGAGATACCTTATGTTATAAAGCCAAGACGAGCAGGCGATGTGCCGGTATGCTATTCGGATGCAAGTCTTGCGCTTAAGGAGCTTGGATGGAAAGCGGAGTATGGCATAGATGATATGTGCGCTTCTTCCTGGAAGTGGCAGAGCATGAATCCTGATGGATATAATACAGTAGAGTAGGTATAGAAAGGGCTTTAAGTATGAATAAGATTTCAGCACTTTCCCTTGAGATAAAAGAGGGAAAATTAGATGATAAAATCAAGGATATATATGTAGATGAATCAAAGCTTTCATATCAAAGAGAAAGATATGTGGAGGCGCTTTCTGAGTACGCACGTATATTTGCGGATGGTGATATGGATGCCGACGTAGAGATTTACAGCGCGCCGGGCAGAAGTGAGATAGGCGGAAACCACACAGACCATCAGCACGGAAATGTACTTGCGGCTTCGATTAATGATGATGCCATAGCGATAGTCGGAAATGCAAACAACGATACGGTAAGGGTGTTATCAAAGGGATATGATATGCTTACCATACCGCTTGACAATATAGAAAAAGTTGACAGTGAAGAGGGCACAACCGTAGCGCTCATCAAGGGTGTAATCTATGGCGTAAAGAATGCAGGCTATAATATAGGCGGCTTTGACGCCTATATAACAAGTGACGTCTTAAGCGGTTCCGGACTTTCTTCGTCTGCTGCATTTGAGACAATAATCGGAACAATTTTATCCGGTATTTATAATGATATGAAGATAGATGCGGTTGAGATAGCGAAACTTGGACAGTATGCGGAAAATGTATATTTCGGTAAGCCATGCGGACTTATGGATCAGATGGCTTGCTCGGTAGGTTCTCTATGTCAGATAGATTTTAAAAATCCGGAGGAACCTGTTATAGACAGAGTTGAATTCGACTTAAGCAAGGTAGGCTACAGCTTATGTATAACTGATACAAAGGGCTCACATGCAGACCTTACACCGGATTATGCGGCAGTACCTGTTGAGATGAAGAATGCGGCTTCCTGCTTCGGTAAGGAGTTCCTTCGCGATGTGGATAAGAATGAGCTTATTGCAGGGATAAATAAGATTAGAGAAGCTTATGGCGACAGAGCTGCACTTCGTGCGCTTCATTTTGCAGAGGAGAATGAGCGTGCAGTGCTTGAAGCTAAAGCATTGAAGGATAATGATTTTGAAGAATTCTTAAGACTATTCAAGTCCTCAGGGGATTCTTCATATAAGTATCTTCAGAATGTATATACCAATCATGATGTTGAACATCAGAATGTATCTGTAGGTCTTTGTTTAAGCGAGCTTGTGCTCGGTGATAAGGGCGTTGCCAGAGTACATGGCGGCGGCTTTGCAGGAACCATACAGGCATTTGTTAAAAATGATGTCGTTGAGCAGTACAAAAAGGCTATGGATGATTTATTCGGAGAAGGCTCATGTAACGTACTTATGATAAGAAAGTACGGCGGTATTAAAGTAGCGTGAAAGACGGACATACACGGTAGGAGGATGATTTCTTGAAATTGCGAAATAAAAGGTTAATGGTTTTAGTCCTTGCACTGGCACTTGCTGTCTCAAACACAGGATGCGGCAAGGGGGAAACACAGGATAACGACGTAACAGATGTTACGGAAAATACGGAAGCTCCTGAGGATTCGACAGTGGCTCAGGATACGACTTCAGAAGAGGTTATACCTCTGCCTGTCGGAAGTTCATCTGAAGATACCTCTGTCGAGGCAGATGTATTTGTTGAGAAGATTGACAATCTCTCAGAGGATTTTATAACCGGTGCTGATTTATCCTCGATTGCTGCTGAGTTTGACAGTGGTGTTGTGTATTATGATTTTGATGGCAATGAATTAGACGAGCAGGGATTTTTTGATTTCCTGTATGATGAATGTGGTGTTAATTATGCACGTATAAGAGTCTGGGTAGACCCTTATGATGAGAATGGTAATTCCTACGGTGGCGGAAACAATGATATTGAGACTGCCAAGAGAATAGGAACATGGGCTACAAATTCAGGCATGCGTGTGCTGATTGATTTTCATTATTCGGATTTCTGGGCTGATCCAAGCAAGCAGAAAGCCCCTAAGGGTTGGGAAGAATTCTCTGTTGATGAGAAGGCTGTTGCTTTGAAGATGTATACGGAGGATTCCTTAAATGAACTTAGAGATGCCGGTGTGGATGTCGGTATGGTTCAGATCGGAAATGAGACGACGACCGGTTTCTGCGGTGAGACAGAATGGGAGGATATGTGTACATTATTTAAGGCAGGCAGCGAAGCGGTAAGAGAATTCGATAAGGATATCCTTATAGCAATTCATTTTACCAATCCTGAGAAGGGTTCATATCCTGCTTACGCTTCATACCTTGAGCAGTATGGTGTAGATTATGATGTATTTGCTTCCTCATATTATCCTTACTGGCATGGAGAGGTAGGAAGTATGAAAGCTATATTAAATACTATCGTCAATAAGTATGGCAAGAAGGTAATGATAGTTGAGACTTCTTACATCTATACATATGAGGATGGCGACGGCTCGGGCAATACCGAATCAGAGGGCAAGGCAGGAGATGCATTTTACTATGATGTGTCTGTACAGGGACAGTGCGATGCGATAAGAGAAGCTGCAAATGCCGTGGCATTTTGCGGTGAAGCGGGTATAGGTATATTTTACTGGGAGCCTGCATGGATTCCTGTGAGTGTTTATGCTGATGCGGACTATCCTGATGAGGTCTATGAGTACAACAAGAGTATATGGGAGGAAAAAGGCTCGGGCTGGGCTTCAAGCTATGCATCGGATTATGATGAGGATGCTGCAGAGTATTATGGTGGTTCAGCAGTGGATAATGAAGCATTATTTGACTTCTACGGACATCCTCTTGCATCTGCCAAGATTTATAAATATATCAGAACAGGTGCGGTTGCAGAGCTTGCAGTGTCAGATGTTACAGCGGATAATATAGAGATTGATGTTGATGAATATATAGCTTTACCGGAGGTTGCCCATGTAAGATATAATGACGGAACCATAACAGATATGCCGGTAAGCTGGATAGAGGACAGCCTTGCCGGTGCGGACGCAAGTACACCGGGAGAGTATGTTGTAGACGGTACTGTAGATGTTGACGGAAAAAGCTATGATGTATCGGTAACGGTTAAGGTTCTTGCGGAAAATCTGCTTGCCAATCCGGGCTTTGAGGATGAGGATATGAGTATGTGGGTTATAGACTCAGATATCATAAGCCGTAAGGATGATTCAAGCAATGTGCATGACGGAGCTTATTGTCTGCATTTCTGGTCGGAAAAGGATATAGAATATACGGTATATCAGACGGTTACACTTGATGCAGGAGAGTATGTTCTCGGAACGTATATAGAAGGCGGCGATTGCGGTGATGATGCAAGCTTTGTGCTTTACGCAGAGTATGGCGATGAGAGCCTTGAGCAAAAGACCGGAGTTACCAAGTGGCAGGAATGGGATAATCCTGAGATAGATAATATAGTTATAACCGAGGATGGCACAGAGCTTACGATAGGTGTTAAGGTTAAGGCAGCAGCTAAAGGCTGGGGCGCATGGGATGATTTTTATCTTTATGCTAAGTAGATGCCGGTTAAACAATTTATGTTCAGAGTTTAGTTTATTTAGGGAGGATATGATATGACTGAAAAGATAAGCAGACTTATAGATGAGCTTTTGAATTATGGTGTAAAAGCGGGACTTGTTGATAATGATGATATTATATACACAAGAAACAAGCTGCTCGAATTATTTGAGGAACAGGAATATATAGAAGCTTCTTTTGAAGGCGACGACAGACCGCTTTCTGAGATTCTTGAGGATATGCTGGCAGTTCTTTTCAAGAAGAAGATTATGCCTGAGGATACCATAACCTATAAGGATTTATACGATACTAAGATTATGGGACTTCTTACACCGGCACCTTCGGTGATAAGAAGAGAATTTGCAACACATCTTGCGAAATCTCCAAAGGAAGCAACCGATTATTATTATGATTTTTCAAGAGCCACTAATTATATAAGAGTTGAAAGAATTAAGAAGGATGAGAAGTGGCAGTCACCTACTGAATTTGGAGATCTTGATATTACAATCAATCTTTCCAAGCCGGAGAAGGACCCAAGAGATATTGCTAAGGCAGGACAGGCTAAGAAGTCGGGTTATCCAAGCTGTCTCCTCTGTCGTGAGAATGAAGGCTATGCAGGACATTTCTCGCATCCTGCCAGACAGAATCATCGTATCATACCGATTACGCTTGGCGGTGAGAAGTACAACCTTCAATATTCCCCTTATGTATATTATAACGAACATTGTATTATATTTAACGAAAAGCATATTCCGATGAAGATAGACAGGGATACATTTGTAAAGCTTCTTGATTTTGTAGGACAGTTCCCGCATTATACTGCAGGCTCAAATGCTGATCTTCCGATAGTCGGCGGCTCTATCCTAAGTCATGACCATTTTCAGGGCGGTAATTATGAGTTTCCTATGGTAAGAGCTCCATATGAGAAGGAGTTTACAGTTACAGGTTATGAAGATGTACATGCCGGAATTATCAACTGGCCTTTGTCAACTATAAGACTTCAAGCAAAAGACGCGGAAAGAATTGTGGAACTTGCTGACCATATCTTGAGCAAGTGGAGAGCCTATACAGATGAGGAGGCATTTATTTTTGCAAAGACAGACGGTACTCCGCATAATACGATTACACCGATTGCACGTATGAGAGGAGAGCTTTTTGAACTTGACCTCGTGCTTCGTAACAATATTACTACTGATGAACATCCGATGGGCGAGTACCATCCGCATCCGCAGTACCACCATATTAAGAAGGAGAATATAGGACTTATCGAGGTTATGGGACTTGCGGTACTTCCTGCAAGACTTAAGGGTGAGATGGCTCGTTTGGAAGAACTCATACTTAGCGGCGGTGATTTAAGCTCTGATGAGCAGACTGCTTCGCATGCTGAGTGGGCAACTGAGTGGATGAAGAATTATGATAATGTAAATGCAACCAATATCCATAAGATTGTTCAGGATGAGATAGGCAAGGTGTTTGCAAAGGTTCTTGAGTGCGCGGGAGTATATAAGTGTACTGAGGATGGCAGAAGATATTTTGAAAGATTTATAAGCGAATTATAGACTGATGTTAAGTGTATAAGAGATTAAATTAAATGTTGACGTATTTTGTCGCAATTAATGATTGTATTTAATTTAAAAATAGTGTAAAATATTAACATCTAAAATGTTAGTGACCGGCAGGGAATTTTATATCGAAAGTTCCTGCCGTATCTATTTAATTGAGCGATATATGGGCTATAAAAATATGTATGTTGAAAAGGTAAGCTCATGTTTCTTATTAGGAAGCAAGGAGTAGATAGAAAATATATCCGAATATATACCACCGCAATACAACAAGCTGCATAAGGATGCGGAAGAATAATTATATAATGATATTTTTGATATAATGAATAACGAAATATATCGGCAATTAGGTATATTGAGTCAGCATAATAATTATAGGACGGATGAGATAAGACAGAATGAATAAGAATGAAGAATATACAGTGACAATAGAAGATATAGGCTCTGAAGGAGAGGGAATCGGACATATTGATGGTATAACCTGCTTTGTCAAAGACACGGTTGTTAAAGATGAGGTTAAAGTTAAGATTATCAAGGTCAAGAAGAACTATGTCTACGGAAGACTTATGGAGATAATCACTCCTTCGCCTTACAGAGTAGAAGCTGTATGTCCAAAGGCAAAAAGCTGTGGCGGATGTACATTCATGCATATGTCTTATGAGAGACAGCTTGAGTATAAGAAGAATAAGGTTATTAGCTGCCTTGAGCGAATTGGCGGAATCAAGGATGCAGGCAGCCTTGTGGAAGATATATATGGTATGGACGAGCCTTACAATTACAGGAACAAGATGCAGTTTCCTGTAGGAGTGGATAAGGACGGAAATATAAAAATCGGCTTTTATGCCGGAAGGACACATTCAATCATAGATATTGACGAGTGTGCTACAGGACATAAAATCAATACATTTATCATTAAAAATTTAAGAGCGTGGATAAGTGAAGCTTATAAAAAGGACAAGCAGTTTGTCTATAATGAGGAGCTTCACAAGGGTTTGGTAAGGCATATAGTAACAAGAGTCGGTTTTTCAACCGGTGAGTTGAGTGTATGCCTTGTTATTAATGGTGAAAAATTAAGCAGGGATAAGGCTTTAGATGACAGATTGAGAAGCGAGCTGATTAGCGCACTTTGTGATGCGGTTAGGGAGTATAATGAAGGTTTGTCCCGTGACGATAGCGAAATCAAGCTTTCAAATGTAAGTATAAATATCAATAAAGAAAAAACCAATAAAATTCTGGGCGATAAAAACATAACCATATACGGCGAGAATTACATAACGGATTATATCGGAGATGTCCGTTTTAATGTGTCGCCACAATCCTTCTTTCAGGTTAATCCCATGCAGACCAAGGTCTTATATGACAAGGCTCTTTCCTATGCTGACCTTACCGGTAATGAGGTCGTATGGGATATGTACTGTGGCATAGGAACGATATCGTTATTTCTGGCACAGAAGGCAAAGAAGGTATACGGTGTAGAGATAGTTCCGCAGGCAATTGATGATGCGAAGAAGAATGCACTACTTAATAATTTGTCAAATACAGAGTTTTATTGTGGCAAAGCGGAAGAGCTTGCACCAAAGCTTTATAAAAATGAAGGAATAAAGCCTGATGTAATAGTTGTGGACCCGCCACGAAAGGGCTGCGACATAGCACTACTTGACACCATAGATAAGATGTCACCGAAGCGCCTGGTATATGTAAGCTGTGATCCCGCAACTTTGGCAAGGGATATCAAGTACCTTTCAGAGAAGGGGTTTGAGGTTAAGAAGGTGGCTGTGGTTGATCAATTTTGCCACAGTGTGCATGTGGAGAGCTGTGTGCTTTTGGAGCGCGTGAGCAACTGAAAACCAGATGCTAAGATCAGAATAAATCAGGCGATTATACCTTATATTTCCTGTATCTGCCGAATAAAATACCGTCATCCAGATACTGATCAGTTTCTGATACCCACATAGGAAACTTTCCTGTAGCAAGGGCTGTCTGGCCGTTTAGCATACCAGTATGGAAGGAAAGATGCCTGTACTGCCTGAGTACAAGTTCCATTCGGGTATATTTGCATTTCTCCGGCTTTTCATAAAGCATTTGATCCGTCAGAGTATCCAGGTAATCAAGGGTTTTCTTTTCAATAGAATCAAGATATGCCAGCAGATCTTCATCTGAGAGTATAACATTGCATGAATTATCGGGATTATCCAATCCTTCTTCATGAAAGGGCGGCTCTTCATAATCGAAAGGGTTTATGAACCATTTGTCAGCAGAGTGCAGGGCATGATAGACCCAGCGCCAGCATGGCGAACCAAGGCAGTCGGCATCACGGTCATATGTTTGTATGGAAGTCCTGATATTCAGGAAATTAGGTTTAATTGTATCTTTGATGATCATGCATAATTCATTCATTTGCGTTCCTCCTTGCATCATATTGTTTATGAGTTTATAATAACATCAAAATATATATCAGTAAAATTGAAACAAATGATAGATATATTCAAAATATGTGAAATGATGAATATGCTAACAGCAGATACAGTACGAAAGCACTTGGTACAATTGGTAAAGCAAAAGCAAATGCCGTTCAGGTCACAGGAATTATTTGATGCGGTTTTGGTAGGTGCTCATAATTAACGCAATAAGTATTTGCTACAATAACGAAAAGGAAGGTGAGGGGTGTGACAATCACACAGTTAACCACATTTTTGAAAATTGCTGAGCGGGGGAGCTTTTCTGCGGCGGCAAATAGTCTCGGATATGCTCAGTCTACAGTAACAACACAGATCAAGCAGCTGGAAGAAGAACTCGACTGTCAGCTTTTTGACAGATTGGGTAAGACAATAATCATTACTTCACAAGGCAAAAGGCTTATAGCATATGCTGAGAAAATGCTCCAGTTGGAACGAGAGATTTATCTTGAACTTTCAGATGAAGATGAACCTACTGGCATTTTAAAAATGGGTGTTTCGGAGTCATTATGTTACAATTGCATACCGGAAGTTTTGATGGAATATAAAAAGGCGGTTCCTGGAATAGATATCCGGCTTACATTTATCACACATGATTCATTTCCGGAAATGTTGCAAAAAGGGGAGTTGGATCTGGTATATACACTTAATCCGGAGATGGAAGACGAGAGGCTCGCCTTGTTGTATAGAAAAGCAGAAACACTCGGTTTTTTTGCTTCACCGGATCATCCGCTTGTTGGGAGGAGTATAAAGGAGAATGATCTGGAAGGCTATCCTTTACTTTTGACAGGGCATAATTGTAATTTTCGTCATATGCTTCTGGCGGATCTATCAAAATGTGGTGTGAATCCGAAGGTTCTTCTTGAAACAAGCAGTAAGGAAGTGCTGAAGCAATTTGCGTCTAATGGTCTCGGAATTGCTTTTATTCCTGACATGACTGCTATAAAAGAAATCAAGAATGAAACGCTGAAAAAACTGAACTGGAAAGGAAACAACTTTCCGATTTACTCACAGATATTTGTTCACAAAGATAAACATATAGGTAAGGCTATCAGCAGTCTGGTGGATATTATTAAAAGTGATGATAAGTGAATTCGGTTGCTCAAATAAAACACAGTCGAGACGGTTTTGGAAGCCGGTCGGAGAACTCCGCCGGAATATATCCCGAGGCTTATTGCTTATCAGCTTAAGTACGAAGAACTGATTAAAGGAAGGGAGGAAAACCTTTTATGAGAGATTTTGACAAGCAAATGGAAATGGTTCTCTATCATTCGGATGAAGGGGATGTTTCTGTTGATGCATATATAATGAATGATAGTCTATGGATTACACAGAAGGCTATGGCGGAGTTGTTTGGAGTTGATAAGTCCGGTATTAGTAGACATTTGAAGAAAATATTTGAGAGTGATGAACTTGATGAAAAAGTGGTTGTTGCAAAAATTGCAACAACCAGTCCGCATGGTGCAATTCCCGGAAAAACACAAGATAAAGAGTCAATGTTCTATAATTTGGACGCAATTATTTCAGTTGGATATCGAGTTAATTCCAAGAAAGCTACTCAGTTTCGTATCTGGGCTACCAAAGTTTTAAAGGAATATATTCCGAGGCTGATTGCTTATCAGTTGAAGTACGAGGCTTTGGTAAAAGGAAAGGCGGTGAAGTGAATGGATAAGGAAGATTTTATTTTGTTGGATGAATCGTATCTTCCACAGATGGCAGAACTATACAAAGAAGCATTTGCCGGCGAACCATGGAATGATGATTGGAGTGACATTATACAGTTAAATGAATATATGAAGGATATATCCGGTGCATACGGCGCATTAAACTATGGCTTGTTGATTGCCGGAAAACTGGTATGTATGTCCGTCGGAAAAATCAATCATTGGTGGGAAGGGACAAATTACAATATAGAAGAGCTTTGTGTCTCACCTACATATCAGGGGCAGGGAATCGGTTCATGGTTTCTCTCACTTATTGAGGATGATATTAGCAAGAAGGGTTTGGCCGGTATATTTCTTCAAACAGATAATGATAAACCGTCTTATCATTTCTATCACAAAAACGGATTCAAGGATTTAGATGCCCATATCAGTCTTTATAAGAGTGTTAGATTCACAGAAAAGTGTGAGAAGGATATTCCTACCGATGAGACAGAAAGCATAATATATGATATCGCAAACTTAAGTGATATTCCGGAATTGATAAGGCTTAGAATCCTTTATATGATAGATGATTTTGGCTCTATCAGCGATAAGGAAAAAGAAAGTATGGAAAACCAGCTTCCGGGATATTTTGAGAGAGAACTCGGGAAGAAACTGATCGCATTTGTTGCAAGAGCGGAGGGCAGGCTTGTTGCTGCTGCGTATCTTCTTATTATTGAGAAACCTGCAAATCCATTCCTCCCAAACGGATATGATTCCGAGGTGCTCAGTGTGTATACAGAAGAAAAATACCGTGGCAGAGGAATATGCACGAAGCTTATGAGCAATATGATTGAATATGCTAAGAAACATCATATTTGTCGCATTGACCTGATGGCAACCGATGAAGGATATCCGATATATAAAAAATTGGGCTATGAAGATAAGGTTCAAAAATATACGGATATGAGATTGAATCTTTTATAGGACTGAGGATTGATAGAAAGGAAAATTCGATAGTAAGGCAGGATAGAATATATGAAGAAAAAAACTACGAAGGAGCTTTTGGCAGATTCCTTTTTGGAGTTGGCAGAGAAGATACCCATAAATAAAATTACAATCGCCAATATCGTGGATAACTGTGATGTGACACAGCCTACATTTTACAGGTACTTCAAGGATAAGTATGATATGATTGCTTGGATTTATGCTCAAGAAACCGGAAAGAATATCAGCAAGGTTGGAAGAAACGGTTATGTATTTAAGGATACATTTCTGGACGGCATGCGATTTTATGATGAAAACCGGAAATTTATGGTGAATGCGCTAAAGCATACAAGCGGCAGGGATTCGTTTTTATTTCAGATGTCCGATATGAATATACGGTTTATAGAAAATGAGATCAAGAAAAAGCTTAATGTCAGCGAATGTCCGCAGGACTTGGCAGCTGTTGTGAAGATGTTCTGTTATGGGACAAATCAGTTTCTCTATGACTGGCTCATAGAAAAAAACGATTTAACCTATGAGCAGGTAGCAAAGCTGATGGAAGAGAGCATCCCTGAGGTGCTAAGGCCATATATTTGCGAGTAAATTGTATTAAAAACTTTATATTTTTATCAATTTGTTAAATAATTTTATAAATGAGTTGGATTATAACGTGACTTAACAAAGACCTTCAATTAATATTTAGTTGTGCACAACAAGCAATTAACGTTTAAAAAACTTTGGAGGTATGTTATTATGACATTAGATGAAAAAATCAAGATGCTCAACGATTATGCAATTGCATGGTATTCCAGCTCACAGGCAGACTATATCCATGAGGCAACTTTCCGTGCGCAGGGCTTTGGAAAGTTTGCAGATCGTTGTAAAGAAGAAGCAGAAGAGGAATTGGAAGAAGCTATAAAATGTACGGAAAGAATCGTTGCCCTTGGCGGACAGCCTGTGTTTGGATGTGTCGAGCAGCCTATTTTCTGTGAAATTAAAGATCTCTTAAAGGATTGGGATGATGGCTTTAGAGAGCAGAAGGGTGTTGAAGAGCTTGAAAAGGTTGCAGCCTCTCTTACAGATGATTCCATTACCAGAAAGCTGGTTGAAAGCTTTGTTGAATGTGAGTCAGACCATCGTGCATGGGTAGCAAAACATCTGGGAATTATCGAAAAGATTGGTTACGATAACTATCTGATTGAACAACTCGGCGATTAAGAGACGGTTACATAGTTTACTGGTTAGATTAAATTTGTAAACAGGAGAGAAACAAGAAAATGAAGAGGCTGACGTGGCAATACGCGCCAGCCTTTTTTGTAAAGATAAATGAATTATGGAGTTATATTATGACTGATACCGAGACGTTAAATATAGATGATGTCCCACGGCTTAAAGATCAGTTTTGTTTTCCACTCTATGCCTGTGCAAAGGAAATAGTCAGGCAGTACCGTAAACCTCTTTCCGAATTAAACCTGACATATACCCAGTATCTTGTGATGATGGTGCTGTGGGAACATGGCGATATGACCGAAGGGATGCTTGGAAGGAAGGTACATCTTGATTCGGGTACACTTGCACCGCTTCTGAAAAGGTTGGAGAGATTAGGTCTTATAAACAGGATAAAGCCTGATGGGAATGTGCGAAAGCTATATATTACATTGACGCAGGAAGGCCGGGATCTGAAGGAAAAGGCAAAGAGCGTACCCGGGGAAATCCGGGATTGTATACCGCTTCCGGAGGAGGATCTTCAGATGCTTCAAGAACTTTTAAATCACTTGCTTATAAGCATGGAAAAGAAAATGTAAAGGAGGATTACAATGGAAATTAAAGCAGTTAAATTCAGAAAGGATGGATTTTATGCCCAGCCGTTTGTATTTGGAGGCGAGGAAGGAGCGGACAAGTTTGATCCCAAGGTTAAGTATCGCGGCAGTCTTCAGAATTATCTGATTGATACGGGAGATGATGTGATTCTTGTGGACACAGGTTTGCCGGCAGGAACTCCGGAAGAGGTACCGGATGAAAATAGTGCCATTTACACCGGAAAGGATATCTGCAGTTATATGGAGGCATTTGCCGCTCTTGGTTATAAGCCGGAACAGGTAACGAAGATACTTCTCACACATAAGCACGGTGACCATTCGGGAGAACTGAAATCCTTCCCAAATGCGAAGATATATGTAAATGAGGAAGAACTTTCTGCCGATGAGCTTCAGGGAATAGATAATTTTGTGCCTGTAAGCTTTACGGATGGAGCATATTACAATTTCCCTGAGAGCCAGAAAATTCAGGATGGTATATATCTTGTAAAAGCAAAAGGACACACAAACGGAAACAGCCTTGTGATTGCAGAAAATGATGGCCTGTTTTATATGTTTGAAGCAGATATCACCTATGTGGATGAAGCACTTTATGAAAACAAGCTCTCCGTAGTATTTGACGATCTACCTGCAGCCCGCGAGACCCTTGACAGAGTAAGGGAATTTGTCCGCAATCACCCGACTGTTTATATGGGAACTCATACACCGCAAGGCTATGAGAATCTGGAAGCAAAACAAGTGATGGACTTGGATAATCCTGTTCCGACAGTGTTTGCCGAAGTGGATTTAAGTCAAGCTGAAAGCTCAGGTAAGTATGTCTGCTCTATCTGCGGATATATATATGATCCTGATGAGCATGACGGTGTAGCTTTTGAAGACCTTCCGGAGGACTGGAAATGTCCAAGATGTAAGCAGGGTAAGGATAAGTTTAATAAGGCTTAAATTTGTATAGATATTTTTTGATGTTAAGCGAAATATATATAATCTAAATTGAGGTATTCAATATGAATTATTTTGTGGAAGGCTTACAGGGAAGCGGCAAGAGCACATTGGTTGAAAGGATTGCTAAGAACCATCGGGGATATACAGCTATACATGAGGGAGATTATTCTCCTGTAGAGCTCGCCTGGTGTGCATATGTAAGCCACAAGGAGTATCAGGAGATACTTGACAAGTATAATGAAATTCGTTCGGATATAGAATTGAATAGTTATATAGAAAAAGACCATGTGGTTATCTGTTATACTCAGGTTATTACGGATATTCCCGGATTTCATAAGGATTTGGAACAGTATGAAATTTACAATGGACGTGTAGCTTTTGATGAATTTAAGAGGATTGTTTTAAGCCGTTACGGAGCATGGAGTGGTGACAAGATGATATTTGAGTGTTCGCTCTTTCAAAATATCATCGAAGAAATGATATTGTTCCGTGATGCTTCCGATAAGGAAATTATTGGTTTCTACAGGGAAATAAGAGAAGCACTTAAAGATAATAATTTTAGAATAATTTATCTTGAGACAGAGGATATCAAAAAAAGTATTGATATCATCAGAAGAGAACGGTCTGATGATCAGGGCAACGAGCTTTGGTTTCCGATGATGCTTAAGTTTTTTGATGAATCCCCTTATGCAAAAAATCATGGTGTAACAGGTGAAGCAGCTATGTTGGAGCATTTTAGACACAGGCAGGAGTTGGAACTTCAAATCTGTAGCGAGGTTTTTTCGGATAGATGTGAGGTGTTGCAATCAAAGAGATATAGGGAAGAGGATATCTGAGAATTAAATATAGATTATAGGAAAACTCGTTCAAAAAAATGTTTTATTAAGCAAAAACTCGTTCAAAAAAATGTTTTATTAAGCAAAAACTTGTTCAAAAAAATGTTAAATTAATGAAAAATATATCTAATTAAGGTA
>JAFTFE010000109.1 GCA_017449765.1 Lachnospiraceae bacterium | reverse complement strand
AGGATTATTGATTTAAGCCGGCTGCTACGCAACATGCAATCACTTTACTAAATCAGTAAACTCGAATTCTTTGTCTTCGCACGAAATCGATGAACTCGCTTCGCTCAAACATATCGATTTCTGAGCGAATTCATGCGAATTCTCGTTTCTGATTTAACGTAAATTGTGCAAATTGTTGCTTTAGCAGCCTGCTTAAATCTATCATCCTTGTGCTATATAAGTTTTCACCACATAATAAAAATCGGCAGACTAATTAGCGCAAGCACATAGTCTGCCGATTTTTATTTATGTCTTATAAGTCACACAGCGATTCATTTTTTATTTTGCCGGTTGCCCAAGGACTGCCGACATCGCATCTGCCGTGATGATATCTTTCTGCGACCTCTCCACTGTCTAAGTCATCAGACATCTGGAGATTAATTCTATTGATGCCGTCTGCTCCCATTTTGCTGTCAAGCAGCTCAATTATATTTTCAATATCTTCATAGTTCTCCATAGTATAACCTCCATTTCATATAATTATATTTTATCAGTCTGTATGACAGTGTTATCTGACAATTCTTCTTAAAACGCTTATAAATTAGAGAAGATGTGCTCTTAATTCCTCACCGCTCTTTGGACTGAGATATGCAGGTGCTATATCGAATACTGTCTTACATCCGCTCACGCCTTCCTTGTTAAGTCGATAAGCGGCTCTTGCATATGCAACAAGAACAGATGAAGTAAATTCAGGATTGGAATCAAGCTTTAAGCTGTATTCGATAACATGATTGTTCTCAAGATTCCAGCCTGTCTTACCTGAACGGATGACAAATCCGCCATGTGGTATACCGCTGTGATTTGCCTTAAGCTCTTCTTCACTAATAAAATGAACTGTTGTATCGTAATCAGCAAAGTAGTTTGGCATAGTCTTTATTTCATTTTCAACCTTTGCCGCATCTGCGCCCTCTTCAAGTACAACGAAGCATTCTCTGGTATGCTTTTGTCTTGTAGTAAGCTCCGGATTCTTGCCTGCTCTAACAGCCTCAAGAGCCGAGTCCACAGGAATTGTGTACTGCTTTGCATCCTTAACGCCTTCGATTCTTCTTATGGCATCCGAATGTCCCTGGCTTACGCCCTTACCCCAGAATGTATAGTCTGCACCGTCAGGAAGGATTGCATTTGCATATAATCTGTTGAGTGAGAACATACCCGGGTCCCAACCTACAGAGATTATTCCAACCTTACCTGCTGCCTTAGCAGAAGCATCAACATTTGCAAAATGCTCCGGAACTCTTGCATGTGTATCAAAGCTGTCAATAACATTGAAATACTTTGCATACTCCGGTGTCTGCTTTGGAAGGTCTGTAGCACTTCCTCCGCAGAGAATAAGTACGTCAATCTTGTCCTTCCACTCAGTTACGGTATCAGCGGCACATACGCTCACACCCTCAGTAAGTATCTTTACAGTCTCCGGATTTCTTCTTGTAAATACAGCAACCAACTCAAGATCATCATTTTGCTTAATTGCGCATTCGATACCACGTCCCAAGTTACCGTATCCCATAATACCAATTCTAATACTCATAATTTTTTCTCCCTAGTCTATAAATTTGATATAACGAGCTTTTCGTCGATGTGCACCTGTGTACATCGACATAAAGCGAAAAACACATCGAGCCGTCAGGCGAGATGATACAATTAATATAAAACATAACCATCAAAATATCAATAACATTATGATTACATTTTTTCTATAATATCGCTATTCAACCAAGTTTGTGATCCAAATTCCCTTTTTGATAAGTACATATCCAACCACAACTTTAATTATATCAAGTGCCTGTATCGTTACATATATCCAAAGTATCGGAAGTCCCGTAAATGTGCATATGATATACGCCACAGGAACAGATACAACCCATGAAAATCCGCTGTCAAATAAAAATGTGATAACTGTCTTTCCACCTGAACGAAGTGTAAAATAAAGCGTATTTAAAAAGCCCTGTATTGGGAAAAACAGTGCCGTAATTATTATAAATTTTGTACTGTAATCTCTGACTGCTTCCGTTGTATTATATATCTTCGGAAATACACCCGAAATAGATACCAATACTATTGTTAAAAGTACACAGATAGCACTCGTAAACCACATCAGCTTAACGGAGCTTACCTTTGCTTTTTCATACTCCGATGCGCCAAGCATCTGTCCGATGATAATGCCGACGGCACTTCCCAAAGCGATAAATACTACATTTAAAAGGTTACAGATTGCGTTTGATATATTGAGTCCTGCAATTATATCAAGTCCGCGCTTTGAATAAATCTGTGTAAGGAAAGCTAATCCGCCCGCCCACAGGAACTCATTTATAAATATTGGAAAGCTCTTTGCCAAAACTTTTTTGGTCATTTCTGCAGGAACCTTTAAAGTCTTATATATGCCCTTAAGGAAGGTATGTATATCACTTCTTTTATGCGCCCATATAACTACAACGCCCATCTCTACAAATCTTGCTATAACCGTCGCAATGGCCGCTCCTCTTACCTCCAGTCTCGGCAAGCCGAATTTACCGTATATAAAAAGATAATTAAATACCACGTCTACAAAAACGGAAGCTATACCTGCCACCATAGGCTTAACACTCTCATCCGTCTCACGCAGGCTTCCTGCATATATTTGTGTAATCGTAAACGGTAAAAATCCTATGAGCATAATATCCAGATATTGCCTGCTGTATTTTAGTGTAAGTATAGGGTCTATGTCACTTCCCTCACCGGTCAGATATCGTCTTATCAGCGCATCTCCTGCAAAAATAAATACTAAGACACCGGCTATCGTGCAGAAAAGTCCTATCCAGAATTTTAGCCTGAAAATCCCTTTAACACCCTCGGTATTACCATGTCCAAAGTACTGTGCTCCGTAGATTCCGGGGCCTGACAAACCTCCAAATATAGCAAGGTTAAATACAAATATCAGCTGTCCCGCTATGGAAACAGCTGTTATACTCTCAGTACCGAGACTTCCAACCATTATATTGTCTACAAGCCCTACCGCATTGGTAATTCCGCTCTGAATCATCATGGGAACCGCAAGCTTTAGAGCCTTTTTATATATACTGTTATCCTTCATAATTTCAACCTTTAGTTCTCATAAATATATTGCTACAAATAATAACAAAGAATATGATTTTGTCAAGCTTTACTTCGCAAGCTTTATCACAACCAGCTCGGGATAATTATTAACTCTTAACGGAATTACACTGTTACCGAGTCCTCTGCTGATAATCATTGTAGTATCTTTATAAGTATGAACTCCCTCATAAAGTTCAGGGAAAAATTCAAATTCCGGTGACACAAATCCACCCTTACCCGGAACTATAAACTGTCCGCCGTGCACATGCCCCGTTATAACCAAATCCATATCGCACGCTACATAATTATCATAATACGCCGGCTCATGTGCCAGGAGTATCTTAAACTTATCCTTCGGAAGATTTTTAGAAAGTTCCTCTAATTTACCGCTGCCAAGCTCATCATCCGAAAGCCCTATCAGATAATATTTATCATCTATGTAAGCTGTCTCATTGTCTATAAAATTTATACCCTCATTTATAATATCCTCATAGAAGGCATTTATCTTATCAGGCTTTTTTTCTTCAAGCCATTTCTCGTGATTGCCGGTTATGTAATAAACAGGTGCGATTTCTTTAGCCTGCTTCATAAAGCTAAGTGCCCTTTTATAATTTGTATGCGAAGAGTCCACTACGTCTCCGGTCACAACGATTATATCAGGATTACATTTTCTGATTTCATCTATCAGCCTGCTCTCATCAAATCCAAAATACTGATTGTGTAAATCCGATACCTGAACTATCGTATATCCGTTCAAATCATCGCCTATCTTTTCATTTTGATAGGTATACTCCGTAATGACTATATGATGATTCTGATAAAAGCCCCAGATAACCAGCAAAATCCAGATTACAAGAACTACGGGAACAGTTATACTGAACTTTTTCTTTTTAGTCTTGTGATGAAAAATGTGCATACCAAGAAATGCACCCAAAGCACCACCGATTATCGCAACAAATATCAGCACCCGTTCCGGTATTCGAAATCTATCCTTAATGGCTTTTTTCTTGTCTATACCATAAAGGATAAAGGCTATTAAGTTAATTATGATAAAATATATGATAAGCATTCTTTTTTCCTTAAATAAATTATTAAAATATATACTCAATTTTCCCTACTTAAATCTTTAACCCAAATCATAAATTCATACAGGTAAACATAAATTACAACGCATACTTACTTCAAATATAGTCCTTTCTTATCCACCAGCTTTGCCTGAACAAGATATCT
>JAFTFE010000108.1 GCA_017449765.1 Lachnospiraceae bacterium | reverse complement strand
CGGCTTGGAACTAAAGAAAGAAGTTATCCGGCAGCTTTCTGAGAAAGATGTGAAGGAATATTATGAAACGTTCGGCTATCTTACGGGCACGATAGCATCATTTTTCATCGGGGCAGGAGAGGCGAAGGCCGCATCAGAGGCGGGAAAGGTCGGAAATGCTACAAGAATTGAAAATGCCGCAATAACTGCCGGCAAAGTTACTAAGGCAGAGAAAGCGGCAGAGCAAACTTCAAAACTTCGGCAGGCTTCGGAAAAGATAGAAAACGTTGGAAAGAAACTGAAAAACAAGGCTTCAAAAATAAAAAGCGAAATCAAACCTAAAAAAAATTGCAAGGTAATTGCAGAAGCGAACGTAACAGTTGATCAACAACTATTGCAGAATCTTTCCAAAGCATTCCCTAAATATGCAGATGACATTGGCCGTATTGCAGGAAAACGTGGAAACAGAGTTCTTGAGTTCATAGAAAAAAACGGCAACAGCCATAACATGAAGGAAATTATCAGAATATTTTCCAACGAAAAGAACTTCGAGTATTCCAAATTCATGGAATTCATGATAAAAAATGACAAAGAAGCCATCAAATTCATGAAAAAATATGACGTGGAGGTTCTTAAAAAATGGAACGGTGAGCTGCCAAAGTATTGGAAGAGTCGACCAGCCTATGCAAAAGCCTCAGAACCGGGTAAACTTGATCAGGTAGAACAGGTTTGGGAAAATGCGAAGAAAGATTATCCTCATTGGACAGATGAAAATGGTATAGAATACATCAAAATGGGGCCTAAAAAAGGTACTGTTTCTTGGGATAAGACAAAGCCTAGAAATAAGCATGGAGAAATTCCAAGAAACGGACAATGGGATATGGGACATATAGAAAATGAAGAATACTGGAGAGAATATGATAGATTTGTCAAAGGGGATATTTCAGATGAAAAATTCTTAGAATGGTATCAGACAAATGAAATTTACGAACCACAAACAATAAAATACAACAGAAGTCATGTAGGAGAAAAAAATGAATATGATTGATACAGCTAAATACGGAACTTTTGAGGAGTTTAAATCGGTATATAACAAAAAAGAATTAAATTCACATGACAGCTATGGATATACTTGTCTTCATAATGCTATAGGTGGTCACAATTGGAATACAGTGAATTTTTTACTGGATGAAGGAATCGACATAAACCTTAAGGATAAGAAAGGGAACACTGCATTACATTACATGGTTGACCATATGGAATTTAACTATGAAGAAGGAATAAAAGTGATAAAACGACTGCTTGATATGGGAGCAGACGTAAATGAGCCGGATAAAAATGGAACAACTCCATTAATGGAGGCGACTGCAAAAACTATTCAAAAGGAAGGTTTTGATCGGTGGAAATTATTTCTTCAATATAATCCTGATATTTACAAAGAAGATGCAGATGGATATTCCTGTTATTCTATGGCAAAAGAATATTGCGATCCCAAAACTTGTAATTTTCCAAAACTCTGGAACTATCTTGTAGAAAACGGTTTTATCAAAGACGAGGAGACAAAATAATGGGTAAAAAAGAAGAAGTGCTTACAGAATATGGAATAATTATCTGGGACAGATCAAAACCACAAGAAGAACAGTGGGAAATGGCTCCGAAATGGCCTGATAAGTATGAAGAAAAGCAGGACCGGTATATGCTTCAGAAAATCACAGAAGAAGAATTTGAAAGCTGGGTAAAGGATTCAAGCAATTTTGAAGTTACTCCAGTAGGACTCCATACATCATTTGATGACGAGGACGAAGAATGAATACTAATGAGATGGATATCTGGGACTGTGCAGAAGAATGTTCCTTTGATGACTTTGTAAAAAAATACGACAAAAAATATCTGAACAAGCAGAATGACTACGGCTATACCTTGCTGCACGAAGCCCTGAGCGGAAGGCATGTAGAAACGGTTATGTTCCTCATAAAAGAAGGTGCAGATGTAAATATACAGGATAATTGGGGGAATACTGTCTTGTATTATCTTGCAAAAGAAACTATGTGTCCGCCAGTATTAATGATGTTAACAGCCTTTTTGGAATCTGGAGCAGATGTAAACATACAGAATAATGAAGGTACAACACCACTTTTGGCTGCAAGCATAAAAGCAACAGATGAAGAAGAAATGCGTAAATTTGAGCTGCTCTTAAATAGGAACGGAAACATAGACATGGAAAATCAATTTGGCTTATCTGTAAGAAAAGTTGCAGAAATCCATAAAACAAAATATAAAAATGGAAGATTGTTGGATTTTTTGTCAAAAAAGAAGTGCAATATGGAAAATGTTTGATTTTTATCCCATAAAATACATCATCGTTCTTTGACATAAACTCAAGGCGGGGGAAACCTTGAGTGCCTATCATAATACACTTAAACTGAGCGTATTATGACAGACAGAGAAATACAACAGAGGCGAAACGCACAAAGGATTGTAGCACCTGCGAAGCAGTCCCGAAGCTCCTGCGTAGGGATGAGCCGCGGTTAGACGGCGAAGTGCGGAAAGCCTGTTTTTTGCGGAAGCAAAAATGCGTCCTGCAAAAGAAAATCACAGTCTCATCCGAACCTGTTCAGCAAAGAGGAGCGTGAGGCCTGGTATAAAACCGAAAGCTTCAGGAAAACGGGTCTTTCCGTTTCCGATGTCGAAAATCTTG
>JAFTFE010000107.1 GCA_017449765.1 Lachnospiraceae bacterium | reverse complement strand
ATGTAGACAGACTTTTGAGTAACTGAGACAAAAATAGCTCTGGTCTGTGATTTACTATTTGCTTCACCATCATGAACAGCCCAAATATGATCATCTACCTCTAAACCTGTATCAAATTCTGCACCACAAACACCACAGATCTTAATAGTCGTGTAACCGGTAATAATACAGTACTGTTCATTTGCATAAACACAATCTGTAATTTTTACTTGAGTACCAGTATCAGATCTTACATAAACTGTTTCAGTATGACCAATGCTTTCCCAAGTGTGCTGATGCTCTGTTGTAGCTGGAGCTTCAGTAGTAGCCTGAGTAGTTGAAGGTGCCTGAGTTGTTTCTTTTAATTGATTAGTATACTAATTATTAATCTTCTCCTTCAGTTTTAAATACAAAGTTATATTTTTGAGCAATATATTCATCAAATTCTGGATCTTCAAAATCAGTATAGGGGTTTTCACCTTCTTTATATGGAGCTGATGTTTCATCCATAAACATATATAATTTTTCTCCATCAACATAAACGCCATTATCCATAATAATACCTCCTTAATTATAATTTTTTTACATCAAATAATTTATTACTTTTGCTCATTTTTTCATTAATTAAATATAGTTTTGTTGTAGTTAATCTTTTTGCATCATCTATATTATTAGTTAATTCTTTTTCTTGATTAAAATAATCATTATATACTTTTTCAAATTCTGAATTAACACTATATATTCCATAAACAGTACCATCATGACATACAATAATAGATAATTTTATATGCTCATTTTTTAAGTATGTTAATAAATCCTGAGATGATGGTAAGCCATTTAAAGAATGATTGTGGATTAAAATTACACCATCTTTACAATCAATTAATTTTTGATATTCTTTTTCATTAAAACCAGTACCTTTGATACTTCCTTTTCTATCAAAATTATCAACTATAAGTTCACCAGTTCTTGCATTTATAGCTAACATTCTTTCTTCTTCTTGCCCATCAACAAAATTTAATAATCTACCTGCTTAATTATATAATATTTGTTGTACATCTTTATTAACTGGTAATTTTTCAAATTTGTCATGATATGCTTTTGAATTAATATAATTTCTTTCTACACTGTATGCATTATATATATCCTTTTTTGAAATTAAAGGCTGTTCCAATTCTAATTGCTCCATTTTTATTAATGAGCCAATCTCATTAACCTGTCGAATAAAACTGTTAATTTCCTCCTCAAATGGTTCTAAATGCTTTTCCTGCTCTAATGCATCATCTGCAACACTTCTGTCAGGTTCTATACATTCATTATCTCTGCAATCTTCAAGATTAAAATCTTCATATCTGTCATCATCAAACAAATCATCAATATCCATAAGCAGCTCCCTGTTAAAATAATGTTATATTACACATCTATAATACCACATTAATATAATTATCATATTTTTGCAAGCTAAATATTTATAAACCCACCTATGTCTCAGTCACTCCAAAGCAAAGTCAATCTATATTGAAGACTACCATCAGTTTTAAAACAAGCACAAAAAAGAACCAACTATCAATATGATAGCAGGTTCTTTTTTTTTACTTTGTAGCTCCACAATTCTTATCATATTAGATATGTAACCATTGACAATGAATTTATAATGTGCGAGGATAAAGAATGTTAGAAATAATGTTAATTATAATCACTTTATTATTCTTAAGCTTTATATGTTTTGAAATTTTTAAGATTCATATTTGCTTTGGCAATCAAGATAATATTAATTTTTGGCTTCAAAAATATATTGTTAAAATCATTACAACAATATTAGGGATAGTTTTATTATGGATAATTTATTTAAATTGAAAAACCATGCAATAAAAAAATCATCAAAATATATGATTAAATATAATTTAATATTAGAAGATGATTGTATAACTAATATTATACAAACAGTAGTAAATAAGGGATATAAAATTATATTTGGAGATTTTTTGTATGATGATGGTTATCTGCTTAATGGTCATTCATCAAACAAAAACATAATATATTTAAGTAGTGTATGGTATTCTCATTTATTACTATATAGACATAACATAGATACTATTACTGCTTTTAAAATCACTATAGGGCATGAAATTGCACATAGAAAATTTGATGATTCTTTTAAGAAAACAATTAAACTGCCTTTAATAAAATCAATAAAGTATTTATCATTATTAAGCAACATTAAAGAAGTTCATCATGATTTTTATGGATGTCAATTATTTTGTGATAGTTCTAAACAAAACTTAATAACATCATCTAAATATAAAGAAAAATACAATAGGAAACAAACTAATAAGGAAGATAAGAGTGATATAAGCCATCCATCATGGGAACAGAGAATAAAATATGCAAAGTATGGCTCTTTTGATAGAGGATTACTAAACATGATTGCAGAAGATACAAAAGTCAGTATTACCCCTGAGATTGAAGAATTGTTTGATAGAATAATGGCGTTTTATGGTGAGATTCATTTACAGTGAGCACTCATCCATGTCTCAGTCACTCCAAAGTGCACCTACATTGAATTGAAGACCACCATAAATACAAAAAAAAGAACCAGTTATTTGCATAACTGATTCTTATTTTTTTGTTACTTTTTGGCTCCACAAGTGGAACATTGCTGGTAGTCTTCAATGTAGACAGACTTTTGAGTAACTGAGACATAAATTGGCTCATCCCAAGACTTAACATTAGAACCTCCATGAACATCCCAAGTATGATTATCTACTTCTAAGGCTGTTCCTCTAAAGCCACATGTACCACATTCAACAATACTGTTGTAACCGGTAATAATACACCTCTGACCATCATGACCAACAATCTGCTGTCCAGTAACATCTTCTCCTGTATCGGATCTATAGTCATGTGTTTCTGTATGACCAACACTTTCCCAAGTATGCTGATGCTCTGTTGTAGCTGGAGCTTCAGTTGTAGCCTGCTGTGTAGTAGCAGGAGCCTGTGTAGTTGCTGGAGCCTGTGTAGTGGCTGGAGCCTGTGTAGTGGCTGGAGCCTGTGTAGTGGCAGGTTTCTGAGCTTCAGTTGTAGCTTGAGTAGTTGCAGGTGCCTGAGTTGTCTGAGGTTTTGGAGCCTCAGTGGTAGCCTGCTGTGATAATCCATACCAACCTACTCCTTCGCCTTTCCATCCGATACTTACAAGCCAATCATTTTCTGATTTACTTGTAGTATAGTTGTGGCTGCCGGTTTTTGCATTTGGATTATATTGTCTGTATAAAGCTACTGTT
>JAFTFE010000106.1 GCA_017449765.1 Lachnospiraceae bacterium | reverse complement strand
TCTCTTGAATTATCCATAGTTACAATAGTTCTTTTTTCCTTTTCAGCAAGCTTCTTAAGCATAGTTGATTTGCCAACCTGTCTTGCTCCCGTAACCATAACAGCCTTAAAAACCTTATTCATTTTTAAAAACTTTCTTTCAAGTTCACGTTTAATATATTCCATATAAACCTCGCATTTGATATTTGACTTTTTAAGTTTAATTTATAGTCCACTTTAAATTAAACTAATTATATATCACAATTAATTATTTTGCAACAAAAAATTAAGTTTAATTTTGGGAATGCAATGTCCATAGCAATACCCCTGACTAAATATATTATATTTAGACAGTTGCAACTATTTATGTTTTAATTATATCACATAATGCTCGAACACAATTTTTGTTCGTTACAAATCATAAAAAATCGAGCCTGATTTTATTATTAAAACCAAGCTCGAACAATAATATTAATTGAATGTATTATCTCAACGTATAAGTCGTCTCATTTACTGTGATTGACTCTATATTATCCACATCACAGAGACGGTTAAATGCTATTTTAAACTCATTATCAAAACCACATACATATTGATAATTTGCATGTTCAACATCGCAGCTATGACTAATATCGAATTCTTTACTGTCACAATTGCTCTCACTGACAAGATATTCGGTTCCATCCTTATACTTTATATTTACATAGTATATATAATATGGGTCATAAGAAGGAAGTCCCAGTCCCACGCTCTCATCTATACTCATTGATATAGGTGAAACCTCAACGACACCTCCGTCTGCATTGACATATTCCTTCATATCTATCTGTTCTTTTGTGTTAAGCGGAATTTCCACCTCAA
The DNA here is from genome assembly GCA_017449765.1 of Lachnospiraceae bacterium. Lineage (GTDB taxonomy): Bacteria > Bacillota > Clostridia > Lachnospirales > Lachnospiraceae > Coprococcus_C. The sequence continues at coordinate 6,811 of JAFTFE010000106.1, read as the reverse complement.
CTATTTGATCAAGTATTTTGTCAAATTCTTCCGGATCATTAGTTTTAGCATATTCTTCAATTGTACAAGGTAATATTTGTACATAAATTGTCGGTGTTTCATTTTCCTGATATTCGGATGCCAAAATAGCATAAGAATAGCAATACATTTTTTCTTCGGTAGATTTTTCCAAATCTATGTAGACCTTACCAAAGTCAAAATTTACATTCTGGTCGATTTCAGGAAAATTTCCCTTTGTCTCATTGCTATGCTCGGCATGGTCAAGATTATATATTTTGACTCCTCCCTCACGCTCTAAGGTATATTCAACCACCATACAATTTCCATCACTTACTGTAGAAAGAATAGTCATCTTTGTTCCGTCCAGATCATACTCGTCATTCATTTCAAGAATATTGTCGCCAACCAGTTTTTCGGCTTTCTCAGGGTCCGTATCTTCATAATCTATAGCCGGCATCTCGACCTCAAAATGCTTTGTCTCATCTCCCCAGTCTTCGTCCCATTCATAGGTATAGGACTCAACATCTTCCTTTCCTGCATTTCCCCACAGGCGATTGAATAAATCCCCGTTGGTTGCAGCATTGACTGCAAGTGGTGTGGCAATGGCAAATGCCGCAATAGCCGCAGCAACCTTAACACCTGTATGTCGCTTAGTAGCCAAATGCTTCTTTCTATACATTTTAAGTGCTTCCTTCTTTTTATTTTTATACTTATCCGAGAAGTTATGATATTCGTCTACCTCATCAAATTCTTCAAGACTTATCTCGATATCTTCAAGCATTCCGTTCTCTGTATTTTCTTTCATCATATTCAAACTCTCCTTTCATCATATTCCTTAACATGGCTTTCGCACGCTCAAATCTCTTCCTGACATTGGTCTCAGTTATATCAAGCTCTTTTGCAGTTTCTTTTACTGACAGATTCTTATTAATCAGACAGTCAACCACATCATAATATTTATCAGGCAGATACGAAATATATTCCCTGATATCTATATCATCTGAATTAAGCCTCTCGTCCTCGTAAGGAATTTCGTCCTCTCTGTCAGAAAGATATATTACCTCATTTTTCCTCTTATTCTTATTGTAAATATTAATTGACACATTTTTAATTACCTTGATTATGTATCTCTTGCAATCGTCGGAGCAAGCATCTTCAAAGAACACATCCTTTTTCATCATCCTTATAAAAGCCTCGTGTACCGCATCCTCCGCACATCCCTCATCGTGAAGTATCCTATATGCCACGTGGTACATCTTCTGTTCATACAGGCGGTAACAGTCTTCTATAAAGCTTATCTCTTTATCTTTGCTTTCCTTCTTAGACACCTTTGTTCCTCCCTTCATTTTATTGTAAATACTTCGTACGAATTATCCTTACACTATACCTAACAAATTTCAAAAGGGATTTGTGACAAAAAAATGCCCTTGGTGGACGATGGGGTCCCCAAGGGCAAATTTCTATCTACCCCCACATACTGATTGAGAAAAGTAACGCTATACACGGAAGTAATACTATAAAGGTTGTTCTGACTTTCCTTATAGTATATCTTTTTTTCTCCTCAGGAGAAAGCTTTACTCCCTCAGGAAGCTTAAGAAGTGTAAGCACAACCTCTGCTGAAGAATATATGAAATAACAATTAATTATATACAGATATGCGGCACCTTTTAACATACTCCAATTATGATTAGCAATCGAATAACCACAGGTACATAGTGGCGGCATAATTGCAGTCGCTATAGCCACACCCGGTATGACATTATTAGACTTATCTTCTCTGGTCTGTCCGATGATACCCGCAACTCCTCCGAATATAGCGATAAACACATCATAAAATGATGGCGATGTTCTCGCAAGGAGCTCACTTGTCGCATTGGTAATAGGCGCAATCATAAAATATATTGTAGATGTAAGCAGACTGATAACAGTCTGCATAATTATACCTGTCAGATATCGCTCTATCATATATCCGTTTCCGGTTACGGAGCCGTAGGCTATCGCATGAAGACTTCCCATAAGGGGCGATACAAGCATAGCACCGATTATGACAGGAATGGAATTAACCGTAAGACCTATAGAGGCAATCATTATGGCACAGCTCATAATAACCATATTTGTACCGGTTACTTTTCCGCCGGATAAAATCCTGTCACGAATTATTTCCGGAGCAGCGGTATCCTCCTTAATTGAAAACGTGTCGAAGAGAATTTCCTTGAAACTCTTCGTGGATAACTGCTTGTTAATCTCCTCATAATGCTCGTGCACAATTTCTTTTCTCTCCTGAATATGTTCACGTCTTTCCTCTATATGTTTTTCCGTTTCTTCTATTCTTTTTTCAAGCTTTTCTTCCAAATGTAAATCTCTTTTTTCCAAAGCAATTCTCCCTAAAAAGCAAATATTATCTTAATGCAAATTACAAGTCATCAAGCGGGTGTCACATAATACATTGTAACCATCTCGCCTAAACACTATGTTGCAAAGTTTATGCTATCATCAGGTATGCAAAATAACCTGCATAACAAAGAAGCATAAATGCGCCGCCGTATCTTTTTAACTTCTTTTCCTTATTGCATACACATACAAACAATATTACTGCCGCTGCGATTGCCACGATGGAATCCTTCAAAAATGCTCTCTCGAACACTATAGGTAAAATAGTCGCAGAAACGCCTATTACAAATAATATATTGAATATATTGCTTCCTACAATATTACCGATAGCAATATCTGTCTTGCCCTGCTTCGCTGCTACAGAGGATGTAACAAGTTCAGGAAGAGATGTTCCGAAGGCTACTATCGTAAGACCTATAAGTCTGTCCGACATTCCAAGTTCAGAAGCTATATAGCTTGCGGCATCTACGGTTACATCTGCACTTATCACTATGAAAGCCGCTCCCAGAACCACCAATAAAAGTAATATCGGCATAGTGTCCTTCTCGGTCAGCGCCGTTCCTTCATCCTCGTTGCCGCTGTTCTTTGCAGTAATTATAAGATACACCATAAATCCTGCTAAAAGAATCAGAAAAATAATTCCGTCCATCCTCGAAAGCTCATCACCGGACAAGCCTAAGAATAACAAAAGCGCTGTAATAACTATTACAAATGGTATCTCAATGCGGAAGGTATTTTTCTTAATGGCAAGCGGTGCAATACAAGAAGCAACACCAAGTATAAGCAGTATATTCATGATATTACTTCCAAGTACATTACCTACGGAAATACCTGCATTTCCCGCCATAGCACCCTTTATACTTACGGCAGCCTCAGGAAGAGAAGTTCCAAAAGCAACTATCGTAAGTCCTATAACTATCTGAGGTACATTGAACTTTAACGCAATCTTAGAAGCTGCTTCTACAAATATATCTGCTCCTTTAATAAGCAGATAAAATCCTGCTATGATAAAAACGGCATTTACGCAAATATTTAATCCCCTTCCTGAAGGAAGCAGTTCCATCTTCGAATTAATCTTCGCAAATGCCACACACAAAGCTGCAATAATAAAAATAATAATACCTTTTTTCTTCATTATCTTTTACCTAAATCCTTTTTAATTTATTAAGTAACTGCTCATCGCTTAGTCTGAACACATCATCAATTATCCATGTATGCATATCCTTGGCACGTTGTTTGAAATATCTGGTACCTGTTGTGTCATCACTGCCTTTTGCAAGTACAAGAGCTTTTCTTGCATATTTTCCGCCAAATTTTCTTGATACTGTCTCAAGCTCATGCAGCGCACTTCCGCCTACCTTACCACTCTTACAGGATATAAATATCGGACATACATCCTTCATAAGAATTACATCTATCTCATTCATAGTATCATATATAAGGCTATCGTCGGTATGAAGCTCTCCTGCCCAGTCAATATGTGCGCCGATTATCGCATCATTGAAAAGATATTTTTCTCTTGTAGCCACTTCATACACATGCAGTTCCAATATATTTCCGGCTTTTCCTATCACCTTTTTTATCATATCATTCTTGAATCTGAATATGACCTTATTGCCTGTCTCTCTATATTCCTTAATAAGCCCCGCTTTATTCAAATCCTGCAGAAGTTCGATAGCATCTCCCAACGGCTTCTTGTATAATTCTACCCAGCCTTCATTCTGATTCTGCATCGACTTTCTAAGCTCATCTATCCTGGCACAATGCTTGTTCCACCTGCCTCTGTAACGACTGCAAATCCCCCACATCGTTCTGATATCCGCCCTGAATTCCTCTGTAAATCTCCAATCCGAATAACTTCCGGTATGGCTTGTTAAAACTCCTCCATGCAGCACTATTTCCTCAGCAATGCTGATATTGAACTTATAATCTGAGGTCATGATTTCTCCGCCGTTTATATCCATCTCCTTGCCGGTAAAAGGATCAATTCTTATATTGCCGATTTCCATACGCGCATTTATACAGCCGAGTGCAATCAATATAAGCTCACTGCCTCCGGTAAGATCAAACTTGACATCAGGATATTCTCTTATAATATCAGTAAGCATTGCGATAGCGCTGTTTAAGTCATCCTTAGGCACCTCTGTAAATTCCAGATAAACATTAGGACATCGCAAGTCCCTGAAATGTTTTATATCATTTATCTTCCTCGTAACCATATTATCCTTGTGCCCCAAAAATATAATCTTTTCCGGCTCATATTTTATCATAGCCATTACATTTTCGAGAGGCTCTTCGGAATAGAATTTCACCAATATCTTACACTCTTCCATATTTTACCTGCCTTCGTACAAATGAAATATATTTTATTATACTTATTTTCTAAAAATATGGCAATGTTTTTATTAGTATTTGCTGGTAATTTTCGACGAGTTGTGATAAAATAATTAAGTCTATGGTATATTTACCGAAAGTAAAATCATTGGAGGACATCATGAACCGCTTGTATAAAAGACTTGTTACAATAGGAATGATAAGCTTTACAGCATTACTTGGCTGGATATACTGCATTGCAGAATATAAGAATCAGCCTGTCTATGTAATCTGCGTATCTATCGCACTTATAGTATCCGTTTACGCTCTTTTAAGGTCAATGATAAGCCTAAGACAAAAGAAAGATCAGAAATTAAAATCCGATATAAATGACGCAGTATCACATATTATCGCAGATTTCTTCGAAGCACAGGAAAGCGCCAATTCAGAGATAGAAAAAGAGCCTGAGGTCGAGAGAATATGCAAGGCTCTCTATGTCCAGTTAAGAAAGGTCAACACAACCCTTAGCAAAGACCTTATTACCAAAGACATATTGAATAACGCAACCAAGGTTAATATCAAATATAACCACGCAAATTCAGAGAAGCTTCTCACAGCCATATCTGAACTATCAGAAAGCTTAAAGCTTGCACCGGTACAGCCTGCTGCAGGTATTACAGCATCAGTGCCGACACCTGCACCACAGCCACAGGTTATAGATGAACCTGATGCAGATGTATCAGCTATGGTTAATGATTTCTTATCGGATGCTCTTGCAGAAGCTCCGGCAGCTTCCGAGACGGCTGTATCTGAACCGGAAACCTATCAGGGCGAACCGGGACTTGAGGCCTTAGCAGGAGAATCAAGTTCAGCAGCACAAAGCTTCTTCGATGAATTCGGATCAAAGGATGACGAAGATACAACAGCAGCAACGGCTGAAACTGTTGGATCTGATACAGCAGATAAATCAAATGTACTTGAGTTCCCGACACCTGAACCTGCCGCAGAACCCGAACCTGCTCCGGAACCGGAGCCAACGCCGGAACCTGCTGCACCGGCATCAAGCGGTACTATACCACCGCCACCTTCTACAGATGACAACAAGGTTTTAAGTCCGGAGGAAATCGCAGCATTATTCAGCTCGATGCAGTAACAATGATACATCCCATTTGAATATGCTTACTAAAAAAGGGAATACTTGACTTTAGCCAATGCATATGATATATTGTGCATAGGCAAAGGGAATTTAACAATTCAAAGTGCGTACAAAACGAACACCCAACAGTTGCAGCTGTTGGGTGTTCTTCTCTATTTACGGCTGAGCAAACCGAGGTTAGTTGTTGTCATTCTCTCTGTTGCCAGATTGGGTGTGACAACACAAATATTATATCAATAAAGCCATCCGCATACAACTCTTAAATCATCTCCGGCAAATAACTCAGCTATAGGCAAAACTTCTACGCCAATTAAATCCTCATTATCAGTTAGGCGTTCTCCTATTTGAGCTTCTACGACACTAATATCATAACATCCTTTTTTCCTTTAATAATTCATCGCTTGGCAGCGGTTGAACGATTGTATTGCTCTGTATAATCATTTTAATAAATTTATACCCTTTCTTTTTTTTAAAATATTAGTATAGTCTCCAAATTTTGGAAACTCTTCCCAATTATTAGAAACATTTACAATGTTTTCTCTTTCTTCACTTTTATATGTATTAAGATTTTGTTTACTCATATATACATATCCGGATTCAGAAAAATTAAATGATAATATTTCTAATAATTCGGATGCCGCATAAGTATAATAAAATGCCGCCTTCAAAAACATTTTATCATTATTTAATATATCAAATTCATAAACTAAATACATCTCGTCATCGTAAAATCTAACTAAAATATTTTTAGCAGAAATATCTATTACATATTCTACTTTTTCATTTTCCTTTATGACTGCAGTGTAATTTTCTCCTTTATTATGCAAAATTTCAGCATCTGATTTTGAAATTTCATCAATCATCTTTTTTCTTTTATCCCACCATTTTTTACAATATGAAACATCCATTAGCTATCAACCTCCAGTTCATTAAGTTAAGGCTTTTAAGTTA
>JAFTFE010000105.1 GCA_017449765.1 Lachnospiraceae bacterium | reverse complement strand
GTTGCTTCTCATTCCGATATCTCTGATACAGAGCAACAAGTCAGTTATCCGAAGGTAAGAACCACGGCAAAAGACAAGGCGACAGGAAGTCATACAGGCATTATAGGTGAAGAAGTGACGATAATTGATGAGGTAATCTGTAACAATCTTATTGTCGGTAAGGAATATACCATAAAAGGCAAACTGTATAATTCTGACACAGGTGAGGTTTTCCTTGATGACGGCAAAGAGGTTACTGCTGAAAAGATATTTACGGCAGATAAAAAAGATATGACGGTAGAGCTCGAGTTTACATTTGATTCAACATCTCTTGCAGTAGGAACGATAGTTGTATTTGAAGACTTGTATCATAATGAAATCAAGATTGCCTCACATGCGGATTTGGAAGATAAGGAACAACATGTGTCATATCCTTCGGTCAGTACAAAGGCTATGGATAAGGATACTAATTCCAAGAGTGGTGCAGCAAAAGAAACGGCAGTAATCACAGATACTGTCGAATGTAAAAAACTTGTGATCGGAGAAATATACACAATAAAAGGCAGTTTACATAATACAGATACAGGAGAAGTATTGTTAGATAACGGTAAAGAAGTAATAGCTGAAAAGACAATAATTGCCGTAAGAAAGAATATGACAACAGAATTAGAGTTTACATTTAATTCATCATCACTTGCAGGACAGACCACTACCGTATTTGAAGAATTGTATACAAATGATATTAAAGTTGCTTCTCATTCCGATATCTCTGATACAGAGCAACAAGTCAGTTATCCGAAGGTAAGAACCACGGCAAAAGACAAGGCGACAGGAAGTCATACAGGCATTATAGGTGAAGAAGTGACTATAATTGATGAGGTAATCTGTAACAATCTTGTAATCGGTAAGGAATACACCCTAAAAGGCAAACTGTATAATTCTGACACAAGTGAGGTTTTCCTTGATGAAGGCAAAGAGGTTACCGCTGAAAAGATATTTACGGCAGATAAAAAAGATATGACGGTAGAGCTCGAGTTTACATTTGATTCAACATCTCTTGCAGGAGGAACGATAGTTGTATTTGAAGACTTGTATCATAATGAAATCAAGATTGCTTCACACGCGGATTTGGAAGATAAGGGTCAACAGGTTCATTATCCTGTAATTCATACAAGTTTTAAAGAAGCGGTAAATGGCGGAAGTGAAGTATCTCCGGAAGAATCGGTTATATTAAATGATACTGTTGAAATATCCAATATAACTATAGGCGATTATTATATTGTAAGAGGAATCGTCTATGACAAGACAACAAATGATAAGTTAATCATCAATGATAAAGAAATTAAGGGATATAACGAATTTGTATCAAATAATAGCGAGATTATGACTGATGTTACATTTACAATAGATGCATCCGGTCTTGCCGGTAAGGACATTGTATGCTATGAATACTTATATTTTATTGATAAGTCAGGTAATGAGATTCTAATAGCTGAACATGCTGATATAAATGATGAAGGACAGACGATAAGGTTTACCAAACCTACACCGCCACCGACTCCTCCGGTTCCGCATACCGGAGACAGAGGATATTTAGGTATTGCGGTAATATTTCTTGTATCATTATCATCTTTGATAATTTTATTTACAAAAAAGAATAAATATAGTCAGTAAAACAAAGAATTTAAACATTTTGTGGAAATTTCTTTAAAATATGTTTAAGTTACATCTTTCCAACTTGTGTTTATTCCTAAATTCTGCTAAAATATATGTCAAAAAGTTGTACATATCATCAAGGGGGATAAAATGGAAAGAGCAAAAGAAATTCTGATATACTTAAAAGACAAAATAGTTCAATTCTTTAAATTCTTGTGGAAGCATATAAAACGTGGCTTTAAAAAACTCAGAAGATGGTTCAGGCGTTATATAAGAAAACTTATTCGCCATACTAAGGAAAAGGATTATAGTCTGCTTATATATACGATTATTGCGATAGTTTTATTTATATTACTTATTGTTCTGCTCGGAAAGCTATTCTCACATAAGGACAAAAAGAAAGAGAAAACCACAACTGAGATTACAACTGAGATGACTACTGAGGACCCTGCCGTTGCTGCTCGTAACCAGCTTATATCCCAGGCTAATACTATTTATCAGAACAACTCGTCATTTATGGTATTGGTTAATGCAACTCATCCTTTACAGGATGGATATGCATTTGAACAGTATACGCTTAATTGCGGAGAGATAATTGATTCTAGGATACATACGGACTTAGTAAATATGCTTGAAGCTTGTAATGAAGCTGGACATGAATACACTATAGTATCGGGCTACAGAGATAAAGCTAAGCAGCAGACGGACTATGATGATACTGTGGCTTCATATGTATCACAGGGATTTTCACAGGAAGAAGCTGAGTCTGAAGCAAGCAAATATGTACAAAAACCGGGATATAGTGAGCATGAGACAGGACTTGCTCTTGATATAGCAGGACTCGGATATACAAGTCTTGATGAATCATTGGCAACTGATGAAACAGTCACATGGCTTATGAGTAATTGTTATAATTATGGCTTTATATTAAGATATCCAAGTGATAAGTCTGCTGTAACAGGTATATCATATGAGCCATGGCATTTCAGATATGTCGGTATTGAAGCAGCAAAGTTTATACATGACAATAATCTGACGCTTGAAGAATTTTATCAGTTGATAGGTATGTAATTATATATGGATAAACAAAAAACAAATACAATAAAAAAAGGCAGAAACAAAACATATAATAAACTTAGGACAATATATAATCTTATCTTTGTACTTTTTATACTATTGGTATTGATATATGGGGTATTGCACGTATTCACAGATAAAAAAGAATACAGAAATGCAGGCATAGAAAAGTTCAATAATGGAGATTATGAAGCAGCTATAGAGGATTTTGACAATGCTTTGAAATGTAATCAATGGTTTTCCGAATCTCTTGACGTTGATATTGAGATGTACAAAGCCGATTCATATATAAAATTAAAAGATTTTTCTTCTGCCAATAAAGTGTATTCGGGTATTTTAAAGAATTATCCTGAGAAGTACTATGATAAGGAGAAGGTTGATTTCCTTATAGAACTGACAAGTACTTTGGAAAGATACGAAAACGGAGACTATATTTCAACATTGGCCTGCTTCAATCGTGCGATTGAAGCGGGATATGTTGAAATGAGTTTATATGCCGCTAATTGTAATGAATATTCAAAAAAATATGAAGATATGAAAAAAAATCTTGATATCTATACTGCCGCTTTTGGCTATACTCCTGATATATGTTACAAATATGCATCATATTATCTGGCATTTGAAGATTATAACAATGCATTATCAAACATAGAACAGGGAATAGAATGTGGGGACAGCATATATTTTCAGGATTTTATTTATTCTCAGGTTTTATGTTATACAAAGCTTAATAAATATAATACGGCTTATGAATATGCAAAAAAATACAAGTCAGAATATCCGGGTAATAAAGACATTGCAGATATGTATGAATATCTGGATACAAGGGTAAATGTCGATACGGAAGTTATAAATGATATTTACAATCAAAATGGGAAAACGGTCGATGAAAATACGGATTCTGAATCAGAGACAGGTACAGATATTGAAACAATAAATTAAAATGATATAGGTTAATATATATGTATGAAAATGATGAATTAGTTGAAAGAGTTATAATTTTTGCGGTAGATTCTGACAATGGTGATGATGTGGAGGCTTCGCTTGATGAATTGGAGGACCTTGTCAAAACCGCAGGCGCAGTAGTTGTAGGCAGATTGATACAGAATAGAGAAAAGGTTGAAAATGCCACTTATCTTGGTACAGGTAAGCTCGAAGAATTAAAGGAACTTGTTTTCGAAACAGATGCAACAGGTGTTGTATGTGATGATGAGCTTTCGCCGGTTCAGCTTAAAAATATTGAGCTTGCCATTGATACAAAGGTTATGGACAGGACAATGGTTATACTTGATATATTTGCAACAAGGGCAACTACAAGAGAAGGCAAGATACAGGTTGAACTTGCACAGTTGAAATACAGGTCATCAAGATTAACCGGTATAGGTACATCGCTTTCACGTCTGGGAGGCGGAATAGGTACAAGAGGTCCCGGTGAGACAAAGCTTGAGGTCGACAGGCGTGTTATCCGAAGCAGGATAGCGCAATTGTCCAGAGAACTTGAGGATGTAAAGCAACACAGGGAGACTATGAGAAAGCAGCGTATGGAAAGTAATATACCTATTGTCTCTATAGTTGGTTATACAAATGCAGGAAAATCTACCTTATTAAACCGGCTTACGTTTGCAGGGGTTTTGGAGGAGGATAAATTATTTGCAACTCTTGATCCAACTTCGCGAAATTATAAGTTGGAGGATGGTCAGGAGATAATACTGACTGATACGGTAGGATTTATAAGAAAACTGCCGCACCATCTTATCAATGCATTCCGTTCAACTCTTGAAGAAGCAAAATATGCAGATATAATACTGCATGTTGTTGATGTATCCAATCCATATGCAGACAGTCAGATATTAACCGTGTATGAAACTTTAAATAATCTTGGTATAGTTGATAAACCTATAATTACCTTGTTTAACAAGATTGATAAGCTGGAAGAAATACCTGTAATCAAAGACTTTAAGGCTGATAAGGTTATTAATATATCGGCCAAGAAAAATATAGGCTTTGATGAGCTCTCAGCAGAGCTTTCAGATATAATAAATAATTCGAGAAAATATATCGAGGAGCTTATACCTTATCAGGATGCAGGTATGCTTAATAAAATCAGGGCAAATGGCACCCTGCTTGGTGAAGAATACAGAGAGGACGGAATATATGTTAAGGCTTATGTTGAAAAAAGCTTTAATATATAATTTATCTAATATGGAATTACCGAAGAAATATGAAGAGAATATGAGGATACTTCTTCAAGAAGATTTTGATGCTTATGAAGCGTGTCTGGATAAGCCCATGTATCATGGAATCAGAATTAACACAAGCAAGATAACTGTTGAAGATTTCCTGAAGATTAATCCTTTCAAGCTTAAGAGGATACCCTGGTGTGAGAATGGTTTTTATTATGATGAGACAATAGATAAACCATCCAAGCATCCGTATTATTATGCAGGTTTATATTATATTCAGGAGCCGAGTGCGATGACTCCGGCGAGTGTACTTCCGATAGAACCGTATGATAAAGTGCTTGATATATGTGCGGCACCCGGCGGTAAGTCTACGGAACTTGCGGCAAGGCTTGACGGTAAAGGTGTACTGATATCCAACGATGTAAGTGCTTCAAGAGCCAAAGCACTGCTCAAAAACCTTGAAGTGTTCGGTATTACTGATTATATTATTACAAATGAAAACACATATAAATTAGCTGAGAGATTTAATAATTATTTTGATAAGATATTGGTTGACGCACCGTGTTCCGGTGAGGGAATGTTCAGAAAATCCACATCAATGATAACCGCATGGGAGAATAATGGTAACCAGATGTTTGCTGACATGCAGAGAAATATTTTAAGTGATGTCGTAAAAATGCTCAAACCCGGTGGCATGATGGTGTATTCTACATGTACCTTCTCGCCTCTTGAGAATGAACGATCGATAGAATATCTTTTGTCGCTGGATGAGAATTTGGAGATATCCGGATTTGATAAATATGAAGGCTTTGATGACGGACATGCTGAATGGGGTGAAACAGGTAATGCGGATTTAAGCAAGGCAGCAAGACTATGGCCCCACAGAATAAATGGCGAGGGGCATTTTGTATGTCTGATTAAGAAAAAAGAAAATTCAGATGGCTTTTCATCATACGGTTTATATAATATAAAAAAGGCAAAGCCTGATGATACGGTCAAAGCTTTTTTATCAAGGATTAATAAAAAATACGATTACGACAGATTTGAGATAAATAATGACAGACTATACTATATTCCTGATGATTTCCCGGATACAACAGGGCTTCGTGTTATGCGAACCGGATTGTATATGGGTGATATAAAGAAGAACAGATTTGAGCCGAGTCAGTCGCTTGCAATGTCACTTAAAAAAAATGAATTTGACAATGTTATTGATTTAGATATAGATGATGAACGTGTAATAAAGTATCTTAAATGTGAGACGATTGAGGCAGAAGGGGCTGATGGCTGGGCCCTCATATGTGTATCGTCTTATCCTCTTGGCTGGGGTAAACTTAAAAATGGAATATTAAAGAATAAATATCTGACAGGTTGGAGGCTTATGTCATGAAGATAGCAATAGTAACAGGTGCATCTTCCGGTATGGGAAGGGAATTCGTAAGACAGATAGCAAGAAAATACAGAACTATCGAGGAAATCTGGATTATAGCAAGAAGGAAAGAAAGACTTGAGGAATTAAGTGAGGAATTATCTGATATAAGGATAAGGATTTTTGCTGTTGATCTGACTGATGATAAGAGTTTAAGAGAGATTGAGGATGCGTTGTCCAAGGATAAACCGTCTGTAAGAATACTGGTTAATGCTTCGGGGTATGGTATGATAGGCAGATTCGAGGAGCTTTCTTCGGATAATATAGGTATGGTTGACATCAATTGTACCGCGCTTACAAAGATGATTAATATAGCTTTGCCATATATGTCAAACGGAAACGGTAATATCATCAATATTGCTTCATCTGCTGCTTTTTTGCCGCAACCGTCATTTGCTGTATATGCTGCAACAAAGTCGTATGTACTTAATTTGTCAAGGGCTCTTAATCAGGAACTTAAACCAAGAGGTATTTCCGTAACCGCTGTGTGTCCGGGACCTGTGGCAACGGAGTTTTTTGATATTGCTGAGACCTACAATAATGTTAAGATGTACAAAAAGCTGTTTAAGGCTAAACCTGAGAAGGTGGTAGAGACAGCCCTTAAGGATACATTTCACGGTAAGACGGTGTCGGTGTATGGATTTACAATGAAGGCATTCAGGATATTGTGCAAGTTTTTACCAAAAGACTTTATCATAAAATTCATTAAGTAATTAATCGGAGAGCATAATGTTTAATAAATATCAAAAGGGTGAATACGGATATATGAATTCATATAAGAAAAGTAAGCTTATTATGTCGCTTATTTTCGCTGCTATGATTTCATTTATAATTATAACAATGCTTATAATGTTTGGCTCAACCCAGAGGATTATGGTTGTATTTGCTATTATTCTTGTTCTGCCTTTTGCAAAATTTATGATTGCGTATATTATGTGTATAACTTTTAAACCTATGGATAGGGAAACCTATAAGTATATAAAAGATAAGACGGTTTCGCAGAATGGGATATTATTATATGATGTGGTTATTACCGAGAGCGCAGGCATGAAATTCTATCAGTCCTTGTGTGTAAGCGACGGAAGGATATATGCTTACATTGAGGACAAGAATTATAAAGACCGGAAGAATGATTATGTCAGGTGGATTAAGAACTGTATAAGTGGGACTAAGTTTAGCTATACAATATATGTTACTGACGATAAAGATGAATATATAAAAAAGGTTAACTCCGTATCAAAATCAAATGATAAGAATGAAAGAATAGATAAACACATTGTTGAGAGAATACTTGTGACATGTGTGTAGGTATGCTATGAAAGAAGTAATAATATCCGGCAAATATGCAGGACAGAGATTGAATAAATTCCTTATGAAGTATCTTGATGAGGCGCCTTCATCATTTGTGTATAAGATGCTTCGCAAGAAGAACATAATATTAAATGAAAAAAAGGCTGAAGGAAACGAGATACTTGTCGAGGGTGATAAGGTAAGGATTTATCTGAGTGATGAGACGATAGAGAAGTTTCAAAGCAGAAAAAAACAGAATATAAAGGGGGATAGTTTACCAAAACATGATTATGTAAACAAAGATGAGTTTACTTCATATGATTATAATCAAAAAAATACGGATAAAATCATCTTAGATATTCTTTATATTGATGATGATATTATGGCAGTTAATAAACCTGTGGGAATATTATCGCAAAGGGCTAAGAAAGAAGATTATTCGATTAACGATGCAATAATTGATTATACTATTGAGCATAAGATTATTGATAAGAATGAGCTTAATCTTTTTAAGCCTTCTATATGCAACAGGCTTGACAGAAATACCTCGGGGATAATATTTGCAGGAATATCCTTAAAAGGAAGTCAACAGCTTACCAAAGCATTTAAGGATAGGACGATAGATAAGTATTATTATACGATTGTCAAGGGCTGCTTTGATAATGAAATGAATTGCAAGGGATATATAACAAGGGATATAAAGAATTTAAAATCACATATTATATCTGAAGATGAGTTTTATGAGCTTTCTTCGAAAAACAGTAAAACTGATGAATTATTAAAAGAATATGAAAAAATAGAAACATATTTTTATCCTGTATCAACGAACGGCAATTACAGTCTGATAAGGGTTAAGCTTGTAACCGGTAAGACACATCAGATTAGAGCGCAACTTTCGAATATTGACTTTAATATAATAGGCGATATCAAGTACGGTAATAAAGATGTGAATGCCTATATGAAGGATAAATACGGTCTTAAAAACCAGCTTTTACATGCCGGAGATGTATACTGGAAAGAAAAGAATATAAAGATACATGCCGGATTACCGGAAAACTTCATTAGAATATGCGAAGGAGAAGGCATAAGATGGCAACCTGGAACTCAAGAGGCTTAAGAGGCTCGACCTTAGAAGAACTTATAAATTATGCAAATGAAACATACAGGGACAAGGGCTTAGGTCTGGTTCAGAAAATACCGACACCGATTACACCGGTTAAGGTAGATAAGGAGAACGGAAATATAAGTCTTGCGTATTTTGAAAAAGATTCAACAGTTGACTATATCGGTGTAGTCCAGGGAGTCCCGATATGCTTTGATGCAAAGGAATGTGCGAAAGATACATTTACCTTGAGAAATATACACGAACACCAGATAAGGTTTATGGAGGATTTCGAGAAACAGAATGGAATAAGCTTTCTGATTGTTATGTTTACTGCGCGAAATGAGATATATTATATGAGATTTTCCGAACTTAAAACTTATTTGGACAGGGTCAAGGAAGGACATCCTAATAATTTTAAATATGAGGAATTAGATAAAAAATATTTTATACCATCCGAGGCAGGAGTTGTAGTACATTATCTTAGAACTCTGACTAAGGATTTGGATGAAAGGCAGGTTAGA
This sequence comes from Lachnospiraceae bacterium, assembly GCA_017449765.1. Lineage (GTDB taxonomy): Bacteria > Bacillota > Clostridia > Lachnospirales > Lachnospiraceae > Coprococcus_C. Next base: position 15,880 of record JAFTFE010000105.1, on the reverse strand, counting down.
TAATTATGTATGATTTTTACAGAGTGGCGGCTGCAGTACCGGATTTAAAAGTAGCAGACGTAATTTATAACAAGAACAAGATAATAGAGAAGATTGATGAAGCATTTAAGGAAGGGGTAAATCTTGTGGCGTTTCCTGAGCTTGCAATAACAGGATATACCTGCGGAGATTTATTCTATCAGAAGACTTTACTAGATAAATGTAAGAGTGCGATAAAGGATTTAATAGCTGTGTCGTCTATACTTGATATGGTAATTATTGTAGGTTCGCCATTATATACGAATCATCAGCTTTATAATGCAGCATATGTGCTGTATAAAGGTGAGCTTAAAGGTATAAGTGTCAAAACTTTCCTGCCAAATTATAATGAATTCTATGAGAAAAGGTGGTTTTCTTCGGCTTTGGACCTGGATACTTGCGAAGTACCGTTATCCTCAGTTGCAAGTGATGTAACCGATGACTATATGGTTCCTGTAGGAAATGATTTGGTATATTCCATAAATGATGATTTCAAATTCGGAGTGGAAATATGTGAGGACCTCTGGGCTCCGGTAACACCATCTTCATGGCTTGCCATGGCAGGTGCGGAGCTTATAGTTAATCCGTCGGCAAGCAATGACCTGATTAATAAGAAGGAGTACAGAAAAAGTCTTATCCTGAGTAAGTCATCTACTTTAATGTGCGATTATCTGTATGTGTCTGCCGGCAGCGGAGAGTCAACGACCGATCTTGTATTCTCAGGCAACAGCCTTATAGCCGAATACGGTAAGATACTTAAGGAAAACGACAATGTGGCAGATAATAACTATCTGCTTATAAACGACATTGATTTAGGACGTATAAGAGCAGACAGAGTAAAAGGAAAGACCTTCAAGGATACCTACAGTGCTTACGGATATGTCAATGATGTTAGAACAGTTAATTTCAAATCTGTAGATAATTTTGGCTCTGATGCCAAGCATTATAAGCTTAATCCGCATCCTTTTATACCGAGCAGCAGAAGAAAGCGCCTCGAAAGATGTAAGTCAATATTTGCCATGCAGGTAGGCGGACTAATCAAAAGATTAAGTGTAACCGGCGGCAAGATGGTGGTAGGTGTATCGGGAGGCATGGACTCAACACTGACACTCCTTGTATGTGCTCAGGCACTAAAAAAGCTCGGAAAACCTATGACTGATCTTACCGGTATCACTATGCCGGCATTTGGCACAAGTGGCAGAACATACAATAATTCAGTTGTTCTTATGGAAACTCTTGGCATAACAGTAAAAGATATACCGATAAAAGAAGCCTGTCTGGTACATTATAACGATATTGACCATGACATAGCTGATAAGGATACAACATACGAGAATGTTCAGGCAAGAGAGAGAACCCAGGTACTTATGGATTATGCTAACAAAATCGGCGCAATCGTAGTCGGTACGGGTGACTTATCAGAGCTTGCGCTTGGATGGTGTACCTATAACGGCGACCAGATGAGCATGTACGGAGTAAATGCAAGTATACCTAAGACCCTGGTTAAATGGCTTATAGAAAGCGTGATAAAAGAAGAAATCTTCCCTGATAGTACAGAGGTTCTTAAGGATATAATAGACACACCTATTAGTCCTGAACTGCTTCCTCCCGATGAGGACGGAAATATCTCACAGAAGACAGAGGAGACAGTCGGTCCTTATGAACTTCACGACTTTTTCTTATATTATATGATGAGATACGGTTATAGTCCTGCAAAGATATTCTTCTTAGCTAAAAAATCTTTTGCCGGAACATATAAGCCTGAGGTAATACTTGACTGGATGAAGCTTTTTTACAAGAGATTCTTCTCGCAACAGTTCAAAAGAAGCTGTATGCCGGACGGCGTTAAAGTGGGTTCGGTAGCCTTATCTCCAAGAGGTGACTGGCGTATGCCTTCGGACGCAAGCGCAGCACTCTGGTTGAGTGAGATAGAGGGTATAGATGTGAAGTTTGATGAGTAGTATGTTTAAAAAACTAACCTTTTTGGATTTTTGACAAAATCGACATCAAAACAGTGGAATTTTTGACAAAATTTGTGTTTTATGAGTTGTATTTTTGACATAATTAACATATAATCTAATTATGGGGGTGAAAAAATGGAACTTGTAAGGAAGATTAGTAAACAAATTCAATCATGGTACAATAACAAAGATAAGAAGGCACTTTTGATTAAAGGTGCAAGGCAGGTTGGTAAAACGCATGTTATACGTGAGTTTTTTGAAAATACAGAATGTAACTTTATTGAATTTAATTTGATTGAGCAATCCGAAGTAATTGGTGTTTTACAAAGCTTTACTACTGTTAATGAAATGATTATGGGGTTATCCACATTAACAGATAAAAAATTCATAAAAGACGATACTATAATATTTTTTGATGAAATTCAGAAATATAAAGAAATGGTGACTAAGATAAAGTTCTTGGTTGACGAGGGAAGCTTTAGGTATATTTTGAGCGGTTCATTACTGGGCGTTGAGATAACTAATCTTGAATCTGCACCGGTTGGATATATGACATCATATGCAATGTTCCCTTTGGATTTTGAAGAGTTTTTACAAATTACCAATATATCAGATGATGTTATTGACCATATAAAGCAAAGCTTTAAAAACAGAAAACCACTGATGGAAGTAATAAATCAAAAACTCCTCTCTTTATTTGATCAGTATCTCGTTGTCGGAGGTATGCCGGAGGCTGTCAGCAAATTTGCAGAAACTTATAATGTAAATGATGTATTAAAGATACATGAAGACATAATTGATTTATATAAATTAGATTTTACACAGTATGAATCTGTGGATAAGAGATTATTGCTGTCAAATATCTATGATATAGTTCCTGCTGAGTTATTGAAACAGAATAAAAGATTTATTGTATCGGATATAAAGAAAGGGTTGCATTTTGAGCGTGTGGAAGATTCTTTTTTATGGCTTGATAATGCAGGTGTTGTGCTTACTGTTTATAATGCAACAGAACCAAGAATTCCATTAAAATTAAATGAGAAGCAAAGCCTTTTTAAGCTGTATCTTTCAGATGTAGGAATGTTGACTTCAGTATATGGAATGAGTACAAAAACTATGCTTCTGAGTAATGACAGTAAATTAAACGGTGGTGGGATATATGAAAATGCAGTTGTTTGTGAATTAGTAAGCAAAGGTTTTAATGTATATTACTATAATTCAAAACGAAACGGAGAACTTGATTTTGTAATTGAGTACAATGGAAGATTGATTCCGATAGAAGTTAAAAGCGGTAAAGATTATAAAATACATTCTGCGTTAAATAATTGTATAATGAAAAAGTATATTATACAAAGATTGACGCCAACGGCAAAAAGGTTGGAAATATTTATAGTATGGACGGTGATTTGTCAGACTGTGTACCAACTATGATTGGGAATAATCTTGTGTGGTATGTATGGGATGATGAAAATGTGGATTTTTACAGCATAAACACATCTAAATTAGGAAGTCCTTCAGTAAAAAGTGTAATAACAGGACATGATTATAAATACGGAACAAAAGTGACAAACGGAAGTATTACTGCTACATGTAGTAAATGCGGTGATACAAAGAAGATGACTGTTCCAACAGCCTTCAATTGTTTTTGGAGTGATTCCGGATATGGAAGCTATAGTTACTATACATCCGATAGATATGATGTCGGAAGTAAGACATATTGCTGGGTTTATTTTAGTGATTCATATGATTTGAATGATATCGAAATTATTCCATCGGACAGCAGTGCGATAGATATTAGTAAGGTAACAGATTATGTGTTCACTTTCAAGAAAGCAGGTGTAACAAATGTTACGATACGACCTAAATATAATCCGACATTAGAGAAAAAATATACATTCTATGTGGGCGATGAAGGTTCACTTAGTTTGAAAGATTGTAGTATAGATATTCAGAAACCAAGCTCGTATTATTATTATGATACTTCATCATATGTAAAAGTAAAATATAATAATATTGAATTAGACAGTTCAGCGTATAGTGTAAGTCCAAGTCTTTCGTCCGATGGAAGTACATTGACCGTAACATTTACAGGTAAAGGACTTTTTGCAAACAGCAAAGTTACTAAGACTATTTCACTCTTGACAAAGGTAAATAATATAAAATTAAATTATACAAGTCTAAATCTTAAGGTTAATGATACCAAGAACCTGAAGGCAACTGTTACACCTGATAATGCTGATAATAAGACTGTTACATGGACAAGTTCAAATACGAGTGTTGCAACAGTAGATACAAATGGTAAAGTAACGGCAAAATCAGCAGGAACAGCAACAATAACATGTAAGGCGAATGATGGAAGCGGGAAGAGTGCAACTTGTTCTGTAACTGTTAAAAAGCCTGATACAACAACCTCTACAACTGAGTCAGATAAGAAAACTGAAACTACAGTAACAACAGAGGAACCAAAAACTACAGAAAAACCCAAAACTACTGAAGAACCAAAAACTACAGAAAATAACAATTCGGGTAACGGTAATTCATCAGGTGGAAATAAGGATAATAAAGATAAAGTTAACTATGTCTCCATGTACCGTCTCTACAACCCGAATTCAGGCGAACATTTTTACACTGCAAATGCTACGGAGAGAGATACATTAAGTAATTTAGGCTGGAGATATGAAGGTATAGCATGGAATGCACCTGAGATTTCAAACACACCTGTATACCGTCTCTATAATCCGAATGCAGGTGATCATCACTATACTACAAGTTCTGCTGAGAGGGATAATCTCGTAAGTTTAGGTTGGAAGTATGAAGGTATAGGCTGGTATTCAACAGGCTCTGATGGAAAGGCGCTTTACAGACTTTATAATCCAAATGCAAAAGGAGCCGGTTCACATCATTATACAACCAGTGCCGACGAGCGTGATTATCTCATAAGCTTGGGATGGAGGAATGAAGGAATTGCCTGGTATGGTGGAAAATAAACTTTAATTTCAAAAAAGATGTCCCCAGGGACATCTTTTTTACAATCGAAAATTTGTTCGAAAAAAGTATTGACAACCGAACAAATGTGCGGTATAGTATTTATATCAAAACGAACACATGTTTGAATGGGTTCAAGGAGGGACTAAGATATGAATATTAGAAGAATAGCAGGATTTGTTCATAGAAATTATAGATTAACTATAGTTATTATTGGAGTTGTCCTTTTGACACTTGTATTTTTATTCGGTGCGGATAAGAATGAGCAGGAAGCTGATGCTTCAACATATAATGTTAAATATTATAAATGTATAACTGTAGATACGGATGATACCTTATGGAGTATCGCTGATGAATATATTTCCGAAGAATATGATTCTATAGATGATTATATAAAAGAGATTAGGAGCATTAATGATTTGACAGGAGATACTATCTATAGTGGTGCAACCCTTGTTATTCCTTATTATACGGCACCTATGTAGTTTTTTATTTGAATTTAATAGGGTTTCCTATTAATATAATACATTTCACACATTTTTTACCCAAGGAATCGAATTGTTTTAAGACATACGCCTAAATGTTATAATATAAAACAATTCGATTTCTTTATTTTTTTTACATTTTTATGTAGAAATTTATCTGATAATAATATATAATTGCTTTGTTTGCATAAAATTTAAAATATAAATGGAGAGATGAAAGATGAAGAAGATTAAATTAAGAAAAAGTTTATTGTTAATGACTGTTTTTACACTGTCGATGCTTGCATTAACAGCATGCGGTAAAGAGAGAAAGAAGATTGAGACTATTGATGATTTAGATGGTTCACGTATCGGTGTTCAGCTTGGTACAACAGGTGATATCTATGCATCTGACTATGAAGGTGATGAGGCAGGAACAGAGGTTATAAGATACAATGCCGGAGCTGATGCGGTTGAGGCGCTTAAGCAGGGTAAAATCGATGCAGTTATCATTGATGAGCAGCCTGCTAAGGTTTTTGTAGAGAAGAATTCAGATTTGAAAATATTGAATGAAGAATTTACAGATGAAGACTATGCCGCAGTTATAGCAAAGGACAATGATGAGCTTTTGAATAACGTTAATAAGGCGATTGAAGAATTAAAGGCAGACGGAACACTTGATAAATTAGAGGATACATATATCAATAAGACAGGTGATTATCATTATACCCAGACCGTAACAGACGGAGAAAAGCTTGTAATGGCTACAAATGCATACTTCCCGCCTTATGAATATTATGACGGTGGTACTATCATGGGATATGATGTTGAGTTTGGTTATGCTATAGCAGATAAGCTTGGTATGGTACTTGAGATTGAGGATATGGAATTTGATGCAATTATTAATGCTGTAAGCTCAGGCAAGGCTGATATAGGTTTAGCAGGATTTACAATCACCGAAGAGAGAATGAAAAGCATTAATTTCTCGGATTCTTATATCAAATCAAGACAGGTTATTATTGTATACGATAAATAATAAAACATCAGTTTTTTAGGAGCTTAGGAAATGAAGAAGTTTAATGACAAATATTTAAAATATATTTTACTAACGTCATTATTAATATTTTCCATTATTAGTCTGACTGCTTGCGGCAAAGACGAATTTACGGACAAATTCTATGATAATTTTATTAAAGAACAGAGATATAAATATATATTAGAGGGACTTGGTAATACCTTTATCATAACTATTCTGGCGGGATTGATAGGTGTGTTTTTCGGATTTATTCTGGCAGTTATACGTGTTACACATGATAAGAAGGGAAGCTTAAAAATACTCGATTTCATAGCTAAACTTTATCTTACCGTTATAAGAGGTACCCCTGTTATGGTTCAGCTTATGATTATATATTATGTTATTTTTGCGTCCGTTAATATCAATAAGGTATTTGTTGCTGTCATTGCATTCGGGCTTAATTCGGCTGCCTACGTTGCAGAGATAATCCGTTCGGGTATTATGTCGATAGATGTAGGGCAGTTTGAAGCAGGACACAGCTTGGGACTTAAATATTCAACTGTTATGGTTAATATTATTCTTCCGCAGGCTCTTAAAAATGTTCTTCCGGCTCTTGCAAACGAATTTATAACCTTGCTAAAAGAGACATCCATTAGCGGATATATAGGCTTAAGCGATCTTACAAGAGGTGGAATGATAATAAGAAGTATAACATATGAGGCACTTTTCCCACTTTTGTTAGTAGCAATAATTTATCTTATATTAGTTGTCGGCTTGTCAGCATTGGTATCAAAGCTTGAGAGGAGTCTTAAGAAGAATGAAAGATAATATTATTATACATACCGAGCATCTTAATAAAACTTATGGTGATGAGGTAGTCTTAGAGGATATTAATATTGATATCAAGAAAGGCGAAGTTATTGCCATAATCGGACCATCCGGATGTGGCAAGAGTACCTTTATAAGAACTTTAAATCTGCTTGAGAAGCCAACAAGCGGTGATATATATTTTGATGATATATGCATTACGGATAAAAAGGCAGACATTTATGATGTATTACCAAAGATGGGAATGGTTTTTCAGCAGTTTAACCTTTTCAATAATATGACTATTGAGAAAAATATTACTTTTGCACCGATTAAGCATAATCTTATGTCAGAGGAAGAGGCCAAGACAAAGGCTAAAGAGCTCTTGGAGAGAGTAGGACTAAGTGATAAAGGAGATGCATATCCTTCGCAACTGTCAGGTGGACAGAAACAGCGTGTAGCTATAGCCAGAGCACTTGCAATGAATCCTGATATAATTCTTTTTGATGAGCCTACATCGGCACTTGATCCTGAGATGGTTAATGAGGTTCTTACTATTATGAAGGAACTTGCCAAAACAGGCATGACTATGGTTATTGTTACTCACGAGATGGGCTTTGCAAGAGAGGTTGCAAGCAGAGTTCTTTTTATAGATGATAAGGGAATTAAAGAAGATGGCTCACCGGCTGAGGTGCTTGATAACCCTAAGAGTGAGAGACTAAAAAGTTTTCTTGACAGTGTATTATAAATAAAGAAAATATAAAACACGTATGTTATAAGCATTAAAATTATGCTACAATATACGTGTTTTTTAATAATTTAATTAATAAGGTAAACAGACAGGATTTGATTGATATGGCTTTTTACGAAAAGAAACACTAATTTAAAATGTTGAAATAAACATAATTTTAGCTTATAATCTAAAGGTATTTTTGATTGATAAGGATTTTTACTATGAATAATAATACTGATGTTAATTTAATGGAACCGGACAGACAGCTTTATTTCATAAACCTGTGTAAGAAACTTGTGCTTGACAGGAAGGCGCAGCTTGGTCGTAATCTTACATATTGTGTTGTTACCTTCGGCTGTCAGATGAATGCGCATGACTCAGAGAAGCTAAAGGGTATACTTGATGAGATAGGCTATGAAGAAGTGGAAGATGAAAATGCTGATTTTATCATATATAATACTTGTACCGTCAGGGAAAATGCCAATCTTAAGCTGTATGGACATCTGGGTCATCTTAAGAATCTAAAATCTAAAAATCCTGAGATGATTGTATGCTTGTGCGGATGCATGATGCAGGAACCTCATGTTATCGAGAATATCAAGCAAAAATATAAGTTCGTGGATATAGTTTTCGGAACACATAATATTTACAAGCTTGCTGAGCTTATATATACATACAAAACAACAGGAAAAACTGTAATAGAGGTTCTGGATAAGAGTGTGGATATAGTCGAAGCCTTACCGCAGAAGAGGAAATATAAATTCAAATGTGGTGTAAATATAATGTTTGGATGCAATAATTTCTGTACCTATTGCATAGTTCCGTATGTAAGAGGCAGGGAGAAGAGCAGAAAGCCTGAGGAAATACTTGCTGAGGTATCGGCTCTGACAAAGCTTGGAGTTAAAGAGGTTATGCTGCTTGGTCAAAATGTTAATTCCTATGACGGCGGCATAAGTTTTCCCGAGCTTTTAGAAAGAGTATGCAGGATAGATGGTATAAAGAGAGTACGTTTTATGACGAGCCATCCAAAAGATTTATCGGATGAGTTAATAGAGGTTATGGCAAGAGAAGAAAAGATATGCAAGCATCTTCATCTTCCTGTACAATCAGGTTCAACAGAGATTTTAAATCGCATGAACAGAAGATATACTAAGGACAGTTATCTTGAACTTGCTTATAAAATCAAGAAAGCTATGCCTGATATATCACTTACTACAGATATAATCGTCGGATTTCCAGGCGAGACGGAAGAAGATTTTAGGGATACCTTAGATGTGGTTGAGAAAGTCGGCTATGACCAGGCGTATACATTTATATATTCCAAACGTACGGGAACTCCCGCTGCCGAATTTGATAATCAGGTTGATGAAGCTGTTATAAAGGACAGATTTTCAAGACTTCTTAAGGCTGTAAATGAGAATAATCATATAGACAGATACGAGGGCAAAGTCAAGGATGTTCTTGCTGAAGAGATAAATCACCAGGATAATACATTGGTTACCGGTAAGACAGAGGAAAATATAACCGTACACTTTAAAGGCGGTGCTGAACTAATCGGTGAATTTGTCAAAGTCAGACTTAATGAATGCAAGGGCTTTTATTATATGGGAACAAAGGAGGACTAAAAAGTGGCAAAGCTTTCTCCTATGATGGAGCAGTATATAGCAACTAAAGAGCAGTACAAAGACTGTATATTATTTTATAGATTGGGCGATTTTTATGAGATGTTTTTTGATGATGCGCTTCTTGCGTCTAAGGAGCTTGAACTTACACTTACAGGTAAGGACTGCGGCTTAGAAGAACGTGCTCCTATGTGCGGAGTACCTCATCATGCAGCAGATATATACATAAACCGTCTTATTGAAAAGGGCTATAAGGTTGCCATAGGAGAACAGGTAGAGGATCCGAAACTTGCCAAAGGTCTTGTTAAACGAGAAGTTATCCGTATTGTCACTCCCGGTACTAATATGTCTTCAGAGACACTCGATGAGACAAAGAATAATTATCTCATGTGTATTTCCTATTATAATTTTAAATATGGAATCGCTGTTGCCGATCTATCCACAGGTGTGTTCAAAACCTGTACTATATCAACAGCGGAAAAAGTAATCGATGAAATCAATAAATACCAACCATCAGAAATAATATATCAGGATACATTTTTAAGCTCGGGAATAGATATAGGCTTAACTGTTGACAAACTAAGTATAGCTGTGTCTGAAGCTCCGGAGCATTATTTTAATTATGATTCCTGTGAGGATAATCTAAAGAGACATTTCAATATTTCTTCAATATCCGGACTCGGTTTAAATGATTTTCCGGAATTAGTCGTATCATCGGGAGCTATGCTTCAATATCTTTATGACACACAGATGAGTTCACTTAAACATATTAATCATATTGAGCTTTATTCTGTGGACTCCTATATGATAATAGATTCTTCAACCAGAAGAAATCTTGAACTTACCGATACTTTGCGTGACAAACAAAAAAAAGGTTCTCTTCTTTGGGTACTCGATAAAACCAAGACCGCCATGGGAGCCCGTAAGCTTAGAGAATTTATAGAACAACCGCTTGTTGAGATTGATATGATAGAAAGGCGTTTTGATGCCATAGAAGCACTCAATAATTCACTTATAACAAGAGAGGAATTGAGAGAGTACCTTAATTCCATATATGATCTGGAAAGACTTATGACAAGAATATCTCTTAAAACAGCTAATCCGAGAGATATGCTTGCATTTAAAAATTCAATAATATATCTTCCTGACATCAGACATCTTCTTAAGGAGCTTGACGCCGATATATTCAAAGAAATATATGATAATATGGATGAACTCACTGATCTTTATGAGCTTCTTGACGCTGCAATAGTTGAAGAACCGCCTATTGCAATCAAGGAGGGCGGGATTTTTAAATCCGGATATATGGAGCAGATAGATAAGCTTAAAGTAGCTAAAAGCGAATGTAAAAACTGGCTTGCAGAACTTGAGGATGCCGAGAGGGAAGCAACCGGTATTAAAAACTTAAGAATAAAATATAACAAGGTATTCGGTTACTATTTTGAAGTAACTAATTCCTTTAAAAATATGGTACCTGATTATTTTATCAGAAAGCAGACTCTTACCAACGCAGAAAGATATACGACCGATAAGCTGGACGAGTTATCCAACACAATTCTCGGTGCTGAAGATAAGCTTTTTGCACTTGAATACGAGACTTATGTTGAGTTACGTGATAAAATAGGTGAATCCATAACCAGAGTCCAAAAAACGGCTCACTTTATTGCTGAGATTGATGCTTTTGCATCACTTTCTTATGTGGCGGAAAAAAATAATTATGTAAGACCGTCTCTTAATGATAAAGGTGTAATTGATATTAAAAACGGCAGACACCCTGTAGTTGAGAAGGTGCTTGGAAATGATATGTTTGTGGCAAATGATACATATCTTGATAATGAAGATAATCGTATATCTATCATTACAGGACCGAATATGGCGGGAAAATCTACATATATGAGGCAGACAGCTCTTATTGTCTTAATGGCACAGCTTGGCTCATTTGTACCTGCCGAAGCTGCGGATATAGGCTTGGTAGACAGGATATTTACCAGAGTAGGTGCATCTGATGATCTTGCCTCAGGACAGTCCACATTTATGATTGAGATGAATGAGGTTGCAAATATATTAAGAAATGCCACTAAGAACAGTCTTCTTATACTTGATGAGATAGGACGCGGAACTTCAACCTTTGACGGACTTAGTATTGCTTGGGCTGTAGTTGAATATATAGCAAATACCGAGCTTCTCGGTGCCAAAACCTTATTTGCGACGCATTATCACGAGCTTACAGAGCTTGAGGGTAAGCTTTCTTCCGTAAATAATTACTGTATCGCAATTAAGGAAAAAGGTGATGACATAGTATTTCTTCGTAAGATAATTAAAGGCGGCGCAGACAGAAGCTATGGCATACAAGTAGCAAGGCTTGCCGGAGTTCCTGATATGGTTTTAAAACGTGCAGGAGAAATATGTAACCAGCTTATTGCTTCGGATATTGCCAATCAGGTTAAAAATATTGATGTTGAAGGAAGCTATGAAAATATAAGTAAAAAGGCAAAGAGCAAAGATGCATATGAGCAGCTTTCGTTGTTTGGCAATGATGCCGAGTCAGAAGTTTTAGAAAAGCTTAAAAGCATTGATATCAACAAGCTTACTCCGATTGATGCCATGCTTTGCCTACAGGAATTACAAGGAAAACTCAAGTAAAATTATGCGAAAGGATATAATTTATCATGATTAGACTTCTTGATAAAAATGTAGTAGATAAAATCGCAGCAGGTGAAGTTATAGAAAGACCTTCATCTGTAGTTAAGGAGCTTCTTGAAAACTCTATAGATTCAGGAGCTAAGGATATAACCGTTGAGATAAAAGAGGGCGGACTTAGCTTTATTCGTGTTACCGATAATGGCTGCGGTATACCAAAGGATGAAGTGAGGACTGCTTATATGCGGCATGCAACAAGCAAGATTGAGAATGAAGAGGACTTATCAAATATATCTTCACTCGGTTTCAGAGGTGAAGCATTGTCAACCATTGCCGCAGTGGCACAGACGGAAATGATGACTAAAACTGCTGACGATTTAACGGGTATAAAATATGTTATACACGGCGGTGAGGAGATTGAATTTAAAGAAGTCGGTGTTCCTGATGGTACAACGATTGTTGTAAGAAATCTTTTTTTCAATACTCCGGCAAGAAAGAAATTTCTCAAAACACCAATGACAGAGGGCTCATATATAAATGATCTTGTACTTAAGCTGGCGCTTAGCCATCCTGAAATTTCTTTTAAGCTCATTGCCAATGGTAAGACATCTATATCGACAGCCGGAAACGGAAATATAAAGGATAATATATATCAGCTTTTCGGAAGAGATATAAGCAATAATCTTTTACCGATTAATTATGATGGTGAACGAATAAGGTTAAGCGGATATGTTGGCAAGCCGTTTATATCAAGAGGTAACAGAGGCTTTGAAAACTATTTTATAAACAACAGATATATTAAAAGTAATATTATAAACCGCGCGATAGAAGAGGGCTACAGAACCTTTGTGATGCAGCACAAATTTCCTTTTACGGTCATATATATAGAGCTTCCGAAGGATAAGATAGACGTTAATGTACATCCTACCAAGATGGAATTTAAATATGACAATGAGAAGGAGCTTTTTGAAGTTATTACAAGAGCTGTAAGAGATGCTCTGCTGCAAACGGACTTGATTCCTCCTGCCGAATATAATGAAAATGATAAGAAAAAGACAGAGTCGTCAAAGGACAGCCTTAAGCCTGCCGAGCCTTTTGAGACACAGAGAACTTATACCGAAAGTCAAAACAGGGCAACTAATGCTTCAAATGCATATAAGAGCTTTTCTTCAAATAAACCGGATAATATCAGCAATGATGAGAAAAAAAAGGTTTTCGAGCCCGAGAATAAGGTGAAAAATTACGGTGATTCTTACAAGATACTTAATTCTCTTAAAGAAGCCTCACCTGATGAACCGATATATAATCTGCTTAATGATAAGGGTGTTGCGTACCATTCGTCAGAGCAGCACGAAGAAAATATAACTCAATCAGAAACCGAACAGGAAAAGTCTAAGGAATATACGTCGTATGACAGTGATAAGAAACCAAAGAAGCCTGAACAAATGACACTTTTTAATGATGATTTTATCAGTAAAGAGGCACGTTCAAAGCATAGAATTATCGGACAGGTTTTTGGAACCTACTGGCTCATAGAATACGAGGATAAGCTTTATATAATGGACCAGCATGCAGCTCATGAAAAGGTGAATTATGAAAGACTTGTTAATAATCTTAGGACAAAACAAGTTTACTCACAGCAGCTTATGCCTCCTATGGTTATAACCGTAACCTATGCTGAAAGACAGGCAATACTTGATAACTATGACCTTTTTATGAAGATTGGTTACGATATAGTTGAGTTTGGAGGAAATGAATTTAAGATTAATGCTGTTCCTTCGAATCTTTTCGGACTGCATGGCAGGGAAATGTTCATGGAATTTGTAGGCTCACTTATCAATAATGCCGGTTACATGTCCAATGATGTATTTGTACAAAAACTTGCAACCATGGCATGTAAGGCGGCGATTAAAGGAAATACTCCTATAAGCTACAGCGAGGCTGATGCTCTTATAGATGAGCTTCTTACACTTGAAAATCCATACACGTGCCCGCACGGCAGACCAACTATCATATCCATGAGCGAGACAGAACTTGATAAAAAGTTCAAGAGAATTGTATAAAAGTAATAAAAACGATATATTGTTTGTTTTAATAATTATATAATCGTAATATAAGATGGATTTAAATTTATTAAGGAGGCTGTTATGAAGCAATTTGAAGGTTTTATGCGAGGAGTTAATTTCGGGGGCTGGTTTTCACAGTGCAATTATTCAAAGGATAGATTTGATAATTTTATTGCTGAGAAGGATTTCAAAAAGGCGTCTGACTGGGGACTTGACCATGTAAGAATCCCTATAGATTATAATTTGGTTGAGGATGAGGAAGGTAATTATTTAGACGAGGGTATAGCGTATATTCAAAATGCTGTAAGATTATGCAAGAAGTATAATCTCAATATGGTACTTGATGTACATAAGACTGCCGGATATTCATTTGATTTCGGTGAAAATGAAGAGGGCTTTTTTGACAGTGACAAACTTCAGGAGCGCTTCTACAGGCTATGGGAAATGCTGGCAGGACACTTCGGTAATAATAAGAACATTGCATTTGAATTATTAAATGAAGTAACTGATTCTAAATACTCTGATAAATGGAATGAAATATCAACCGAATGTATTAAGCGGATAAGAAAGATAGCACCTGATACATATATTCTGCTTGGTGGTTATTGGAATAACAGCGTAGAGGCTCTCAAAGATCTTGCTATGCCATATGACGATAAAGTTGTATATAATTTCCATTGCTACGAACCTTTGATATTCACACATCAGGGTGCATACTGGGTTCCTGATATGCCGAGCGATTTAAGAATTTCTTATCCTGATACGGTTGAGAATTATAAGAAAGCACATCAGATAATATCCAAAAACACACTTTCGATATATGACTTTATTAAAACACCGAAAGCAGATGCAGCAGTATTCGAAGAACTTTTTGCTGAGGCAGTAAGAATAGCCGAAGAAAGAAACGTAGCTCTTTACTGCGGAGAGTACGGTGTAATAAATCTTGCAGATATGGACAGCACACTAAGATGGTATAAGGACATCAATTCCGTATTTACCAAGTACAATATAGGAAGATGTGCATGGAGTTTTAAGGAAATGGATTTCGGACTTGATGATGAGCATATGAAGCCTATTATAGATGAGGTTGTAAAATATCTGTAATTATGCTATAATTCAATACGTTATAAAATCCCTATCATTTTATGATAGGGATTTTTTAAATCATGTTAAATATAAAGAAAGAAGAATATTATGGATAAACTCATTATCCTTACCGGACCTACAGCAGTCGGTAAGACGGATTTATCAATTAAATTGGCTAAGGCTGTAGACGGAGAGATTATCTCGGCTGATTCCATACAGGTATATAAGGACATGAATATCGGATCTGCCAAGATTACATCTGATGAAATGCAGGGAGTAAGACATCATCTTATAGATGTTCTAAAACCTAATGAAGATTTCAATGTTGTTTCATTTAAGAATATGGCTAAAGCTGCTATGGATGATATATACATCAGTGGACTTATTCATATAATAACCGGTGGAACAGTATTTTATATACATGCAGTTCTTTATTAAATATACTTTAATGAAAATGAAGACGACGGATACCGCTTAGAACTT
>JAFTFE010000104.1 GCA_017449765.1 Lachnospiraceae bacterium | reverse complement strand
GTCCGAAAACCTTGATATTACAAGGGTATCGGACTTTTTTGTTTTTTCTCTTAAAAGTTGTTTCAGAGTGTTTCAGACCATTTTTGCACGAATGAAATGGGGTCAAAATGGGGTCAAGAAAAAATAAGGAAAATGAAAAAGGTGTATGCTATATGATTAATTATAAAAAGGATAAAAAAGGGCAGAATTCTCCATACCTTATTAATTGTATTTATAAGCCTAAGAAATCAAGGGGAATTTCGTTATAAAAATAATGACATCCCATATTTTTTATGTATTCTAAAGTATCAAAATATCGTTTATCTAAAAACCAATCATTGAAAATATATATAAATTCAACATCAAAATCTAGAGGCTTAAATAGTTTTTGATATTCAAGTTTTTTAAAATGACAGCCGGGTAATTTTTCATCAACTGAACCAGCACAATTTTGAAATTTTTTTTCGATAATATATGCTTTGTTATTATCAAAATTAATAAATGCTTCGTCAGGTCTCCATTCTTTAGAGTTGTATTTTTCATAGTATATTCCTCGCGGATTAAGAAACATGCTATATATTCTTTTTTGTGGAACAGACATGCCAATTTGATGAGAACCTTGGTAAACACAATAGTTAACTACAGAATATCCAGCATTAATTAAGGCATCATTTAAAGCTGTGGTTTGTTCAAAATGTAAACCATTTCGATTTGTTTGAGCTCCACCACCATGAGTGTTTGGTTTTCTAGGCATTTTGTTTACACCTCCTTAAAAAATTCAATTATTTCAACATTAAGTAAATTTGCAATTTGATTTAATACAGATAAAGAAAAACTTTTATCACAACCAGCAGCTTCTATTTTGGAAAGATAACTATTACTGATTTGCAGCTGTTCTGCAAGTTGAACTTGGGTTAATTTTGCTTTTTCTCTGTAACGTTTTATGTTCAAACCGACAGTACGGTATAGGTCAGTATCATTGTTAAATAACATAAACACACCTCTTTCACTATTTGTGAATATTATTACATGAGTTTGGAAATATATAAATTCACTTATAGTGAAAGAAAATAATTGTGGATTTTTCTAGAATTTTGAGGTACAATGATTTAACTAATAAATGGAGGAGGTATGTCTTATAATTTTACAACCAAATAATTTTAAGCTTGAAGAGACAACAATCTGGTCATTTCCGGATAGAGGAAGTTGGGCAACGCATTCAGGCAAGTATCGGGGGAACTGGTCACCGTATGTACCGAGAAATCTGATTCTTCGTTATTCTAATCCGGGTGATTGGGTTATGGATCAATTTATGGGTAGTGGAACAACCTTAGTGGAGGCTAAGCTACTTAATCGTAATGCTGTAGGAGTAGATATAAATCCTAAAGCAAATTCAATTTCTGAAGCAAATTTAAATTTCCAATGTGATACAAGTTCAAAAATATATACGCGCAAAGGTGATGCCGCTAATTTAGATTTTATGAAAGATGGTAGTATTGACTTTATTTGTACTCATCCACCTTACGCAAACATAATAAAATACAGTAAAGAGATTGATGGGGATATTTCTTTACTTGGAGTTAATGATTTTATTAATAAGATGAATGATGTAGCAAATGAGTCGTTTCGGATATTAAAAAAGAGAAAAATGTGTGCAGTGATGATTGGTGATATTAGAAAGAATAGTAAAGTAGTTCCGTTAGGATTTCATACGATGGAAAGCTTTTTACAGGCTGGTTTTTCAAATAAAGAAATAATAATTAAAGAACAGCATAATTGCTTATCTACAGAATATTGGGGCAATCAGAATAATAAATTTCTTTTATTGGCACATGAGTATATATTTGTATTTCAGAAATAAATTAATATACAAAGGATGAAAGATATAGTTGTTATTTTGCATATTTACAAGTATAATTAATATGTCTAAATAACATACATTTAAATAGAGAAGAGGAACAGTATGAGTAATTCAAGTGTTGCTCCGTTTGTAAAATGGGCTGGTGGAAAACGTCAGTTACTTTCACAGATAAAGGAGAGAATGCCTGAAAAATATAATAATTATTATGAGCCCTTTGTAGGTGGCGGTGCGGTGACCTTTGAATTGCTGCCTGCAAATGCTCTAATAAACGATATCAATAAATCACTTATTAATGCTTATAAGCAGATATGTAATGTACCGGAATTATTCTTAAAGGCGGTTAATAAGCTTGATGTTGAGATGTGGGAAGATGGCAAAAAATATTATTATTCATTAAGAGAACATTACAATGATAAATTGATGAAATCAGAGTATGATGTAGAACTTGCTGCATTATTTGTATTCATAAACAAGCATTGTTTTAATGGGTTGTATCGAGTAAATGGCAAGGGCCTTTTTAATGTACCATACAATAACAGTCGAAGAAGTTCGGTTGATGAAAAATGTATTATGGATACTTCGGCATATCTTAAGGGAGTAACCATTATTGATGGTGATTTTGAGGAGGCATGTAAGGATGCGAAAAAAGGTGATTTTATATTTTTTGATAGTCCTTATGCACCTTTAAATCCTACATCTTTTGAATCATATACTAAAGAGGGCTTTGATATAGAAAGCCACACACGATTGTCAAATCTTTTTGATAAATTATCAAAAAGAGGATGTTATTGTATGCTGACTAATCATAATACTAAATTAATTAATGATTTATATGGAAATAAAGGTTATACAATAGATGTTGTAAGTGTTAAACGTATGATTAATTCAGATGCATCCAACAGGGTTGGAGAAGAAGTAATCATATGTAACTATTAAAGAGGTCGAAATAATGGAGAACTTATTTACCAAAAAAGTGCCATTGTATTTCGAGACAGAAGAATCACAGCTAATATTGGGTGATTCTTTTAAAATTCTTACTAAAATGGAACCGGAATCTGTAGATATGATATTTGCAGATCCACCTTACTTTTTAAGTAATGATGGTATAACATGCCAAGGTGGAAAAATGGTTTCAGTAAATAAGGGCTCATGGGATAAGCTTTCGGAAAGTGGAACCGGTGTTGAGGAAAAGCACAAGTTTAATAGAAAGTGGATTAAGTTATGTAAAAAGGTACTAAAGCCAAATGGCACGATTTGGATATCAGGAACATTGCACAATATATATTCGATTGGTATGGCATTGGAGCAGGAAGGCTTCAAGATAATTAACAATATAACATGGCAAAAAACAAATCCACCACCAAACTTAGCATGTCGATGCTTCACACATTCTACGGAAACCATTTTATGGGCAAAGAAGAATGAAAAGAAGTCTCGGCATTTTTTTGATTATCAGAAAATGAAAGAAATGAATAACGGTAAGCAGATGAAAGATGTTTGGGTTGGTGCTTTAACAAAACCATCAGAGAAAACAGAAGGAAAGCATCCTACACAAAAACCTGAATATTTGCTTGAAAAAATTGTTTTAGCATCTACAATGGAGGGACAGGTTATTCTTGATCCATTTTGTGGTTCAGGTACTACCGGAGTGGAGGCAATTCGATACGGACGTAGGTTTATTGGGATAGATATAAACGAAGAGTATTTAGATATTTCTAAAAGAAGATTGGAGAAAGAAATAACAAATGAGAAAAAATATTGAAATCTCAAATGAAAAAATAAGTGAGTTTTTAGAACAGTTTTATAATTATTTTGAAAGTGGATATGCTTTTGAAGAATTTTTAAAAGTTTATCTTGAAAAAATTGGGCTTGATGAAGTGGTTGTTACGCAACGTTCATCAGATGGGGGTATTGACTTAGAAGCTATTCGGTATGGTGTTGGAGGTTTAGCAGGGGCGGATTCTGTTGAATATTATGTTCAAGCTAAAAGAAATAAGCCGAGAACATCAATTCCTATTGAAAAAGTTAGAGCATTACGTGGAGTAATGCCATCTGGAAGCAAAGGTATTTTTATTACCACAGCAGGATATTCAAAGAAAACACAAGAGTTTGTTGATGCTGACCCATCGCGTCCTATAATATTAATTGATGGTAAGGCGCTGGTTGAAAGTTGTATAGATAATGAAATTGGATTTGTTTTCACACCGGTATTTAGTAAAAATGCAATGGATGCATTAAAAGATGCATCGGATGATTTGCATCAAGATAATGATACTAATGTGGATGATGGTGTAAAGCTGATAGTAGATAAGCAAATATCAGCAAATGATATAAGAGCAAGAATTTTGAGATTGCCTAGATCAATTATAAATCTGTTACCAACAGATGCAAAAAAAGTTAAGGTTATATTTGCTGGGTTAGCACCAAAAGATTTAACTATAGCAAAAAATAGAAGTTATCTTGCCGGAGTTACTGAATTATATAAAGATTCCGGCTTGATTGCTGATGATGGTTCATATAATCCTTGTAAAGCTATTTGGAAATACTCGGAGGACAAGATTGAGATAACGATAAAGGAGCTATAGAGTATGAGAGATTTTGATGAATGGCTAAGTAAGTTTAGACCAAGTATATCGAGTTATGATTATTACATAGATTTTAAAAAAGTAGTAAAAAATGTTGATGATATAAAAGTGGAACTAAATATTTTAAATTCATTAATTGGTTCAAAGAATATTGAAGAAGAATTTGAGTTTATAGTGAAAAAATATCCGGAAACATTGAAATGTATACCGTTGCTTCTTGCTGTAAGAGGAAATGAAATATATGCTCAGGATGAGGAAGGTTCATTTTTATATAATTTCAAAAATTTAAATTATAGTATTGAACAGTACAAGGTGTTTATGCGAAAAACAGGATTATTTGATATGATAGCCAATCATTTGGTAAATAATCTTGTGGATTATGCTTTGGGAATAGAAACCGGATTGGATTCTAATGGTCGCAAGAATCGTGGCGGTCATCAAATGGAAGATTTGGTTGAAAAGTACATTGTGGCAGCAGGATTTAAAAAGAATGTTAGTTATTTTAAAGAAATGTATCTTAAGGATATTGAAACAAAATGGAACATAGATTTATCTGCTCTTTCGAATCAGGGTAAGGCTGCTAAAAGATTTGATTTTGTTATTAAGACAGATAAAATGATTTATGGAATTGAAACTAATTTTTATGGTGGCGGTGGTTCAAAGCTAAATGAAACTGCACGGAGTTATAAAATGCTTTCTCAAGAGGCTGATACAATAGATGGATTTACATTTGTATGGTTTACGGATGGTATTGGTTGGAAGAGCGCAAGGGGTAATTTGAGAGAGACGTTTGAGGTCATGGATACGATTTACAGTATTGATGATATGGAAAATGGAGTTATGAAAAAAATATTTTTTTGAAGAAGTTTAAAGAGTATGAATGTATTGAGTTATTTATTTTTTGAATAAGAATAAATATGATACTAATTCAGTTACAGATGTTCTTTATGGAGCAATAAGATTAGTAATATGATATTCTCACTAAATTTCTAGCAAATAGAAGTTTTATCTGCATATAAAGAAGTAGCAACCTATCAGCTTTTCTTTATGGTTATATAATAGTTAGAGAAATTCAAAAAAATAATTTTTTAAAGAGGTTTTTTTATGAGAATGAAGATACATACTATTTATACATGTATTATATTGAGCATAATTTCTTTATTAGCTATGATAATAGTACAATGTGATATTAAGTGTGAAAATTTTAAAACTATTATATTTGCTATATCTTCAGGAGTATTTGGAAGTACTATTACATCACTTATTATATTTATTACGGAATATAAGTATATAAGGAGAGAATATTTACTAAAATATTATAAAAGTATAGACATATTTCTTGAAAAAATACGTAGAATTAGGGTTATGACAATCACGGAAACAATTGAGGAATATAGCCCATTAATTAACTCAATTATGCTTGATAGGAATAAAAAAAACTGGTTAAAAAGTGTTGATAATATAAATGTTTCAGAGTTGTCTAGAGAAGATAAGAAAGAGTATTATGAAATTAATAATTATAAAAGAAGTGTTATAGATACAATTCAGGATTATATAGAAGTTTCAAACTACAACTTTATGGATATTGATATTACATATTCCGATATATGTTTCCTCTTTAGTTTTTCAAGAAAACGTGAAAAGAAATTATGGAATGATTTTAATGAAGAATTGCGCACAATATTTAATCAAATAAAAAGAAATTCGAATGATTTTAACGAATATTTAAATGGTGAATCTTCAAATTTAGGAAGAATAGCTGGATTGGTTTTAGATTTACAAGATTTGATATTTATAAAGAGAGAGCGGTCTGAAGAAAAGGATGATATGATCGAAATATCCTACTATAATGAATTATATACGAGAATGTGTAATAAGCTTGAAATATTTAGAGCTAAATCTATTTATAAATTAAAAGAACCAAATTTAATAGAAGAATATTGGGCTTTATCAAGTTTAAAAAATAGGAATAATAAAATATAATTAATAAGAAAAAATGATTATACCCTACATCTTTTCTTGGGACAACCATGTCCCAAGGGTGTCCCAGAAGAGATTTTTCTTGGGACAACCTGTATTTAAGGTGTCCCAAAGATAACTATATTTATAAAAGAGGGTTGTTTTATGGGGTTTTAGGGGTGTCCCAAAACAAGAGGCAAAACCTATCCATGTTTTGCGTGTCTTGCTATCTTTTGAATTTACAATTTGGATTTTTACAATTATGTACAATTCAATACAATTGCAATACAATCATTCAATGTGTTATCGTGTAAATGTAAAATCATATAGTTATTTTACCTCACAGGAAACTGTGGGGTATTTTTTTGCAATTAAAGGAGGAATAATTATGGATAATAAAATTTACACATTGGAAGACTTGGAGCAAATCTTTCCGTTTGGTAGAACCAAACTTCTTAAGTTATGTAAGTCAGGTGTTCTTCCGGTTATTAAAGTTGGCAAGGATTATATATCAAGTCAAGTTCTGATTGACCGATGGATGCTTGCACGAACTTTCCTTAATGCCTAAAGGAACCCATGTTGGGAAATTAAAGTTATCAGTGCTAAGAAACAGTCTGCCTGAACAATTTCTCACCAACTATGATTATGAATTTATATATAAAATGAAGTGTGCTTTGTGTGCAATAAGAAATAGAGCAAAAGCCGGCAGGGATATATTAGCACATAGTGTTTTGGAAGAACTAATAATTTATCTATGTAGCACAGAGGCTGTTTCGTTTATTGAGACGGAGTATAATGAAGAGAAAGATGTAAGCAAAGAACATCCTGAATTGAAAGAATGGGTGTTTGACCTGTTTGGAGATATGGATATTAAAAGTTTTCTATATTCAGGTTTGTACATTCCGGATTCTCATCCATATCATTTTGATTACTGGGATGATTTGCAGTTTTTTATGACAAATGATGCTGCATAAATAAACAATATGGAAGAGGATGGGGAATGTTCCAATATGATAGAGTATGAGTAATGATATTATTGAAAATAAAAACAATAAATGATATTATTTGTATGTAAATAACTTAGTTATTTGGGAGGTTTGCTATGGGAGTTTATTTAAATCCGGGGTGTTATTCATTTGAAGAGGCTCTTAATTCAGATATATATGTAGATAAGACCGAAATGCTCTTGTATTTGAATTCAGTTATAAAAACAAATCAAAAATATCTTAGTGTGTCAAGACCGAGACGCTTTGGAAAGTCAATGGCAGCAAATATGATTTGTGCTTATTATGGAAAAGCAGATAATAATTATGATTTATTTAAAGATAGAAAGCTTGCAAAGCATGAAAAATGGGACTTTAATCTTGGAAAATATAATGTTATCCATATTGTAATGACTAATTTTTTTAAAAAGGACATGAATGTGTGTGAATCACTTAACAAAATGCAGACAATGGTTATCAGGGATATATGTAAAGAATTTCCTTCGTTTGATGTATATGATAAAAGTGATTTAGTTCAGACTATGGACGATTTTTTTGCAGAATTCAAGCAACAGTTTGTAATAGTCATTGATGAGTGGGATGCAGTATTCCGTGTACGAAAGGATGACAAAGAAGGGCAGACCAAGTATCTTGATTTTCTTAGGGACTGGCTAAAGGATAAAAATTATATTGCCCTTGCATATATGACAGGTATTCTTCCAATTAAGAAGTATGGTGAGCATTCTGCACTTAATATGTTCGATGAGTATTCTATGATACAGCCAATGCAGCTTGCTTCATATTCGGGATTTACAGAAGATGAGGTTAGCGAGCTTTGCAATGCTTATGGAAGGAATTTTGATGACATAAAGGAATGGTATGATGGATATGATGTCTGTGATGTAATACCACCTGATCCTAATCGCGAAATATTAAAATCAAAGCATCATGCATTATACAGCCCATTGTCTGTTGTAAAGGCATTAAGAAGCGGTATTATAGACAACTATTGGAATAAAACAGAGACATATGAAGCTTTGGCAGAGTATATTCGAAGAGATTATGATGGCTTAAAAGAAACTGTAGCTTTACTGATGGATGGTGGCAGAGTAAAGATAGATATAAGCAAATATCAGAATGATATGACAACATTTGCAGGTAAAGATGATATACTTACACTTCTAATTCATCTTGGCTATCTGGGATATGACAATGAAACCGGAGAGGTATTCATTCCAAACAAAGAAATACTGGATGTATTTAAGACATCCACTGACGATAAAGATTGGGTTGATACATTTGAAGAGTTTAAGATATCACAGGAGCTTCTTGATGCAACATGGGCTATGGATGAGCAAAAGGTTGCAAAGCTTGTCGAAGCTGCACATGATAAGGCAGACAATAAAACCTATAATGATGAAGCTGCATTAAGCTATGCTATAAAGTATGCTTATTACGCTGCACAGAAATATTACACTACAATTCAGGAGCTTGATTCAGGCAAGGGTTATGCTGACATTGTATTTATTCCTTCGCCAAGATACTCTGATAAGCCGGCGATTGTAATAGAATTAAAATATGACAAGAATGCAGAAACTGCCATCAATCAGATAAAGTACAGAAATTATCCGGATGTACTGTCACATTATAAAGATAATATACTGTTGGTTGGAATTAATTATAATAAAGATGCATCAAACACAAGTGCTGAATTTAAGCATCATGAGTGTAAGATTGAGAGAGGATGAATCTGGAGACATTTAAGACACTACTAATGATAAGGATGGAGAAGGTAGCTAGTAAGCATTCACCAGAAATTGTATAATAAGTATACGCAAAGATAGGACAGAATAAGAAGAAGTATTTACCAGAGATTGCATAATAAGTATACGCAAAGATAGGACAGAATAAGAAGAAGTATTTACCAGAGATTGCGTAATAAATATACGCAAAGATAGGACAGAATAAGAAGAAGCATCAATCAGAGATTGCGTAATAAAAATATGCAAAGATTGGATAAAACAAGAAAAACATTCATTAGAGATTGTCTAATAATATACGCAAAATCAAATAGAAAAAGTCATAATTTAAAAGAAAACTTACTAATTATTTTAAATTATAGTTAGATTAAAAAAGATTGCATATACGCAAATATATTACCAACAACTGGCTAAAAAGATTGCGTATTATGCAATCTTTTTATTTTCTCAATAGCTAGACAAGGATTTTCACATTCTTC
This sequence comes from Lachnospiraceae bacterium, assembly GCA_017449765.1. Classification (GTDB taxonomy): domain Bacteria; phylum Bacillota; class Clostridia; order Lachnospirales; family Lachnospiraceae; genus Coprococcus_C. Next base: position 1,401 of record JAFTFE010000104.1, on the reverse strand, counting down.
CGATTTAAGAAAAAATATGGATAAGCCGTGCCAATCATTTGGGGAATTCGTAATTGATATGAGCTAAAATAGTAGTATATCCAATGGATATCTTTGCGCATGCGGGGATGCATAAACGGAATAATATCATAGCCTTAATGATATTATTCGGAAGTATATTCGGAAGAAAATCAAATTATTCGGAAGAATGTCAATAATAAATTGACATTCTTCCGAATAATGTTTATAATGTGGGAAATAATAGATACAAAGGGGGCGAGTTTGGATGAAATCCTGTAAGGAAATGTCTGCGAAATGGGGAATATCAGAACGCAGGGTAACGGAATTATGTAGGGAAGGAAAGATTCCGGGAGCTGTGAAAGTCGGAAGACAGTGGCAGATACCTGACGAAGCAAAGCGACCGACTGACAACCGAATAGTTTCCGGAGAATATGTCAGGTCGGGAGCAACAAATGAGAAAAAAATGCTTCCGGTAGGAATATCAGATTACATTCGAGCTCAGTCGGAATACTATTATGTGGATAAAAGTCTTTTGATTAAGGAGTTCCTGGATCGCAAAGCTTTTGTGTCTTTGTTTACAAGACCAAGACGTTTTGGAAAGACTCTAAATATGGATATGCTCCGGGTGTTTTTTGAGATATCGGATGAGGATACGAGTAAGTATTTTGCTGATAAAGCGATTTGGAAGTGCGGTGATGAGTACAGAAAGCATCAGGGAAAGTATCCTGTGATATTTCTGACTTTTAAAGATGTTAAATATGATTCATGGGAAGCAACATTTGCAAAAATTTCTGGGCTGTTACAAGAGGAATTCGGAAGACATTCCGAGCTTAGAAACAGTGACAAGCTTGCAGAATATGAGAAAGAATATTTTGATAAAGTATTGAACGGACAGGCGGATGAAGTAGAACTTTCAGCATCTCTTCAAAAACTGTCAAAAATGCTTGCTGCGCATTACAAAAAAGCACCAATCATCATTATTGACGAATATGATACACCAATCCAAGAAGGATATTCAAAGGAATTTTATGATGAGATTATCGGATTTATGAGGAACTTCTTCTCCGGAGCATTCAAGGACAACAGTAATCTGTCCTATGGTTTCATGACCGGTATCTTAAGAATAGCGCAGGAAAGCATTTTCAGTGGACTAAACAACCTTACGGTTAATTCTGTTATGGATGAGGAGTACGATAGTTTTTTTGGGTTCACTGAAGCTGAAGTAGAAGAAATGCTTGCATATTATGGAGCATCAGATAAGGAAGAGGAACTTAGGAACTGGTATGATGGGTATTTCTTTGGAAACAAGGAAATATATAATCCGTGGTCTGTGATTAATTATATTTCCAGAGGATGCCTGCCACAGGCGTATTGGGTTAATACAGGAAAAAACGAGGTTCT
>JAFTFE010000103.1 GCA_017449765.1 Lachnospiraceae bacterium | reverse complement strand
TCAGCTTTGTCATGTTCTTTGACACAGCTTTTTTCCACACAAAGGTATATTTGTTGGCAACAGACTCTATCTTTGTTCCATCAATGAAAATGTTCTTGCACAAATTTATATTCCCTGTTATACTGTCCACATCAGGACACTTTTAGCGTGGCAAAAGATTAGATTTATGTGGAGGTTATACAGAATAAGGAGGTTACAAATGATAGAACGCTATAAGATGGAAGGAGAAAAACTATATACTATACGTGAGGTAGCAAATATATGTGGTATAAGCCGTGCCACTCTTCTTCGCATGGAGGAGACAGGCTTTGATACTCCGAGATATATTAATCCGGAAAGTGGATTCAGATACTATGATGTTATGAATATCCTTAAGATACAGCGCTATCTTTCTCTTAAGCGTCTGGGTGTATCCCAAAAGGATATTCTCGCATATTATAACGGTACATTGGATAAACATAACTTTCTTACTAAGATACGCGAACAGCTTGATATAGCTCAGCGCTGCGTGGATGAATTTGAGTCCTCATTTACGGAACGTGAAAGCATCTCGTATTCTTACTTTATAATACCCGAACTTACCTGCTATACATTTCCGTGTCCTATCAGACAGATTAAAAAACAGGTTGAGTACAACTATAACGAGATAAAGAAAATGTACGATGCAGGCTTTAAGCCCTATCCGACAACTCCGATGTTTATAGTAATGCCGGGATTAGATGAAATATATGACGGCACAGATAAGGAGCCATTTGAATCAACCATGTGTATTACCATAAATCCGAATACGATCCCGGACCCGTCAAGAATTGTACACGTAAAACCTCGTCAGGCTTTTTCTCTTATCTATCACGGGGATAATGATTATATAATGGAAAACGGCGGAAGGATTCTTCTTGATGAAATGAAGAAAAGGAATTTAAAACCGGCAGGACCACTCTACGGAATAAATATAGTCGGAATTTTTTTCGGACATGAGATTGATCCGGATGATTATGTTTTCAGATTTGCGATACCGGTGGAATAATACTCTACAAAAACAGGCAATAGTCATTTGCTTTTATCAAATGTCTATTGCCTGTTTTTATAGATAACTATATTCTACTCCGCTGCCTTCTTCATATTCCTCACAAAAGGTAAGAAATCCACCTCAAGGCAGGCAGCAATTTTTATGTCGTCCTTTTCCTGTAATACCTTGCCAAGTCTGGTTACTGCCTGTGCCATCTTGGACTTATCAATAAGCTTCTCATTTTTGTTAATCAGATTCTCACAGTTATTAAATATCTCTATCTCCCAGTTGATACCCTGTATAACAAGTCCGAACAGCTCATCAGTGTCTTCTTTTCTGCTGCCTCTTAATTCCTTTATGACAGTTTCGGTAGCTGTAATCAAATTATCACTATAGGATGATAGCTGCTTTACAGCTTCATTCTGCAAATCAAGAAGTGCCATAGCTTTCCTCCTAATATCGTTCTATCATCTTTACCTTTTCACAAATATTATTCCTTACTTGACTGAACTATCTCGGTAAGAGAAGATGCAAGACCTGCCATACTTGCTATCTCTGATGGAATAATTATCTTAGTAGCCTTACCGTCAGCGGATTTTTCAAACGCTTCAAGACTCTTTAATGTAAGAACTTCCTTTACAGGTGCAGCCTCATTTAATGCTTTTATACCATCTGCGGTAGCCTGCTGAACTTTAAGGATTGCCTCTGCCTCACCTTCTGCCTTTCTTATAGTAGCTTCCTTAGCAGCCTCTGCACGAAGTATAGCAGACTGCTTCTCTGCTTCAGCTGAAAGAATAAGAGATTCCTTCTGACCTTCTGCACGAAGTATAGCAGATTTTTTCTCACCCTCTGCTATAAGAATCTGCTCACGACGTTCTCTCTCTGCCTTCATCTGCTTCTCCATCGCATCCTGAATAGCTGCAGGAGGAATGATGTTCTTAAGCTCTACTCTGTTAACCTTGATACCCCAAGGATCTGTAGCCTCATCAAGCGTTGCTCTCATCTTAGTGTTAATTGTCTCTCTCGAAGTAAGAGTCTGATCAAGTTCAAGATCACCGATTATATTTCTAAGCGTTGTAGCTGTGAGGTTTTCGATAGCCATGATAGGATTCTCAACACCATAAGCAAAAAGCTTCGGATCTGTAATCTGGAAGAATACTACCGTATCAATTCTCATTGTTACATTATCCTTTGTAATAACCGGCTGAGGTGCAAAGTCTACAACCTGTTCCTTAAGTGATACCTTGTGTGCCACTTTATCAAAAATCGGCATCTTCATATGAAAGCCGACTCCCCAGGTTGACTGATATGTTCCAAGCCTCTCAATTACATATGCATGTGCTTGCGGTACAATCTTTATAGCACTTATTGCGACTACTATAACAAGGAATACTAAGAATATTCCAAACCATTGACCTCCGGAAAGTCCTGACAATAAAATACCCATAATTAAAATCCTCCTTAAATAAATATATTTATTCGTTATTTTTTAGTTACAATAAGCTTGACTCCGCTTATTGAATCTACAACAACTTCCTCATTCTCCTCAATAATCGAATCATCTGCGGAACGTGCTGTCCACTCCATACCATCAAGCTTTACAGTACCTTCTGCTTTAAGATTATTGATGGTTTTTGTTACATATCCAACCTTACCTATAAGACCTTCGACATTCGTCTTCTCAGGGTCCTTCATAAGATGCTTTACAGCTATAGGTCTCATAAAAAGCATAAGCAGGAGTGATACAACTGCAAATACAAGAAGCTGAACCAGCCAATTAACATTAAAGTATGCTAAAAGAGCGGCAATTAATGCACCACCGGCAAACCATAATGTTGTCAGTCCCAAAGAAATAATCTCCAAAACTACAAATACTGCTGTTGCAACCAGCCATATTACAAGCCACAACATATTAACACCCCCTCGTCCATATCGACTCATCTCTAATGTTCCTTGTAGTAATTAATCAGACAGCCTGCCATTATTATATCACGTTCATCATCTGTAAGTGCGCCAAGCGTAAGATTAATTTCTTTCATATCTTTATTCACAACGTATGCCTTTATATTATCACATTTATTCTTTATAGAATCAACTATATTCGGTACAAAAATATAATCATCATTATCAAAGTCAAAATCCTCATTTATAACAAATGGAAGCATGCCCCAGTTAATGAGGTTTGAACGATATCTCTTGGTAGCATATTCTTTTGCGATGTTCGCCCAGCCGCCAAGCACCTTCTGACAGGAAGCAGCCTGCTCTCTCGCTGAGCCGTCACCCGGCTTAACTGCATATATAGTGCTTCCGACACCTGTATTATCGTGGCAAGCATCAGGGAATTTCTCCTTAACCTTGTGCATAGCTTCTTTTAAAGAAGTATCAGCTGCGCCCATACATTCTCCTGCTTCACGGATTTTCTCTAACTTCTGAACCGCTTTTGCCCTGCCTACATATTCAGGATCTTTTCTGGAGAGTGTAAACTCCGCAAGCCCAAGCGGGTTTGACCTGTATGATGAGGTCTCTCCGGAAGGAATAAGCTCATCTGTAGTGGTAACAGGATCATGTATTACGGAGCAGACCTTAAGCATAAGATTGTCTGTAAGTGCAACCATTTCCGGCCAATCCTTGATATTCGGTCCAAATTTTATTTCTACCGATGAGTCTGCCTTTCCTACGCCGTTATAAACTCTGTTATCATATATTTTCTTATCAAAGAAGTATGTCTGTCCGGTATATTCTATATCAAGATCTGTAGCTGCCGTAAGATAACCCTTATTTGCTGCTGTAGCTGCAATTGAACGTGCATCCATAAGTGCAACGGAGGATATCTGTCCGTTCTGTATCTTTGACCCCTCTCTGTTAGGGAAGTTCCTTGTCGAATGTCTTATGCTGAATGCGTTATTTGCAGGTGTGTCTCCCGCACCGAAACACGGTCCGCAGAATGCAGTCTTAACTATTGCACCTGTTCCGATAAGCTCAGCCAATACTCCATTTTTAGCGAGTTCCATATATATAGGAGTTGAAGCAGGGTATACTGATAATGTAAACTCATCAGCACCTATGTACTTGCCCTTTAAAATATTCGCAGCCTGTACGATATTTTCAAATCCACCGCCGGCGCAGCCTGCGATTATTCCCTGTTCAACATAAAGCTTTCCATCTCTAACTTTATCCTTAAGCGAGAATTCAACCTTGCCGTCAAGTGACACAAGCGCTTTTTTCTCTACATCATCAAGTATGTCCATAAGATTAGCCTTTAATTCCTCTATCGTATATACATTACTCGGGTGAAAAGGCATTGCAATCATAGGCTTAATCTCAGACAAGTTTACATATACAACTCCGTCATAATATGCTACAGCACCCGGATTTAACTCTTTGTAAGCTTCAGGTCTGTAATGTATATCATACCACTTCTTAATCTCTTCATCAGTCTTCCAGATAGAAGAAAGACATGTAGTCTCAGTAGTCATTACATCTATACCGATTCTTGTATCTGCTGACAGCTTATCAACACCCGGACCGACAAATTCCATAACCTTATTCTTTACATATCCGCAGCCAAAGGTTGCACCTATTATTGCAAGAGCTACATCCTGAGGACCTACTCCCTTAGCCACCTCACCATCTAAATATATTGCAACTACACCCGGTCTGGCAACATCATATGTTCTCTTAAGAAGCTGTTTTGCGAGTTCTCCTCCGCCTTCGCCTATTGCCATTGTTCCAAGTGCACCATATCTCGTGTGACTGTCAGAGCCAAGTATCATAGCACCACATTCAGCAAGCATCTCTCTTGCATATTGATGTATAACAGCCTGATGAGGAGGTACATATACTCCGCCATATTTTTTAGCACAGGAAAGTCCGAATACATGATCATCTTCATTTATAGTTCCACCCACCGCACAGAGTGAATTATGACAATTAGTAAGCACATACGGTATAGGGAACTCTGTAAGTCCCGAAGCTCTTGCAGTCTGTATGATACCTACAAAAGTTATATCATGTGAAGTCATCTTATCGAATTTTATCTTAAGCTGCTCCATATTATCAGAGGTATTATGCGCCTTTAAAATACTATATGCCATAGTATTTTCGGAAGCCTCATCTTTATCCGTATTTATTCCCTTACTTTTAAGTATCTCTTCAGCCTGACCGTTGTCCTCGATAAGCTCAGTACCGTTTAAAAGATATGCACCATGCTCATACAACTTAACCATTTTATGTTTCCTCCCTTTATATTAATTCTTCTTATTCTCCAAACAACATTATATATTCCATCGAATCTTCTATAGATGAATTTTTCGAATTTTCTATCGTATACGGACTGATATGTGACAGTATACCTGTTCTCACCGACAGATAATCCGCATCACTTACTTCTTCTCCGTTTACATAGTATGTTTCACCGGATTTTTTACAAACCGTACCCTCTGCGAATCCTTCTCCGTCATATTCGGTAAGCGCATATGCTTCATCTGCAACTCCCGAAGAAGGAACAGTAATAATATATCCGTCATCGCACAGATTAATAATATTATAATATCCCAAATCCCTGCAGATACCGTCTTTTGAATTGAACACCTCACAACCTACGTAATTATTTTCGATGTCATCTATATCAAATAAAAACATCTCCGGTATATTGTCCTCATTTATATCATACAGCAAAACCGTATTGAGATTATTCGAATTATCAGCCGAAGTCACATCAAAACCTTCTGTATAATCAAGATACGACTGCTGCCAATCACTTATAAGCCTGCTTCTGGCGTCACTTATATCAACCTCACTTCCGTAATATGCTTCTATCTCATTCATAAGCATAACGGCTTCTTTCTTATTACTTCCTGATGCCAGATTATTCAGCTGCTCTACATAATATATTTTTCCTTCTTCATACGCTGTATTATATAAATCATCAAATAATCCTTTATACTTTTCATCCCATTCGTCTAAAGAAACACCTTTACAGGCATCAATAACTTCAAAATATCTGTTTGATTCAAGTTTTGCAACATTATCATAGTACAGATTTCTGTAATCCAGAACTGTTGCCGCATTCTGTGATATTATTTTTGAATAATCATAGGCTTCATAATAAAAGTCTCCTTCAGCCACAGAACAGAACATAAGCAATTCATCAGTACCGATAATCTCATTGAGGTAATCTCTGTATTCATCACTGAGAAGCTGTATCATAAGATTTTCTTTTGTATCATTATCAAGTCTTTTCCCTATATCATCCAAACTATTCTGCAGTGAAAAAATCTGTTCTGTATTATTCATTGTTCTTGCTTTACACAGATTCTTTACTACAACCTTGAATTCATTAGACGCTACATCGTTAATATATTTAGCGGTTATAGAATGTGTCCTGTCTATATCACCGAGTGCATCAAGTGCCGAAACAGTCTGATCATATGTTAACCCGCCGGATATATATTTACTGCAAAGCGTAGCTGCAAAATCTTCAAGATAAGACTGAACATTTTCCTGCTGAGTATCACTCAGCATATCATAATAAGCCCTTGTCTTTACACTGTTACCCTTTTCGATATTGCTAAAAACCATCTGTCTGCTGTAAAAAGGTAATACGATTAAAACGGCGCAAATAGTCTCCAATATAATAATTATCAATGAAAATATTACTACTTTTCTCCAACCATTTTTCATCTTATAATTCTCCTGATTATCTTATGGTATTTATTCTTCCTCAACAGTATCCGCATCGGTCTCGGTTGCCTGATAAGGAGTGAGCAATATACTTTTATCCTGTGAATCATAATTTTCCTGTAATTCAGGATAAATCAATGCCTCATTTGAAGCACCGGATTTTATATAATAAGGATTAAAAATAATAAAATATGATAAAACACCAATAAGTGCCAATCCGGCAAATGCTATCAGCAGAGAGAATATTCCAAGCGCCTTAAAAGGTGTTCTCTCCTTATCTTCTTTGATTACATCATTTTTCTTGAAGCCATTATCCTCATCATATATATGTTCAAGAATGGCATCTCTTGTAATCTGTTTTTTGATATTATCATCTTCTGTATCGATATCTTTCTCAGCTTCTATACTGTCCTCAGTATCAATATTTTCCTCAGTATCTTCAATGTCATCTGTTTTTACATCAGAGTCGCGAGAATCAATATCTACCTCAGCGTCTGCCGCATCAATATCTATTTTGTTTTCATTGTCTGTGTTTTCGTTATTCATCTGACATCTCCCAAATCTATCTTGCACACTTATACAGAAGTTCTTCCCATCTTCTGTCAACCTCTTCCTGATACTGTACCAAAAGTCCTTCATTCTCAGGCTTAAATAAATGCTTAAATCTGCCCTGAGGTCTTAAGAAATCTTCTATAGGAAGTTTCTTCTTAGGTTCATAATTAAGTATCCATCTGCCCTCTACAACCTCAAACAAAGGCCAGTAGCATGTCTCAACCGCCAGCTTACATATCTTCATTATATCAGCAGTATCATATCTCCAACCTCTCGGACACGGTGCCATAACATTTAAAAATGCAGCCCCCGGAGTATATATAGCTTTCTCTGCCTTCTCATACAAATCCTTCATTGTGCCTATCAAAGTAGATTGTCCTACATAAGGAATATCATGATTAGCTATGATTGCTGCCAGATCCTTACGGTTCTGCATCTTTCCGTTAGACTTGCTGCCTACCGGTGTGGTAGTTGTATCGGCATACATAGGTGTAGCCGATGAACGCTGAATACCCGTATTCATATATGCACCATTGTCATAACATACATATACCAAATCGTGATTTCTCTCCATAGCTCCCGATAAGGATTGAAGTCCTATATCGTAAGTACCGCCGTCTCCACCGAAAGTTATAAATTTATAATTATCTTTAATCTTACCCTTTTTCTTAAGAGCATAATAAGCCGTCTCAACACCCGATAATGTTGATCCGGCATTTTCAAACGCATTGTGTATATAACTGTCTTCCCATGCCGTATATGGATACATAAAGCTTGAAACCTCAAGACAGCCTGTTGCATTACCTATTACAGCCTTATCCTCAGGCTTAAGTGCACGAAGCACTGTCCTTACGGCAATCGTTCCACCGCAGCCTGCACACATTCTGTGACCGGGAGCAAGACGTTCCGGTTTATTCATTACTTCTTTAAAATTAAATGCCATCTCGTATTACCTCCCATTATTTCCTTAAACCTATGTACTTAAACTGCTCTATATCTTTTTTGCCGTCTTTTATGTCTATCAGTTCGCGGAAAACCTCTGTTGCAGATTCTACAGTATAATCACGTCCGCCAATACCATAGAAATAATTTATAGCCGTACAATCTGACTTAGCATCATAAAGAGCTGACTTAATCTCTGAACCAAGCGGTCCGCCATATGCCGAGAAGCTTTCTGCTCTATCAAGAATAGCCGCACATTTCACATTTTTCAAAGCCTCTGCAATCTCTTCTCCCGGAAATGGTCTGAACACTCTTATCTTAAGCACGCCTGCCTTAATTCCCTGTTCACGAAGTCTGTCTACCGCTTCCTTAGAAGTTCCTGCAGCCGAACCTATTATTACGATTGCTACATCTGCGTCATCTAACTTATATTCCTCAAAAAATCCATAAGTTCTGCCTGATATTGCTTCAAATTCTTTTGCAACATCAAGGATTACCTTCTTGGCATTCTTCATGGCAGTTCTCTGATTAAATTTTGTCTCCATGTAAAACGGTGAATTTGCATATGGTCCAAGCGCCATAGGCAACTCACTGTTAAGAAGATAATTCTCAGGATTATATTCTCCTACAAAATTCCTTACCACATCTGTCTCAAGAAGCTCTATGTTCTCTACAGCATGGCTTGTGATAAATCCATCCTGACATGCCATGAATGGCAGACTCACATCAGGATGCTCAGCTATCCTGAAAGACTGTATAAAGTTATCATATGCCTCCTGATTATTCTCAGCATATATTTGTATCCATCCTGAATCTCTTGCGCCCATACTGTCCGAATGGTCACAGTTTATATTTATAGGTCCTGTAAGTGCTCTGTTAACCAAAGCAAGCACTATAGGAAGCCTGTCTGAGGCAGCCACATAAAGTATCTCCCACATATAGGCAAGTCCACAAGAGGAAGTCGCCGTAAGAGCTCTTGCACCGGCAGCACTTGCTCCAAGTGCGGCACTAAGTGAGCTGTGTTCTGACTCTACAGGTATGAATTCCGTATCCATCTCCCCATTTGCTATAAAAGTTGATACCATCTGCGGTATCTCTGTAGAAGGTGTAATAGGGAATGCAGCCATTACATCAGGATTAATCTGCTTGATTGCATAGGAAACTGCTTCGTTTCCTGACATTCTCTCACGAATAGACATATTATATTCCCTCCTTCATACATATAGCGCCAAAGCTGCATACATTTGCGCATATACCGCAGCCTTTGCAATGATCATAATCAAAATCCTGTCTCTTACCATCCTTAACAGGTATTGAACTGTCAGGACATACAGGTGTACAAAGAAGACATTGTGTGCACTTATTCCAATCAATAACAGGAGTCTGTGTTCTCCATTCACCTGTGTGAAATTCTTTGGCACCGCCGCCACCGTATATTTGATTACCCTTTGTTATATCATAATATGGACTTTTCTCATTAATTTTGGATAAATCTGATACTTGTGCCATTATTTCACCTCCTCAAATGCCATCTTAAGTGCATTCATATTTCCTTCGATAACTTCCGGCTTCTTAGCAAATTTATGCTTGTATGAAGACTCCATCTCCGACAGAAATACATCCTTATCCATAATCTCAGCGACCTTAACTATCGCTGCAAGCATAGGCGAATTAGGAAAATATTTTCCAAGTGTCTCCATAGATACCTTGTGTGCATCTATGGTGTATACTCTGCCCTCGTATCCCTTAAGCAATGGTATAATCTCTTTCTTATCCTGAGAGGTATTAATTATTATGGCTCCCTCTTTGGAAAGTCCCTTGGTAACATCCACCGAATGAAGTAAGGTTTCATCAACAACTACAACAAAATCCGGATTATATATATTAGAATGAACTCGTATAGGCTCATCGCCTATTCTGTTATATGCCGTTATGGGTGCTCCCATTCTCTCAGGTCCGTATTCAGGAAAGCCCTGCACATACATTCCCGTATTAAATGCAACGTCGGCCAGAAGTAAAGCTGCTGTCTTAGCGCCCTGACCGCCACGTCCGTGCCATCTTATTTCAATATGCTTATCCATGTGTAAATCTCCTATCATAAAAATAACTCATAATATTATATAACAAAACAAAAAGTTTTTAAATACCCTATTTTGCGCTATTTTTTTCCAATAATATAATTATCCGAGTGCGACATCTAAAATCATCATCAATACAAAACCTATGGCAAAGCCTATGGTGCCTATATTAGAATGCTCGCCTTCTGCTGACTCAGGTATAAGTTCTTCCACTACCACATAAACCATAGCACCTGCTGCAAAAGCAAGAAGATACGGCATAACCCCTACCAGATATGCGGAAAGCCATATCGTAAGAATCGCTCCTACAGGTTCGACCGCTCCTGACAAAGTACCATAAATAAACGCCTTTAATTTACCTGTTCCTGCCGCACATACCGGCATTGATATAATAGCTCCCTCGGGAAAGTTCTGTACCGCAATACCTATGGCAAGTGCAAGTGCACCCATAAATGTAATCGTGGTCTCTCCCGAACGTACTCCTGCAAATGTAACTCCTACTGCCATGCCTTCCGGGATATTATGAAGCGTTACCGCAAGAATAAGCATGGTGGACTTCTTTAGTGAGACCTTGGGACCCTCTGCCTTCTCCTCATTGACATGAAGATGCGGTATTATCTTATCAAGGATTAATAAAAATAATATTCCAAGCATAAATCCCACTGCCGCCGGCACAAATGAAAGCTTGCCCATACCATCATCCTCTGACATATCTATGGCAGGTATAAGAAGCGACCATACAGATGCTGCAATCATAATTCCTGCAGCGAATCCTGACAGCACTTTCTGAACATTTAAGTCCATCTCCTTCTTCATAAAGAACACGCAGGCTGAACCAAGAGTAGTTCCTAAAAACGGTATTAGCAGTGCACACATTATTTCTTTCATAATTTATATCTCCAAACAAAAATTTTGCTGATTATTAAATATATATGTGAAAATATTACAGATTATAACATGATTCGTCATATCAGTACAGCTTACCTGATATATTGCTTAAGTATATAGAGAAAGAGTATCAATTATGTCCACAATAACCTGCATATCAGCATTAATCTTCGCCGACTCAGTCGGATAGTCAATCGGCTGTCTGATATTATGATCAAAAGCATCCGAGGACATATTTATTGCGACAAAAAGCTTGTTGCCCATAAGATGAACAGCAACCTTTCCATATCTGTTATTAAGTGATTCTATCCTCTCCATCATCTGAGGAGTAAGAAAATAAAAAGCATCATGCTCATAGAAAGCATCTGTATCAAAACGTTTGTTAAAATCAACATTTTCAAGATTAACCTTCTTGTTATTTGAACTTGCCCTATACATAAAAGAGTTTGCGAAAACCCTTACGGATGCAACATTCTTAGACGGAAAATCAAAGACAAACATCCTTCCCTTAAAATATGTAGTTGTATGTGAATTCTTACCTGATGAGTGATATTGAATCGTAACATCTGCCTGTTCAAAACGCACGCCGTTATATCTTGCACAAAGATAATCCTCAGTCTTAAATCTGTTACCTTGACGCACCACTTTAAAACTTCTTATAAAATCAAGATTAAGTCCTTTTTCCCAATCATATACTACATCATTAAATCTCTCCGATAAAAGCTGAACCACAAAGGTTTCCTTGTAGAGCCTTTTGAATTCGTCCGTAACCTTTTTTGAGCGTGCGGAAATCATTATAAAACCTACTGTCGCACCTACCGCAAAAAGCATAAAAATCTCTGACAGCCCCGGTAAAAAAACAGGTATAATATAAAGCAGGAAAGTCGCAAATAAGAATGAATAATACATGTTTAATTTTTTTCTTAGTTCCTCTAACTTATTGAGTGTATCATAAGGTCCCATCAAATATCCTCATTAACCTTTTCTTTCTTATTCCTGATTCTTGAAGAAATGTAATTATACATATATACAATACAAAGTATTCTGAAAACCTGAGCAAGCATCGGTCCCGGAGAGCCGTAAAACCAATATATCGGATTACCGGGATCAAGAGTCATCCATAATCCCCAGAGACATATCATAAATGTATATACTATCAACAACAATAAAATTCCGGCAGTCAATAAAAATGCGTAAAAAGAATCAAATTGTTTTTTTCTTAACTCAAAAATCATTCTAATAAACATAAATATCAATATACTTATTGATATATAGTTTAAAAATGTGGAAATAATTTTATACAAATTCCATACTTTATCAAGTACACCCATTATGAACTCACCATAACAGATACTGGCATAATTTCCCTCAAAAAATCTTATATCTCTGGAATTTTGTCCGTATTCCGTTATATTCATCAGGAGCATATTTTCAAAAATACTCTTATCACGCTCATCCATGCCATCAGTCGTATATGCAACATATATACCTCCCGGCGAATCAAATCTTGCGTATTTGCCAACTACCGGGAAAGTAAGCTCAAGAGCCTTATCAATATCTTCAAAGGTAAACGGACGCATCTGCGAGGATATTGAAATACCTTTTTTTGTTTTCAGTTTTCCGCTTTTAAATCCTTCTGATAATTCTTCATAAATTTTTTTATAAAATTCATTTGTATTAACTGCATCTCTGTAATATCCCGCATCAAGCATAGTCTGGCGCAGAGCCCACTCAGCATGATCCCCCGGAACTTCCGCTCCGTATATCGTATCAGCCTTCCAGAAATTCCAATCCGAATCCAGTGCCCAGCTTATACTGTCAAGCGTAGGACTTACAGCCTTTGCCTGTTCAAGTGCTCCATTTGATACCCATATTCTTTGATCATGCTCATCTCCGTCATCAATCTTATAAAGCAGCGACATGACCTTTCCGCAATAAGTTCCGGTTCTGTCATTTGTTGTAAACACACCATACCTATGATAATTCATACCTGCTATCCCAAGCTTCATTACAGAGACCGCAACAAAAGGAAGGACAATCACGATAATTGTCTTCCACCATTTTTTATTATGACACAGCCAGTATATCAAAAGTATAAGCGAAGCCGGAATCACAAATGCCAGAATCCATATATGATCCTCACGAAGCTCCCAGAACATCATGAAAGCAACCACTTCACACAAAAACCACTTCCATAACTGTCTGAAGGTATTGTCTCTTCTTAGATAAATACCTATTACGGAAGCTATTACAAAAAGTGCCATCCAGTGTGATACGGAATTTCTGTATATTCTTCCCGATGTAATGGTAAGAAAACCTACAGGAGAATATAACACTGATAAAAATATTAATCCTCTGAAATACACACTCTTAACAATAGGTTTTAATGCTCTTGCAAATACAAAAGATATTAAAACATAAAATACACCTATTCCCATACCATAAGGGATGGAAAATGCCCGGAAAAACGCCAGCATAAAAGGATATGTGAGAGACTTAATCAATGTAACATGATTATAAGTTCCAAGCCATTGACGCCCAAGCAGATAATATGCCGTCTTGACCATCCACATATCGTCCATTCCTGCGCTTACGATATAATCATATACATAACCTGCGGAAAGCACTATTCTGGCTAAAGCAAACATTATCAGAATAAAATACCATAATACAATTTTTCTGTTGTTATTAAACCACTTTTTACTATTATTCATATTTAATCACTTTACTGTTTTATATTTTTATAATTTTCTCTTACTGATATCAGTCTCATCTCAAAATCCTGTTTGTTCTTTATTACCATCGACTCCAACATAAGTCCGGTGAAAAAAGCCTGAATCGCTGCAAGGAAAATAAATCCGCAGGCAATAAGAGTCGGGAATCTCGGCACAAGCCCAATCTTTGCATAAGTAATACATATGGGAATAAACAGGCAAAGTGCTGCCAATGCAAGTATAAAAGCTATAATTCCGAAGAATTTGAAAGGTTTATAATCTCTGAATAGCCTGAAGATGGTTCTTATAACTTTAAACCCATCCGAATATGTGTTAAGTTTGGATTCACTTCCCTCAGGTCTGTCTCTATAATCTATTATTTCATTTTCAACAAACATGTTTTTATCAATGGCATGTATGCTCATCTCGGTCTCTATCTCAAAACCTTTTGACAACACAGGGAATGTCTTTACAAATTGATATGAGAACGCTCTGTAACCTGTCATTATATCCTTTATATCACTCTTGAAAAGACGGTTTATAAACCATCTTACTATACTGTTACCGAAATTATGAAACGGTCTTTTATTCTCTTCAAAATAAGTTGATGAAAGCCTGTCCCCGACAACCATATCAACATTTCTTTCCAACACTTTTGACACCATTGCCGGCGCAAATTCTGCCGGATAAGTATCATCACCGTCTGTCATAACATAGCACTCTGCATCAATATCTCTGAACATTCGTCTTATAACATTTCCTTTACCCTGCTGATATTCATATCGTACAACAGCTCCCGCATTTCTTGCTATCTCATCCGTGCCGTCTGTGGAATTATTATCATAAACATATATTACAGCTTCCGGAAGAGCTTTCTTAAAATCTTTTACCACTTTTTCTATGGTTTTGCTCTCATTCAGGCAAGGTATAAGAACCGCTATCTTATCCATAATCAATCTCCTTAAAGTTACTTATATCAAAGTGTCGTTTGCTCAGGTGCAACAGCACCTTTCCTCGTATTATGCCACAATAAAGCGAGTCAAGCAAGTACACAACTTAATTTTTATTATTTATATATTCATCAATATACCTGTAATAATCATAATCACATATGTTCTCAGCCATGGAAAATTTATTTCTCACCTGCGTTATCCTGTTATCAAGATACTCCTCATCTATCAAAGAACCATCTAAACTTTTTGCCTCACGTGTATTCGCATTATATGATATCCTGTCAGTAATAAAACTTCTATCGTTAAACATTACAAAGCCTTCCTTGTCAGATAATATATCCTGCCCGACAAGCATTCTTGAATCATAATCAAGTCCCATCAGATTAGATACTGTAGGAAGTATATCCAGACTACTGCAGTATTTATCCACATACACGGGATTTTCCATAGATGCAGACCAAATAATAAGAGTATTTTCATACCACTCAAAAGTGCCATCCAAAGTATGTCCCGCAAGTTCATCACATACCGCCTTATCATCATAAGGCACATGGTCAGCCGTTAATACAATAAGTGTTTTGTCCGCTATACCCTTTTCTTCAAGTCTTCTTACAAGTGTTTCCATAGCCAGTTCAAGTTCATACTGACAAGCAATATATGCTTTAGTAGTCTCGGAATAATTAAGGTTATCAACCAAATCCTTATGCTTTTTTGCCATTGCATTACCGCCAAAATCATACATTACATGTCCGCTCACAGTCAGATAGTAGGTATGAAAAGGTTCATCAGATGCATACTCATCAAAGGTTGTATCAATCAGCCTTTCATCAGACTGAGGCCAAAGCATGGTTCCATAATCATTGTACTCAGGTTCATATCCGTTGCCGACTCCAATCCAATCATAACCAAGATTAGTATGTGATATATTCCTGTCATAATACGTATAATAATTATTATGATACCCTGTTACTTTATACCCTTTATCAAGAAGCTGTCTGCTTAAAGTAAACATCATATCATTTTTATTCATGCCGGATTTTGTCATACTTAAGTATCCGCCGCTTTTAGGCATAAGTCCCGTAAGGTCAGCATATTCACCACCTACTGTGGAACCATACCATAGAGGTGTATAATAATTATCAAACACAAATCCTTCATATGCCATTTTATAAAGCATAGGAGTACGCCTTTCGTCTATAACTTCTCCGTAAAATCCTTCTGCCACAATAAAAATCAGATTATAGCCTTCAAACATTCCCGTATATTCATTTTTGTTTGTAGGTGTTACATTTCTTATATATTCGTGCATTGCACGTATATTGTCATTGGGTGCATTTTCAATAAGTTCATCAAAATCAATGTCAAGTACATTAGGAGATGTATCTACAACTATCTCTTGTTCTTCTGTCGGTTCTTCCTTTTCGTCGGAAACTATTTCCTCTTTTTCTTCGTTATCAGAACCGGTCTCGTCATCGGAAATATACTCAGTAGTTTTCTCAAAATCATTCTCTACTACGAAAGAGACTTCATTTCCCGCGTGTCCTAATTTTTCTTTAATACCTAATTTTGTATCCAGCCATAATGACTCCGTTACTCCGAGTCTTTCCACAGACATATCTACAGATGTATAATTGGAATATACCTCATATGCAGAGTATATCTCTTTATTGTCCATATCCATCTTCACAAGTATTATAATAAAAGATAATACAACGGATGAAGCCAATATTATATACAATAAAGCTCTGTGTCTGTCGAAGTTTATGTATCTTCTAAGCAAAACCGAAAGCAGCACAACCGGTAAAACAAGAAGGAGCAGCACCCACCACTCATCCTTTATTTCCTTAAATATAACATCAGTAAAATCAAATGCCTGGGTTGTCATTTTTATAGATCCCGAAACTGAAAGATACGTGTCAAAAACTCCACTGTATATTATCTGAATTGCAAAATAAACAGTTATAACAATAGTTAAAATAAAAGTAATAATAATTGAAAACAGTCTCGGAAAAAGACCGGTCAAAATGCCGAACAGCAAACCGTAAAAAACAGAGAACAAAATCTTATAAGATATATAATCAACAGTCAATCCAAATCTTACGAAATGAAACAATATCTCAAAATATAAAAAAAGAGTAACAAAATAAAATTCTAATGTACATATTATTTTTTTTATTCCTTTTTTTAAATCAAATCCTGTACCTGATAATTTAATCAAAGGTATGTTATTAGAATCGTCCATCTTATGTATCTCCTTTTACATTCAGTATTATACTCTAACCTGTTTCTCATTGGCAATATATTATTTTGTCAAAAAAGGGATATATGTGTTATAATGGCTAAGATAACAAAAAAAGAGAGGATAAATAATGGCAGACTGCAGAGATTTAATAGAAATATGTAAGGGAAGACACATATATATACAAACACATAATTTCCCTGATCCGGATGCAATAGCTTCCGCATATGGCTTACATAAATTATTTGAACATTTCGGTATCACATCAACCTTATGCTATGAAGGCAAGATTGACAAATTAAGCACAAGAAAAATGACGGAAATTTTTAATATAAACATTCTGTCATATGACCAGATCAGACAGGATATGTCTGAAGATGACTATATCGTATGTGTGGATTCCCAAAAAGGCGGAGGAAATATAACCGACTTTATAGGAGATGAGATTGCCTGCATAGATCATCATCCAATCTATGTCAACACCGAATATAAATACAGTGATATAAGATTTGTAGGAAGCTGTGCAACCATTATTGCCAAATATTTTGAAGAGCTTGAGATACCTATGGATTCCGTAACCGCTTCAGCACTTATGTATGGTCTTAAAATGGATACCTTGAATCTCTCCAGAGGGACAACCTATCTTGATATAGATATGTTTAAATATCTCTACACAAGAGCAGACAACGACCTTCTCAAAAAGGTTGAAAGCAATAATATGGAATTTTCTGATTTGAAAGCATACGGTGCAGCCATTAAAAACATCAAGCTTTTCGGAACCGTAGGCTTCGCATACATACCATTTTCATGTCCTGATGCACTAATAGGAATTATATCCGATTTTATACTCGACCTAAACAGTGTTGACGTAACCGTCGTTTATTCCAAGCGTGAAGACGGATATAAATTTTCCATTCGTTCTGAAAATCCTGATGTAAATGCCGGTGAAATAATCAGTAAGGCACTCAAAGGCATCGGAAACGGCGGAGGACATCCGACGATGGCAGGCGGATTAATCAAAGCAGAGGATGTACACAAGCTCGGCGCTTATCCTGACAACACAATAATTGATATATTCACATCAGCACTTGGTGAACATGCAAAATAATATAATGCTGAGAGCCTCATTTTTTAAAGGCTCTCAGCATTTCTTTTGTTACATTTTCACCACCGTAGCGTACATCACGATATATATCAGTTATTTCTCTCACATCAGCGATTTCCATGTCATATAATTCTTTCTCAATCTCCTGGGGAGTTTTATTCTGACTAAGTCTTATATCATATCTGTAAAAAATAATGCTTTCCCTATATAGTTTTCTTAACTTTTCTTCCCTGGATGATCCTGTATTGTTCTTATTAATCGAATTATAATTCACTATACTCCTGATTCTCATATCCGCCTTCTCTATTATGTCGCCATTAATCTGTCTTTTTTTCATCAAAAGTCTTATGAACCATGATAAGAATTTATATAAAATATATATTACAAAAATTACTGCTATAAGCTTGAATACAAATTCTGATGAATCCCTTATCTGTCTTGCGTAAAGTCCCGCTATATCCCCGAACTCGTTTTCCTCTGATAATATTTCTTCATTTGATTCTGTATGGAAAATACTGTAAATTATCCTTCCTATTATCCTTATTACAAGAACAATCATTCCGATTACGGATAATATTCCTCTGCCTAATTTATAAAGTGCAGCATCCAAATCAAGCCAGTTTCCAAGCAGAATACCTGTTATAAGAAGTGCAAGTATAACAAATACTATCAAGGAATTCGTCTTCACTATCCTGCTTATAGGCAGCCCTGTAACGTCCCTTGTCGATTCAACATACTTATTCATACCATCCAAATAAATGATGAGAAAATAAATAACAATAAGCATAATGGGTATATAATATGCCCACGTTGTTAAAAGACTGCTATGCGTAAAATATCCGTAAGCATAAATTATTATACTTATAAGCAGAGTCGGCCATGGTACATCATTTAGTATTAAAAGTTTGCCCGTTCTTATATATATAAAAGATTCCCATAGCTGATAAAAAATAATCATGGCAATTACAATTGCATCACCTCGCGGGATTGGCAAAAAGAACATAGCTGTGCCACACACTATATGAATCAGGAAAGCCACAAAATTATTCGGAGCTTTTCTTCTTGTAAGATAAGAAACAAGATAAACGCCAAGCAAAATCAACTCAATAAATTGGAATGGTGTTTTCTTCACAAAAATAATCAAAAAGAAATATGCAAGCAAAATACTGAAAAGCCATTCATATAACAACCTGAGTCCCATTCTGAAATATTCAAGTTTAGGTCTCATAAATATTCACCTCCCAGCCCTGCATATATGCGCGGGATTTCTGAAATCCATGTATATTATAATATGGCACTATCATGGTAAGTCCTTCGCTTTTTTTTGCAAGTAAGTCAATTTTATTGAGTATATCTTCCTTGCAGTAAGAGGAGATTATCATATATGACACATTATGCGTCTTATCTTCCGTCTCCTCATTAATTATATTCATAATAGCATCAAGCCCCGCAGGTCCGTCTATTCTGGCAAGATATTTGTCTATGGTAATCATATGATTACTTGATGTCCCGAAATCAGCCTCACAAAGATTCTTTGTAATTAAATCCATTCCATTGCTTCTAAGTGCAACCGGCAGATTATGATTCAAAAAATAATATGCGGCAGAGCTTGCAAGTTCTATGCTTACCTCATCTATATAGCCTGTCTTAATCATTGTATTGGTATCAAGATTTAATATTATTTTTATTCTCTGAACGGTACTTGTATTATAAAGATTAACCTTTAAATCTCCGGTTCTTGCCGATGCTTTCCAATTAATGTGTTTCATATTGAAACCGGAATCATAGTCTCTTATTCCACGAAAAGTATACGGGTCTTCTATAAGACTTCTTCTGCTTTCGATATCTCCAAGCATAACGCTGCATATAAAATCAAAATTAATATCCTGAATTTTATTTGGAAAAACATAGGTATCGGATTTATTATGAATATTCATTGCAAAACTCTTGGTCATAAAAAAATCTTTGGCAGTTATGCTTAGTCCCTCTATGGTATAATAACCCCTTTTCTGTGCAGTAAAATACAGTCTTCTGATTACCTTCTGATTACCCATAACGGAAAAAGCATCATTACGATAATATGAGTCTGCAATAAATGCATTGTCCAAATCATCAAATATAAAACTCTTCGGTGCCACAAATTTTACATGCAATACCGAAAGTGGCAAAAACTTAGCATTATTTATCGTCTCAGTAATATATGAACGTTCTTTCTGATTAAGATAAACATTATGAAAAACAATATTTACATCCAGGTTTTTATTCCAAAGTCTTATATAAAGATTCCTCTGAAAAAAATATATAAACAAAGCTATAATTATAGCAACGACCAATTTCATAGATAATTTTATTCCTTCCAATCCTCAACCGGTACATCTATGCTTTCTACAATTTCCATAATCAAATTAGAATTATATTTAAAATTATTAGCTCCGCCAAATGCTATAATTCTATGTCCCAGCACATACGGCGCAAGTGCCTTCACATCATCAGGCTCTACATATTTTCTGCCGTCTATGGCAGCATAAGCCTGAGCACATCTTACCAAAGCAAGAAGCCCTCTTGAACTTACACCCATATTTATTTTACTGTTTTGTCTTGTAGCCAATACGATATCCGTCATATATTCTCTTACACAGTCATGAATAAAGACACTCTTTATCTTCTGCCTCACAGACATAATCTCATCTGCCCTGCATACAGGCGAGAGTTCTTCATACGGCAGATTTTCTATATACCTTTCAATAATATTAAGTTCTGTAATTTTATCATTCTCACCCATGGAAAGTTTCATCAAAAATCTATCAAGTTCCGCTTCCGGAAGTGGATAAGTACCACTTGTTTCTACGGGATTCTCTGTAGCAAATACAATAAACGGAACATCGAGTTTTATTGTCTCTCCATCTATGGTTACCTGTTTTTCCTCCATTGCCTCAAGAAGACTTGCCTGTGTTCTTGGTGTAGCACGGTTAATCTCATCAGCAAGAAGAACATTAGTAAATACAGGACCTTTAATAAGTTTAAACTCAGATTCCTTCTGATTAAATATATTTAATCCTGTTATATCTGACGGCATGAGATCAGGGGTGAATTGAACTCTCTTAAAATCCACATCCATACTTTTAGCAAATGACTTTGCAAGCATAGTCTTACCTGTACCCGGATTATCTTCAATAAGAATATGACCACCGGCAAATATTCCGGCTATAATTAATTTAATTTGTTTCTCCTTATCAACTATTACTTTTGAAACATTATCGCTTATTTCCTTGGCCAAGCCTCTTATATCTTTAAACTTAATATCTGACATTTTATTTCCTCGCTTTTTCAATCTCAACAGATATAATCTGTATAAAGTAAAAATATCATACTCAACTATTATTGTCCAGCCAATAAAAAATCCTTATTACATCTGAAATTAAAAGTTGTTATGATTATTTCACTATGTTATAATGATTATTAATTTTAATTATATTGATATGTTTGATTTACACATTAAAGGAGATTTTAAATGAAAACTGCGGTAATGACTGATACTAACAGCGGTATATCTGTGGAAGCAGGAAAAGCGGATGGAATATATGTACTTCCTATGCCTGTAATAATAGATAACAAGGACTATCTTGAAGGTGAAAATGTAACTCATGGTGATTTATATGATGCCATGAACAAAGGCCTTGATGTATGCACCTCACAGCCATCTTTAGGTATATTGGAAGATATGTGGAAGAACATATTAGCCGACGGATACGATGAAATCATATATATTCCAATGTCAAGCGCATTGAGCAGCTCATGCGAGTCAGCTCTTGGGTACGCACAAAAGTATGAGAGCAAAGTATATGTTGCAGACAATCACAGAATATCCGTATCTCTTATGGAATCAGTCTATGATGCCAAGGCTATGGCTGACAGTGGAATGTCCGCAAGAAAAATAAAAGAACAATTAGAAAAAAATGCTTATGATGCAAGCATATACATAACGGTGAATTCTCTTGAATACCTGAAAAAAAGCGGTCGTGTAACAGCCGCCGGTGCAGCTGTTGCAACAGTTATAAATCTTAAACCTATACTCACCATACAAGGTGAAAAGCTTGATGCATTTGCCAAGATAAGAGGCATGATAAAAGCACGACTTAAAATGATAGATGCATTGGCTCATGATCTTTCAACAAGATTTATAAATATTCCAAAAGAAAAGCTTCAGTTAGCAACCGCAGGAACCTTTCAATCCGATGAGGAAGCAGAAAGCTGGCGCATACAGGTTAAAGAGGCTTTTCCTGATTATCCGGAGCCTTATTACTATCCTTTGTCATGCAGTATTGCATGTCATACCGGCGTAGATACATGCGGAATCGGCGTAATTGTATTGGATAGATAATCCCGGCTTACCATATATCTCCATCATACATATATATATTAATATCATCAAATGATTGAAGTTCTTCCTCACGATCTTCATATGCTTCCTGTTGCATCTGCATAAGCTGCTCTTCTATCTCATTTTCTCTCTCTGATTCGGCATCCGTCTCTGCATCTGTTGACGTGGCATCTGACGGATTTTGATTATTATCCTGCTGATTATCATCTCCGTCATCATCATTACCATTATTATTATCCTTTTTTTCCTCAAGCTCATCTATTAAATCATCTATCTCTTTCTTTAACCTCTCGGCAGTAGAACTGTGTCCGTCACCATCCTCGGTTGCACAGCCGTCTTCAAGAAGCACTTCTCTTGCTTCTTTGAGAGTCAGAATTGTTTCATCTATATTATCCGGAGAGTCATAATCATCGGGTATCTTTCCGATCATCGCAAGAGCAAGATTAATTCTTATCGGGCATTCTTTTAATTTCGGCGGATTGGCATTAAGCGCACTGTTGTATTCTTTTATGGCATCGTCGTAGTCATGCTTTTGATAATATATATTTCCGCTGTTGAAATATGCAATATACGGCTGATAAAAATTTGCAATCTTAAGATTATTTGCGCTAAGCGAATAAACATTTTCATTATAATCCGAAATCAGCTTCTCATTATATAAATATGAAAAAAGAAATTTGCCGAATATAATCAACAAAAACAAATATAAAATTATTAATATTTTCTTCTTCATAGTCTACACCCTTACTTTTCTTCTATAATATAAAAAGTCAAATATAAGCAGTAAAACAAGAGGAATTACAAAGAAATAATATATATCCTTATATCCCTTCTTAGTTCCGGTTTCATATCCTAATTTATTGATATCTGCTTTAATATCACTAAGCTTGTTATTTATCTGTGACTGACTCGTCATATGAATATATTCTATACCCATATCATCTGCTATCTTAGAAAGATTATTTTCATCTATTTTAGATAAAGATTTATTCTTGCGATAATAATCCTCATAGATATATTCAGGCGGTGTATCATCTCCCGGATAAGAATTCACCTTCATAGGTCCTCCACTCGTTGTTCCATATCCAAGTACAGCGCCGTCATCAATATATTTCTCAAGCTTAGAATAACTCGACAGACTATCCTTTGAATTCATCTCCCCATCGCTTATGAAAAAAACTATCTGGTAATTGTCCCTCTCGTTATCTAAGTCCTCTTCCATAACATTTATGGCAGTATTTAATGACGTTCCCCTCGCATACAGCTTCGTTTGTCCGTTTAAAGAATAAATAACCTGCTCGAACATATTTATATCATTTGTATATGGTATGGCTTTTTTTGCTTCATTTCCAAGTATAATTACGGAATAATTAGCCGCCGGAAGTTCATTGACAATATACATACAGTCTTTTTTTACCGCATCAATTCTTCTGTCCTCACCATTATAATCTTCTGCAAGCATACTTATGGTATTATCAACCACAAAAAGCACATCAACCTTCTGTGTAACACCCGGTATCTCTCCATTTTCTATCATAGGTCTTAAGTTTATTACAAAAAGAAGTATGACTATGATAATCTGTCTTATGAAATTGTATTTTCCCTGTCTTTTAAGTAAGAGAAAACATACACATATTACTGCCATCAGCCAGACAGGTATAATAGGATTTATCTTCATAGCTTGACCTTCCTGCTAAACACAAAATATACTCCCATACAAATAATCAGAATACAGAAAAACACCTTAGGTCTGTCCGTTACGCTTGTTTTTATCTCTTCTATATCCGATGAGTCGGTTGCACCTATATCCTCAATAACCTTCTCAAGATTGCTTTTATTATTTATCTTATAAAAACCTCCGCCGGTCTTCTCTATATCACTTTTAAAACTTTTCTCATTTTCAACATACTGCGGAGCCAGAGCAAAAACCTTTACACCATACTTTTGGCATAGGTCTGTCGCTTCTGTAACATCTACAAACTGGTCACCTATTACTTCATTATCCGTCGATAAAATAATTAGTCTTGACCTCTCACTGTCTTCCTTTAAATCCGGAAAATCAAAAAGACACGAAGCAAGTCCGTCTCCGATAAGAGAACTTCCATAATCACTTAATGTTCCTGCATATGTGTAATAATATGATTCATAATCAAAATCAACATACCAAAACTGAGACATGCCCGATTGAAATGAATTCTTCAATTTGTCAATCTCACTTAATACATATTCATAATCCGTCGTAAGCGGTACAAGGACAACACTCTTGCCACAAAATATTGTTATACCGAAACGTTCGCCGTTAAGTCCATTTACTATTTCTTTTAAATCATCGCATATTTCATAATTAAGTTCATCCATGGAACCGGATATGTCCATGCATAAAAATATATCCCTGTTTCTTAAAGTTTCAGAATACGTCTTAACCTCAACCGGTCTTGAAATCATGACAAAACAAAACGCAATTGCCACCCATAATCCGACAAAAGCGAGTACACGCATTATTTTATATAAAATGATTTTTTTCTTAAATTTAGGATTATCTATAACATAAGATGCATTTGCCACCTTGACGTGAGGTTTGTCCTTTTTACTCTTTCTTATCACCACAAAAGGAAGCAGGATAAGAACAGGCACACCTATGTAAATAACCCATCTGTACATTAGTTCCATTCTATAATTACCTTCCTTGCCTTCTCACAGGTTTCTAAAATATTACGTTTTATCTCGGTTGAAAATTCCGGCTCATAGCACTCATCTATAAGATAATAAAGCTGCGGTATATTCACCGATGCGATCTCCGACAAAGTATAGTTCTGTACCTTAATTCCCGTCATATCATATACGAAATGTCTGATAATACTGCTTAATCTCTGATAGGCATCCTTGTCAGACATTTCACCCGCATTATACCTGTCTATTATCTCCATTATAAGCCTGTTATACTTATCCTTTATATCAGATATATCTTTAACCGGTGCATAATTGACTTCTATAGGCTTAGCTTCATTTTTACTTATGATAATTTTTACAATAAAATATATAACCGGAATCAGAATAAGTATCGTCAATATAATAAGGGCAACCGGCGAATATGAATACATATCCTGTAATTTAACTGTAAACTTATCTTGAATCTTAGTGACAAACTGCATATTTATGCCTCTCTAACAAATAAACTATCTTCTCTGCTATCTCATCCCTGCCATCAATTTCAACAGAGACAATTCCCTGACGCATTAATTTCTTTTCATTTGCATCTTTTATCTCTTTTTTCAAACTATGCTCAAGTTTAATCAAGCTTTTATTATCTGCGAGATAATCAGGCAGAAACTCGGATTTATCAAAATCATAAGCATCCGCCGAGGTTATATCGGCATCACTTACATTCACAAGTAATACATCATGCATTACTTTTAATTTTTTAAGAGTTCTGTCATCTATATTATTTATCCCTGCAGTATCGGTAATGATAAATACTATCATCTTTCTCTTAATATTTTTTAAGATAAAATTAATGGTCTTTGATATATCTCCGTTTTCCTCCGAAAATACTGCCTTGTCATAAGATGTTAAAAGTCTCTCAACATTGGTAAGCCCGGTTCGCAGTCCCGAGTATTCTATCTTGCTGTCACGGTTGTATGCCGAGCCTACATAGTCACCGTTTTTAGCCGCAATATAAGCTATCGTACCGCCTGCATAAAGCGCCACGTCTTTCTTTGTCTCAAAACTCCTTGTATCTGCGAGCATTTTTCTGCCCGTATCATATATGAGCATTATATTATGTTTTTTCTCGGCTATATATCTTTTGACAAGCAGATTTCTGCTTCGTGATGAAGCCTTCCAATCTATATCTCTTATGTTATCTCCTACGATATATTCTCTTAAATCCTCGAAGTTAAGAGAGCTTCCCTTGTAAACGGACTTATAAGAACCATCAAAGACATTATCAGTCTTTTTGTCCGTATATATGCCGACATTAGATTTTATCCTTGCAATATAATCCATCATCATGGCGTTGGAATCGCTCCTATTATCTCATTTATAATTCTTTCCTCGGTAATATTATCTGCAACTGCAGCAAAGTTAAGACTTATCCTGTGTCTTAACACACTGTATATCATAACCTTGACATCATCCGGTATAACATAGTTTCTGCCATGCATAACCGCTACAGCCTTAGCAACCTCCATAAGATATATACCGCCTCTTGTACTTGCACCAAGTGTAATATACTCCGCAAGTTCCTTAGATATAAACTTCTCAGGATGTCTTGTGGCATCTATTATAGATATAATATACTTCTTAATAGCCGGATCAATATAAACACGTTTCACAAGCTGCTGCAGGAATTTTACTTCTTCTAAGGAAACGACTGCATACGAGCTGTCAAATACATTTGTCTCTATCCTGTTAAGTATCTCGCACTCTTCATCAATAGACGGATATTCGATAATCTCCTTAATGATAAATCTGTCAAGCTGCGCCTCAGAGAGCATATAAGTACCTTCCTGCTCTATAGGATTCTGGGTAGCTATAACCGTAAATATTTCCGGCATCTTGAACTCCTCACCGCCTATAGTCGTCTGATGCTCCTGCATAACCTCAAGCATCGCACTCTGTGTCTTGGCACTTGAACGGTTAATCTCATCAAGCAGAACAAAATTCGCATATACAGGACCTAATTTTGTCTCGAAATTGTTAGTCGTATAATTAAAAATCTGTGTTCCGATTATATCACTCGGAAGCAGGTCAGGTGTACATTGAATCCTTGAAAAAGTTCCATTTACCGCCTCGGTTAAAGTCTTTGCAGCCGTAGTTTTAGCAAGTCCCGGAACTGACTCCAAGAGTATGTGACCATTACACATTACAGCTATCAAAAGTGAAGTTCCGAGTCTGAACTGCCCCACCATCTTGCTGTAGTAATACTGATTAATCTTTTTTATTATTTCCTTGCTTTTTTCAATTTCCTGCTGACTTATCATGTTGTTATTTTCCATTTTCCACCTCTCCTACATTGATTTTTGTTTCATTTTTTTGTCTTAACTATTATACGAATACTGTTTCATTTTTTATGGTTATTTATATCTCTAATTCTATTTTATTTTTTACAAATTCTGCAAAACGTGGCAGCTTTATACTTATAAGTCCTCTCTTGCTTGTATCAATTATTCCTTTATCACTGAGTCTGACTCTGTATTGTGAAAACTGGCTTTTATTCTGTCCGGAAAGTTCAAGAAGTTCTGATGTCTTCATTGTTTCTTTTTTTGATATAAAATTCATATACCATCTGTCCTTTTCAGACATCTCATCCCATATTTTATTATATACATAAGTTGCAAGCGCCTTATCAAACTTTTGGATCACTGCATCTGACAATTTATGCTTTGGCGCATCCCAAAGATATTTTCCCAATGCCTGATATGCAAACGGATAACCCTTTGTAAGTTTTGCCATATCTCCGGCATCTTTTTGGGCTACTCCAAGTATCTCAATATAGCTTTGCTTTACCTCGTTAAACTCAAGCGGCTCCATAAAATATTTGGGTGCTCTGTATAGAAATGTAAGATTTTTTTCATCCTCAATATTATGAATATTTTCATAAAGTCCTGCCATAATTAAAAAAATAGGAAGTTCCTGTCTTATTAACAATTGAAAGGTGCTTGCAAACTCCCTTATGCAAGGAGTGTTATATACCTCATCAACTGTAACCAAAAGTCTCTTTCCTTTTTTCTTCAACTCCTTTAGAATCACTTCCAATGCGGATTCTATATCGGCTATCGGAGAAACATTTTTTATAGACACTCCAATTCCGAAAGCACTAAGATTTATCTCGGAATCAAAAAAGCCCTTTAGTGATGATTTTGAATCATAAAGCTTGGCTACTAAACTCTTAAGCATATCCCTTTCCGGATTTAATCCAACAACAATAAAATCATCATCCTCACGAAATCTGTTTTCTATGGTAGTCATTGTGACCGTCTTACCCGAACCTCGAACACCCGTGAGCATAAAGCATTGATTTTGAATTATATCCGAACTTATTTCATCTATAATTTCATCTATAATCAAATCACGTTCTATATATTGATATGGTTTTTTTCCAAAAGAAATTGAAAAAGGATTTTTTTCCATAAAGTGCTCCTTATATACTTTTTATTTCATTATATACTTCTATATACTCTTATATACTTTTATATACTTCTGAATTAATTATATACTTCTATATACTTTATGTCAATCATGAAAACAATGTCGAATCATTTCATAAATGCAACATCAATAAAATAGAACTATTCAAATATAACTGTTTTAAAATACATATCACTTTTTCATAAAAATATTCTTCAAGCTGTCAAGCTCAAATCTATTATCCCTTGAGCTCATACCCGGGTTACGTCTCATCGCATACATAACACGCTTGTTAGCTTTTTCCTTATTGTCGTAATACTTATTTCTATACTCTTCAAGCTTAGCCTTAAGTCTGTTTTTCTCTTCCTCATGCTCCTTCTTCTTTTCTTCCATCATGCTTTGGAAATGATTATAATCATCCTCCGCAAATGCGAGGAGCACATCCAAACGCTTTTGCATACGGATAACATTTTCGTTTGTTTCAACATATTCCTTAAACATCTTCTTAAGATCAAAGGCGGCACGCGCTGATGCATATACATCCATACAAAAGAACACCAAAAATATAACATCAAAGAGCCAAAGCTCTGTAGCATTCAAATTCTTTACAAACCTGTCCACAGGACCATGAATATAATTTGTTACAACAACTGAAAACATCCCCCACATAAGGGAACATCCAAGGCATATGTATCCGTTTAAATTAAGCGGCTCATAGGTATAATCCCAATACCTTACGCCAAACATTTTCTCCATCACATAACCGGTAAAGTATTCAAGGGCAGTTGCAGCAAGCATACCTGAAAGAAATGTGAGAAAAACATTTGCCTTAAACGGCGCCGTAAAAAATACAATTGTTACAGCACCAAAACCATATATAGGTATAACCGGTCCGTATAAAAAGCCCCTGTTGACCGGCTTTCTATATTCTATCGAAACATATATACTTTCAAATATCCAACCAAAAAAGCAATATATTGCAAAAAATGCAAGCCACTCTTCAAAAGTATAATTGTACATTTAAGTCTCCTCTATCTTTATTTACAATTCTCTGCCAAGTAGAAAATCAATCATATTTATATGAATGATTCCCGCTCTTAAAAAATCTCCTTAAGATAATGAGTAAAGTTATTTCGTCATGCCCTTGGGGACGGGGGTTGGGGGCCAAAAATTTCGCCCCCCACCCCC
>JAFTFE010000102.1 GCA_017449765.1 Lachnospiraceae bacterium | reverse complement strand
TCAACTAGACACTACCACGAATACCATAGGAGAAAAAAGATGATAAAGAAAATAATAAAAGCCACAACTTTTTTAACAATAATATGCATACTTTGTTTTTTAATAAAATCACCTGACACTTTGGTCGATGTAAAAGATAAAACTTATGCATCAGCCGGTCAGACAATCAAAAATGAAAGTGATGTGAAAAGTACCACTCAGCTTTCTGTAGAAATGTACAGATTATATAATCCAAACAGTGGTGAGCACTTCTATACTGCAAGCGCAGACGAAAGAGATACTTTAATAAGCGCAGGTTGGAAGTACGAAGGGGTTGGCTGGATTGCACCTGCAACATCAAACACACCTGTTTTCAGACTGTATAATCCAAACGCCGGAGAGCATCATTATACAATGAACAGGGAAGAAAGAGATTATCTTGTAACTATAGGGTGGAAAGATGAAGGTATCGGTTGGTATTCGGATGATGCAAAAACAGTAGCATTATACAGACAATATAATCCAAATGCAAAAACCGGCAGCCACAATTATACTACAAGTAAATCAGAAAATGATTGGCTTGTAAGTATCGGATGGAAAGGTGAAGGTATAGGTTGGTATGGATTATCAGAGCAGTCAGACGCACATACACCTTCCCATACACATACTTGGGCAACTCGTACCGTGACCGATACTAACGGATGGGACGAACAGGTTCTTGTAAAGGATGCATGGGATGAAACCGTAGTTGTTAAAGAAGCTTGGGATGAGCAAATACCTATCCTTGAAGGTAAAGAACACAAGGTTACCAACGCAGGTACTGACTTGACTGGCTGGACATGGGAGCAGCGTGATCAATATTGTAGAGAACATAATTGCTCGTGTTCTGGTGGAACAAATTCCGGTGACTGTGTTTGCGGTGGCTGGTGCACGGTGTGGATTGATGAAGTCGTGGGTTACACAACAGAGCATCACGATGCTGAAACCAAAGTTGTACATCACGATGCGGAATATAAGACCGTTCACCATGATGCTACGACTCACACTGAAACCTATTGTACCGAGTGTGGAGCAGTCAAGTAATTGATTATGATACAAGCCTTGTTGCTATCTTAAAAAAGATAGTGACAGGGCATATTTTTTTTATATTGTATTCGCCCCTACCCCCGTCCCCAGGGGCATCCTTGAAATTATATAAATTACCTATAAGAATGTATTATTAAGTTGTTCTTATAGGTAAAAGTTCAAAAAAACAAGCTGATATTTTCTTGAAATTACCTATAAGAATGTACTTTAATCTGTCCTTATAGGTAAAACTCTTAAAAAACTATCTTTCAATTAAATAAACATATATTTTATCCGATTACTGTCCAAAGCCGCAGTCTCCCTCGACATTATAAATTCCATTGAATGAAAGTGTCTCAGGGATGTTATCGCCCCAGCCGCGAGGCATGGCCATCCACATGATAAAGCCTTCAGGAAGCTCGGAGGTTGGTGCTCCATCTAAGTAGAGCATAAATGTCGTGCCTTCATCTAAGCCGTATACATCGCTATATACATAGCGTTGCCTGTACTCGGTACCATCGTCGTAGGTATAGGTTTCTATATATTCTTCATCAAGAGTGGAATGACCGGTTATATCAACTGACATCTTGTAAATATAGTCACTTTGTTTTTCAGTAACTGTAAATTGACCGTAACAATTACCTATATAAGTTGTTCCGTCATAGCCTTCGCCGGATGCCCCCATATCGCTGTCGTGGAATGAAGCATTAAATGTTCCGTCTTCATATACGGTAAGGGTAGTTCCCCAGCCGCCGGCACCGCTTGAAAAATAATACTCGCCTGCAGCACTTGCAGGGAACGAGAGTCCTGTCTCGGAATTATCATTTTCCTGGTTGGTTTCCTGGCTTGTTTCCTCTGTCAGATCCTGATTATGAGGTGAAGCTTCAATACGTTGCCACGGCTCGCTGTTGGTGTGAAGATATTCATTGTCTTGTGGAGTATCATTATAAGTATATACGGCAGCAACTGTGCAGAAACCGTCTAAAGCTTCGCCGACTTCGGCGTCATCATCAGGGATGCTGTATTCCGTTCCTTCCGTAAATTGATATATGTTGCCTTGTTTCATGAGTCCGTCATAAACCAGATTATAGCCCATAGTATTTGTGTTTGAAATCTGTACAAAATAAACGTACTGACCGTATTCTGAGTCATCTTCAAAATCTGCATATTCTATATCGGAGAACAGACCATATATATCAATTCCCGTAAGATTCTTAAATTCATCAATTTCGTCGGAATTAAATAATATGAAGCATCCTTCCGCACCATTTATATATCCGCAGTGTGAGTTTATAATATAGTAGTTGTCTGATGTTAAAAATGTTACTGGTTCATTGCCTGTGCTCTCAATAGAAAGATTATTCACATATTGTGATGCTGATTTTGCATGCTTGTCCGTAGGTGTTATATCGGTATCTCCCGATGCACTGATAAGTACAAGTTCATCGTTTTCAGAGTCATGGAAGTAAAGACAGTTCTGACCGGCATCATTAGCAGCAAATTCATTTAAATATTCCGCATCAGGGTCTATGCTTATTCCTTCTGTATATATTTTTGAGATAGCTGATATATCGCAGGTACCTGTGGGTTTTGCTTTTTCTTTAATTAATCTGAGCTTCTCCTTGAACTCATAGCCTTCGTTTTGCGAGTAATATTCGGGCATATACCCATCTGTAAAATCATAATCATAGACATTTCCATTGCCGTCTATAAACCAGCCGCGTTCCTGATAACCTTCTGCATAGTTGGAATAATCACTTATAAGAATTATGTCATCCTTTGCAGTGTCAGGTATGGTGCCAACATTTTCAGTACTGCTTATTTCTGTATCACTACGCGTTTCTGTATCAGGGGTAATTTTTTTGTTATCAGATTTACTACAGCCCGATATCATACTCAAAATTGTTGTGCAAATTAATATTTGCAACACTCTTTTTTTCATGATTCCTTCCTCCCAAATGTATAATTGTGTCTTTGCCTGCAGGTCGTAATAACCTGTCCGTTGTTTATTTACATTATATATATTATACGTTATACAATTGTATTTTTGTGAAAAAAATTAAAAAAAATTAAATTTAATAATTATTTACTGAAATTTATTATTTATATGTATAAATGTTAGGTTAAATTTAATAAAAAACAATTATATAAAATTTCTGATATTAGGGATTACACTTATTGACAAACACAAATTATAATGCCATAATTACAATGTTGTTAAATATGAATTACGGAGGTGAATAAAGTGTCAAACGGCGACAGTCACGGGCAAAATGGGCGATTGTGCATATACGGATATATTAAGTTGCAGCCTGACTTTGCGCCTGCCACTTTATTTATGATGTATATGTAGTTTTATCTGCCTGTGTATGCCCGCATACATAGGTATTTTTATGTCCTTTTGTCCCTTACGTCAGCGTTGAAATATCAAAAGCTTCAACGAATGAAACGGAGGGTTAAAAAATGGAAGATGAAGTAATGAATAATGCGGCTGAAAATGATATCGCTGCAGCAAAGCCTGATTATGAGGCTGAAATTCTTGGAATCATACGAAGCAATGCTTCCCCTAAGACAATACTAAATAAATTAG
Organism: Lachnospiraceae bacterium; assembly: GCA_017449765.1. Classification (GTDB taxonomy): domain Bacteria; phylum Bacillota; class Clostridia; order Lachnospirales; family Lachnospiraceae; genus Coprococcus_C. Next base: position 28,304 of record JAFTFE010000102.1, on the reverse strand, counting down.
AGGATTATCATGGTAATGATATTGCTCAGGTAATCGGTACGCTTAATTCTCAGGAAAGAAAAAAATTCCTGCGCGTATGCAGCGTGGAAATGCTCGCCGATGTATTTGAACACATAGACGAGGAGGATGTCGGAGTATATCTTAATGAGATGGATATACGTAAGGCGGCCGCAGTTGTGTCAGAGCTTGAGACCGATACTGCCGCAAATGTACTGCATCAGATCGAAAAAGAGAAGAGAGCATTAATTATTGACGCCATTAAACCTGATGTACAGAAGGAAATCCGGCTTATTGCTTCCTTTGATGAGGATGAGATAGGCAGCCGTATGACTACCAACTGTATAATCATACGGGAAAATCTTACTGTTAAACAGGCTATGAGCGAGTTAGTAAGGCAGGCTGAAGAAAATGACAATATTACTACACTTTTTGTAGTGGATGAAAATGACGAGTTTTACGGAGCTATAGACCTCAAGGATTTGATTATAGCAAGAAATACCGTACCGCTTGAGGAACTTATAGTAACGTCGTTTCCTTATGTGTATGCAACAGAAACCATAGATGATTGTATCGAAGAGTTGAAGGATTATTCCGAGAGTGTAATCCCCGTTCTTGATAATATGAATAAACTCTTAGGCGTTATTACCGCACAGAATATTATCGAAGTTGTGGATGATGAGATGGGTGAAGATTACGCACGATTGGCAGGTCTTACTGCAGAGGAGGATTTACAGGAACCGCTTGCGCAAAGTATGAAAAAAAGACTGCCGTGGCTGCTTATACTTTTGGGACTTGGCATGATAGTTTCAAGTGTGGTAAGTATGTTTGATAAGGTTATCGCTCAGCTTACCATAATAATGGCATTCCAGTCGCTCATACTTGATATGGCGGGAAATGTCGGCACCCAGTCACTTGCGGTAACTATACGTGTTCTTATGGATGAAAACCTTACCTTTAAGCAAAAAGGTCATCTTGTGACCAAAGAAATGCGAGTCGGACTTTGCAACGGACTTCTGCTTGGATGCATATCCTTTGTGTTTGTGGGACTGTATCTGCTGGCGGTAAAGCACAGGACTGCTATGTTCTCATTTGCGGTATCCGGTTGTATAGGTATTTCTTTAGTGCTTGCCATGCTTATATCAAGTGCTGTTGGAACATTGATTCCGTTATTCTTCAAGAAGATAAAGGTTGACCCGGCAGTAGCATCCGGTCCGCTTATAACTACAATAAACGACCTTGTGGCGGTTGTGACTTATTATGGTATGAGCTGGATTTTACTGCTTAATATATTGCATCTGGGATAGTTGTAAATTTTATCTTGTAATGTTAAGAGAGCCATGAAGTGAAAACTTATGGCTCTTTTGCTTTCGCTATGCTTGTATTGAATTTGCGTTTATCTTGTGGTTATGTTATAATAAAATATCTATATATAGGAGGATATGGATTTCGAAAGGTTAAGAACCTTAGCGCCAGCACCTGTGGTAGAGAGTACAGGTTGACGAGGAGGAAAGTTATCGAAAATTCGGCGGATGCTTTCCCGCATTATTACCGGATGCGTTATGTGAGATTAAATATGAGGGTAACTTCAAAACAGAGGTCTTACAACCGGTAAAAATTCAGAATGTATTTTATTGTAATGGTATTATACACGATGGATTCAAATAAAATATAATTGTATGGGGCAAATCTGCTTATTTTACTGATTTGTCTGTATGATGTTGTTTTGAAAATTTAATTATAAGGAGATATTTTTATGTGCGGAATAATAGGTTTTACCGGAAATCTTCCTGCGAAGGATATTATTATAAATGGTTTGGAGCAGCTTGAGTATCGAGGCTATGACAGTGCCGGTGTGGCGCTGCTTTCAAACGGAGAGATAACTTTAAGGAAAAGAACAGGAAAGGTTGCCGAGTTAAAGAAGCTTTGTGACACAGAGGAGATGACAGCTACCTGTGGTATAGGTCATACAAGATGGGCTACACATGGGGGCGTTACAGACACAAATGCCCATCCACACAGATGTGGCAAGGTTGTACTAATTCACAATGGTATAATCGAGAACTATCGCGAACTCATAGTTGAGTACGGCTTACAGGATACTATTGTTTCAGAGACGGACTCTGAGGTTGTAGCAGCGCTTATTGATAAATTTTATGAGGATGACCCTTACAAAGCGATTAAGCAAGTAGTGAAAATCCTTTCGGGAGCATTTGCACTTTGTATAATGTTTCAGGATATACCTGACAAAATATTTGCAATCAGAAATGTAAGTCCGATGGTTGCAACTTCTTGTGATAAGGGTTCGGTTATTGCCTCTGATCTTACGGCACTTATAGCATTTTCAAAGGAATACTTTGTAGTCCCTGAGTATCATATACTTACACTTACCAAAGAGGGTATAGATATACAGGATTTAAAAGGGAATGAGGTTAAGCCGAAGCTCCTTACTGTTAATTGGGATATAACCGGTGCACAGAAGGGAGGATACCCGTTCTTCATGCTCAAGGAAATTTATGAGCAGCCGGATGCGATAAGAAATACTGTCGTTCCACGAATTTCAGATGGATTACCGGATTTTACGGAGGATGAAATAGACGATACGGTATTTGAGAACTGCACTAATATAACCGTTGTCGCTTGCGGTACGGCAATGCATGCCGGTATGGTAGGTAAGCAGCTTATTGAGAGGAAATTAAGAATACCTGTAATCGTAGAAATTGCATCGGAATTCAGATACAAAGACCCAATTATTGATGAGCATACCCTGACTATTGTATTGTCGCAGTCGGGTGAAACAATAGATACCTTAGAGGCGTTAAAGCTTGCTAAGTCCAAAGGCTCAAAGGTCATTTCCATAGTAAATGTCAAGGGTTCAACCATAGCGCGTGAGAGTGATTATGTACTCTACACACACGCAGGTCCTGAGATTGCGGTTGCAAGCACGAAGGCATATACTGTTCAGGTTGCGGCAATGTATCTTATAACCTGCAAGCTCGGAATTATTAAGAATATTATTTCTAAGAAGGATGCAAAAGAATTTATAACCAAGCTCCTTAATGCTCCGAATATCATAGAGGAAACTCTTAAAAATGCTGATAATATCAAGAGAATAGCTAATCATATCAAGCTTGCGCCTGATGCCTTCTACATAGGAAGAGGTCTTGACTATGTGATGAGTCTTGAGGCGGCTCTTAAGCTTAAAGAGATTTCGTATGTGCACGCAGAGGCTTATGCGGCAGGTGAGTTAAAGCATGGAACTATTGCACTCATTACCGAGAATGTCCCTGTCATAGCTCTTGCCACTCAGGAGGATGTATATGCAAAGGTTATATCAAATATACGTGAGGTGAAGGCAAGAGGTGCATATGTAGTGCTTATAAGTCAGGATGAAGAAGTAAATGATGATAAGATATGCAATAAGCATATAAGGATTCCGAAGCTTGATGCGGAGTTTACGGCATTTGCGACGGCGGTCATATTGCAGCTTATAGCATACTATACTTCCGAAGCCAAAGGACTTGATGTGGATAAACCAAGAAATCTTGCAAAGTCAGTGACGGTGGAATAGATAAATATTCTGCACTTTAAGTCCAATACTATATCCGCCATATCAGCTTGAATATCACGATTGAATCGTGATATTCAAGCTGATAAATAATTTAAATTTTTGTCATATTTTGTTATATTTTGTCATATAATTTTATATAGGCAAGTTTTATTTCCAAAATCCTACCCATTTTCCCAAAATAAACTTATTGTTTTCCAAAATACAAATACTTTTGGAGGATTATATTTATGTTCGACAAAGATATTATTAATCCTGCAAATGATAAAGCTCACGATAATACGGAGTTAATTAAAAATATTAATAAGGGGCAGATTCCTGATATTAATAACCGCCAAATATTTCATAACCATACCCTATGCGCACAGTTTCTGCGCAACTTTACTGATATAGATATCCTAAAGGATATACAGCCTGAAGATATAATTGATGAATCCGATACATATCAGGCATATCTTGGCATAAAATTCGAGACAGACACAGTTAAACGCATACATATTAAAGACTTAGATTTTCCGCTTTATATCATTTCACTTATTGAACATAAGAGCAATGTGGATTATAATGTAGCTATGCAGCTGCTTAAATATATGGCGCTTATATGGGATGTATATGGTAAGAAGCATACGGATGGGCAAGGCAATCCCCGCAACAAAGAATTCAAATATCCACCAGTCATTCCCATAGTTTACTATGAAGGTGCTAATAAATGGACGGCAGATATGCATTTACAAGACAGGGTATTTATGAGTGAAATCTTTAAGGATTATATACCGGATTTTAAATATAAGCTTGTAAATATCCACGATTACACAAATGATAAACTTCTATCCTATAATGACGAAATGTCTGTACTGATGATGCTTAACAAGATACAGACTGCTGAGGATTTGAATGAATTTATTAATACAAATTCTGAGAGAATAGCGGCTATAATGAACAATACCAACGAGGCTATTCTTGAAACCTTTCAAAGGATTATATGGAATCTGTATATGAAACTTAATGTATCGCCTGAAGAGGCGCAGGAAAATCTTAGGAATGTGAGGACTGATAATATGGGATATTGGTTTGAAAACATGGAGAAAATGGACATTCAGGCCGAGCGTCGTAATACCGCCGAGGCAAGAAGAGAGCTTGAGGAAGAGCGGCAGGCTCTTACGAGGGAACGCAACAAAGTAAAGCAGCTTGAAGAGGAAGTTCGACAACTTAAAGAGCAACTTGCAAAAGCATAAAATATGACGTGTATACCTCGTTTTCGCTTCACTTGACTCGGTAATGGCTTTCACCATATAAAAAGGGATTGATAAGAAAAATTGCGTATGAAAGCATACAATTTTCTGTCAATCCCTTTTTGCACGTCTCAAAGTGTAGAACGGTTATTCGCCCTCAGCATCTTCCGTAGTTACCGGCTGTATATTATTCGAATTAATCATCGCAGCATCAATCTTTAAGAAGTCACGTTCACTTATATAGTATGTATCACCGTCAACAACTATTTCAACAGTTACGGTTACAGGCTCGGCATAGGTCATATTAAGGGCTGCGTCATTTAATATTTCAAGCATTCCAGTGGAGAATTCTGTCTCATATTTCTCTAAGGTATAGTCGTTGTAATCGCCTGCTGCAACCGCTGCATTGAATTTGTTTACATAATTAGCTACATCATTCGCAGACTGTGATAAAATATTAATCGGAGATATTGTTACATCTACGAGGTAGACGCTTCCGTTCTTATAAGCCTGTGACACGGTATAATTGACCTTGCTGTATATGTTCTTCGCAAGTTCTATATACTGCTCCCTTATCTCAGGAGCATCTGTTGTCACGATGCCATAATAATTGAGAATATTATCTGCAAGCAACTCTGCATTAGCCTGATATAGTGCATCTGCATCCTCTTTGTTAGCTCCGGTTGATTTGATATAGTCTTCGGATACTCCCAGGTAATTTATTGCTATCAGACTTTTTACATATTCTTTGTATTTTTTTTCATAGCTTGTACCACATGCGGTAAGACTAAGCAACATAATAAGTACAAGACAGATTCCCGATATTTTTTTGATATTTTTCATAAAAACCTCACATATTAATCATAAAATCAAATCTCACTTTGCCTATTTTAACATAAGTGAAATGTAAATGCGATAGAAAAAAGTCATTTAATTATAAAAAATATATGTTTTTACGTAAAAAATGAGTGCATATTGTTGATTTGTAATTTATAATTAAAATGCTCATGATAGAATATATGTCGCAAGGAGAAAAGTATAAATGGAAATAATCAGACTTAAGCCTGTTTTTAAAAAGATGATATGGGGTGGTAACAGACTGAGGGAAGAATTCGGGTATAATATAGATTTTGATAATTGTGGAGAATGTTGGGGAATAAGTGCGCATCCAAATGGCGATACGATTGTTGCCGGTGGTGAGTTTGAAGGTATGAAGCTTTCTTCTTTGTTCAATGAGAGAAAGGATTTATTCGGAAATATTGACAATGACAGATTTCCTCTTTTAATAAAGATTATTGATGCAGAAGAAGATTTGAGTATACAAGTTCATCCTGATGACGAGTACGCTATGAAATATGAAAACGGATCATTTGGAAAGACGGAATGCTGGTATGTCATAGATGCGCTGCCTGATACAAAGATAATTATAGGTCATAATGCTAAGGACAAGGCTGAAGTTAAAGATATGATTGAGAATAAACGCTGGAATGAGTTTATTAGGGAGATACCCGTATCGGCAGGAGATTTTTTTATGATAAGACCCGGTACCGTACATGCTATAAAAGGCGGTACGCTTATACTTGAGACACAGCAAAGCAGCGATATTACATACAGGGTATATGACTATGACAGACTTCAGGATGGAAAACCAAGAGAACTTCATATAAGACAGAGTATAGATGTTATAGAGGCTCCTTTTGTTATTGAAAACAGGTTCCGGGAGGAAGAGCGTAAAGATTCTTGTTTGATAAATCATGAAATGATTAATCTTGGCGATTGTGAATATTTTACTGTATGGAGACTTGATGTACAAAATGAAGCTGATATAATACAAGATAGAGCATTTATGCTGATGTCAGTTATAGAAGGCTTTGGATATATAGATGGTGAATTTATAAAAAAAGGTGACCATTTTATATTGCCATATGGTTATGGACGGGCTGTATTCAAAGGTAATTTGAAGATAATTGCTTCTGCTCCTCATAATTAATTGTAAAAAATGAGTGCATATTGTCGTTTCTTGTGCTATAATAATGAAAATAATGGTCATACAGACATTTTAGAAATGTGAAAGGGGTACTTGTAGTATGGAGTTACAGATAAAAACAGCATCATTTGGCGGATATGATAAAAAGGCGACTGAATCATATATAGATGATTTGAAAAGGGAACACGAAAAAGAAGTTGAAGAATTAAAGGCTAATGTACTTAAACTTAGTGAGTCGGTAAAGAATCTTCATACTATGCGTGAAGTAAACCTTAACGAATCAAGCAGCACGATAGATAATCTCAAACAGGTTAATGATGAGCTGCAGGTTGAACTTACTCAGATGAGAGACCAGCTTGAGACTTACAAGACCAGAGAAGAAGAATCAGCAATAAGATATGAATCCATTTCAAGAACACTCTTGCAGGCAAGAGAGAGTGCAGATGCACTTATGGCACAGACACAGAAGGAGTGTAAGGATCTTACGGACGAAACCAATGCAGAGTGCCAGAGACTTGCAAATGAGACAACTGCTGAGTGCGAGAGATTAAGAAGAGAGACCGAAGATGCCTGCCGTGAGATGAATGAAGAGACGACAAGCGCCTGCCAGGAACTTCGTGAGACAACATATACAGACTGTGAGGAATTAAAGCGTGTGACAAAGGAAGAAACAGATGCTTTAAGAGACGAGACAGAGTATAACTGTCGTGTTCTCACCGAGCAGACAAATGCAGAGTGCGAAGAGCTACGCAATCAGGCGAGAGTTGAGGCATATAATATTAGAATGTCTGTCAAGAGAGAATGTGAGAGCGTAAGTGATTATATGTCAACATTATTAAAATCCGTTGATAATGTTGTACAGGCTTGTAATGAAACTAAGTCCGTTGCAGATCAGGCTTTTCCTGATTTAGAAAGGTAATTAAAGAAATAAGATGGGATTACATGGCTGTTGCATATAATTATGTAGCAGCCATTTTACAGCAGGGGAATATATATGCAAAGGAGGGCGTTATATGCTGTTAGAAAATAAATATCTTTTAAAAGCATTAAATAAATCAGGTTATGTTATTCTTATAAAGGAATACTCCAAAGCAAATAAAACCAGAACACTTAAATACATTTCTCCAAATGCCGCTACAATCGGTATGAATGTTGAGCTTCTCAGTAAGGGAATGAAACTCTCGGAAGATTACATCTTCCCGGGAGACAGGGAGAAAGTTAAAAAGGTTATAGATGACGCAATAAATGCCAAAGTTAAGGACTATATTCACAAATACAGAATGGTTGGCGATGATGGCCAGTTGTATGACGTTGTGAATGAAGTTAGTATAACTGAGGGAAAAGATGGCAATATTTTATTGGAGTGTTATATCAGACGTAAAGATAATGCGGATAAGAACGAAAGAGCTACAGATCCGATAAGCAAAAAGGCGCGTGATATAAGCAATAACGAGGAAGAATATAAGCTTTTAAAACAGGATGAACACCTTGAGAATGCTGTAAATACATTTTCAAAACTTTCCGGGCTTTACTGTGCTTATACTGACCTGGATGGCAGGGTTTTGTTTGCACCGTCGGGACCGGGTGCTGAGCTTGGTGTATTTTATGACTCGTTTGAAAATCCGAAGTATAAGCAGGCTTATAAAGAGTTAAGAGATGAAGTAATAGAAAGCGGTGAATCCGTAATAAGAAAGATGATAAGTCATCCTGATGGACATCTTATAGCATCACCTATAAAAAATGGCAGTAAGGTGAAAGGTTTATGGATAGTAGCAGCATATACCGAGGAACAGAATGAAAATCTGAAAAAGTATTATCAGGACATCAGTTCAACAGCAAAATTTCTATCGGATTATCTTGGAAAAAAATTATCATCAGAGATAGAGATAGCGAAGTCAAAGGGCGTGGGTATGAAGCTGCGGGAAGAACTCGATCGTCAGAATATTATTTCTACGGCATTGTCCAAGATTAACAGCAATCTGTACAACTCTGTAAATGAGGTTGTGGAAGAAACCTTGAGAGAAGTGTGCGAACAGCTCAACTTAAGTGAGGCTTTTGTTTATACACGCTCAAAGCATAATAAGAATGATTACAAGATAAGAAGCTACTGGAATATAACGGGAGAATCTGCTGATCAGGATCTTGCTGATACGATATCAACCAATATATTTATAGTTGAGGACAGCTTTAAATCCAATGAGGGAATATATCTGGTTGATAATGTTAATTATACAAAGGAAACCAAACTCAGTATCATGAGATATAATTTTAAGGCGATTGTTGGATATCCTTTGTTTTTTAGGGGCAAAATAAACGGTGCGGCATTCTTTGCCGAGGACAGGAATGAAAGAGTATTTTCCAGCGAGGAACTCAGATTTTTAAAGAGTATATCTTTGGTCATACAGAATATGATGGAGAGTGCTTTCGGCGATGATAATATAAGAAATGTGAATAAACATTTGTTAGAAACATACAATAACTTTGAAGTAGCGGTATTCGTAAGAGATACTCATACGGGCGAGGTGCTTTTCTCCAATAATAAGATGAATGAGCTTATGGGCAGAGATTTTGTGGGCGGAGACAGCCACGAGATAATTCATGATCTTCATGATAAGTTCGATAATATGACAGGCATGAGGACTTCATTCACACAGGAGAAGATAACTAACTGGAGAAGCTTTATCCAGAAATTTGATCAGATTATGGACATAACCGAGATACGTATGGAATGGCTTGACGGAGAGCCTGCATCATTAATTATTTTAAGAAAAGCTAATGATTTATAATTTATTGACGATATATATAATAGCTGGAAAGGAGTAACCGATGGCAAGTTCGGATATAGGTATAGATTTAGGAACGGCCAGTGTACTAGTCTATGTAAAAGGAAAAGGAGTAGTACTTAAGGAACCCTCTGTAGTTGCATACGATAGAGATTTGGATAGAATAAAAGCTATTGGTGAGGAAGCCAGGCTGATGTTGGGAAGGACCCCGGGTAATATAGTGGCTGTAAGGCCGCTTAGACATGGGGTTATTTCTGATTCTACAATTACTGAGAAGATGCTCAAATACTTCATACAAAAAGCTGTTGGAAAGAGTTTCTTCGGCAGGAGGCCGCGTATAAGCGTATGTGTGCCGTCGGGAGTAACAGAGGTAGAGAAAAAAGCAGTCGAATACGCTACTTATCAGGCAGGTGCAAGAGATGTATTTATAATTGAGGAGCCTGTAGCGGCAGCGATAGGTGCAGGCATAGATATTTCAAGACCTTGTGGAAATATGATAGTTGACATAGGCGGAGGAACATCTGATATAGCTGTTATATCCTTGGAAGGAACAGTGGTAGGAACCTCAATAAAGGTTGCGGGGGATGATTTTGATGAAGCCATAGTCAGATTCATGAGAAAAAGACACAATCTTTTGATAGGAGAGCGTACGGCAGAAGAAATAAAGATAAATATAGGAACGTGTTATAAGAGACCTGAGAATATAACGATGGACATAAGAGGAAGAAACCTGGTTACAGGTTTGCCTAAGACGGTAACAGTTTCTTCAGACGAGACGGAAGAGGCATTAAGAGAGGTTACGGCTCAGATTGTTGATGCAGTACATTCGGTACTTGAGAGAACACCTCCGGAGCTTGCGGCTGATATAGCGGACAGGGGTATAGTATTAACAGGCGGCGGCTCACTGCTTCATGGTTTAGAGGATCTGATAGAAGAAAATACAGGCATTACCACGATGACGGCAGAAGAACCTCTTACGGCGGTTGCTATAGGAACAGGTAAGTATATAGAATTTTTAAGTGAGAAAAACAGGAGTTGATGATATGTTAAGAGGTCTGTATACCGCATGGACGGGACTACGCAACGAAGAGAGGCGTATGGACGTTGTATCAAACAATATGGCTAACGCAGATACCACCGGTTTTAAGAAGATTGATGCTACGGCTCAATCCTTTGACAGACATTTGGCAGTGAAGATTGACGATAATACGGAGGGTCCTAATATAAAGCGGGGACTGGGTGGAATGACATTAGGCGTTAAGATTGGTGAGACTTTCTATGATATGTCTCAGGGAAGCTTTCGAGAGACAGGCGATCAATATAATGTTGCTATAGGCGGCTCGGGATTTTTTGCCATTAGAATGACTGATAAGAGCGGTACGGAACATATCAGATATACCCGCGATGGTGATTTTACGGTTACAAAGGAAGGATATCTCCAGACAAAAGACGGAGATTTTGTCCTTGATGACAATAACAATATAATCCAGATACCAAATGCTAATCTTGTTGAAATAGCGATAAATGAAAATGGTGATATTTATTCCGGTAATACCTATGTGGCTACTATCGGGCTTACAGATTTTGAAAGCTATGATTATCTGTCAAGCTATGGTGAGAATATGTATGATGCAGTGGAAGGTGCGACGAATGTTCCGGCAAATGCAATCATACAGCAGGGCTATCTGGAAATGTCCAATGTCAATATGGTAACGGAAATGGTTGATCTAATTGCCATAAGCCGTGCGTATGAAACCAACCAGAAGATGGTTCAGACGCTCGATGATATAATGGAAAAGACAGTAACTATTGGTCAGGTTTAATATAATTACGGATAAAGCGGGAGGTATAAAACCATGATGAGATCACTCTGGACTGCTGCATCAGGAATGAGAGCACAGCAGGTAAATGTAGATACAATATCAAATAATATTGCAAATGTTAATACATCAGGATATAAGAATCAACAGACAAGTTTCAAATCACTTCTGTATCAGAATCTTCAATCAAAGTCCACTAACAATGCAGGCGATCAAAAACCGGTTGCGGCAGAGGTGGGACTTGGCTCAAGAACATCTGCGATTACCAGTATGTTTACGCAGGGTGAACTTCTTGCTACAGAGGACCCATTCGCTCTTGCTATCGAGGGAGACGGTTTCTTCCAGGTTAAAAATTTAAATGGTGAGACTCTCTATACAAGGGATGGTAATTTCATAGTTTCTCCTACCGATAACGGAAATATGCTTTGTACATCAGAAGGTTATCCCGTGCTTGATACAAATGGCAATTCCATTATATTGCCAAAGGATCGACTGGCTGCGGATGTACAGATAGATGATCAGGGAAGATTGGGATTTGAATCGGATCTTAATGCTCTGATACCGCTTACCAACAATGGTCAGGAGGTAAGAATAGGATTATACCAGTTCAATAATCCTGTCGGACTTTCAAAGGTTGGAAATAATAACTTTTCGGTAACAGTTGCTTCAGGTGAGGCTATAGCAGAGACCGGCAATAACGCACTTACTCCAAGTAAGGTACATCAGTTCTACAGAGAAGGTTCAAATGTTGATGTGGCAAATGAAATAGTTAATCTTATAGTTGCACAGAGAGCTTATGAGATGAATTCAAAGGCCATACAGACAACAGACGATATGATGCAGCAGGCTAATAACTTAAGATAAGCCTTAAGGAGGTTTGGGCATGGATGCGATAGGAACTACAGATTATTCATCAATTATTAATGCAAGTCGTTCTACTGAGCTTGAAAAAAATTTGAAGGCTAACAAAGCTTCGAACAAAAGTAATATTCCTACTGATGAAGAAATGATGGATGCTGCCAAGCAGTTTGAAGCATATATGGTTGAACAAGTATATAAAGCTATGGAGAATACCGTAATGAAGTCTGACGAAGAAGAAGGCGATTATGAAAAAATGTTCGGCGATATGAGGATTCAGCAGTATGCGCAGGCAGTTGCGGATCAGGGAAAGCTGGGGCTTGCACAGCAGCTTTATGAGTCGATGAAAAATAATTATCCTACTGTAGAACAGGCAGCAGATGTGTCGGTCGAAGACAAAGCTGCAGATGTAACAAAAGCGTAATCCGACCAAATAATTATAGAAAGCTATGGATAGCAGGCAAATATGACCAGAGAAGGATATATTGAGAAAATAATATATAAAAATGACGAAAATGGATACGCCGTTTTTTCTGTAGAAGGAGAAGACGGCGATGAAATATTTGTGGGCACATTATATGGCATAGGCGAAGGTTTATACATAATAGCCGAAGGGGATTATGTAAACCATCCTCAATATGATATTCAATTTAAATTCACTTCATGTGAGATAAAAATGCCTGAAGATGTAATAGGTATAGAAAGATACCTGGCTTCAGGGATAGTCAAAGGAATCGGCGAAATACTCGCCAAAAAGATAGTTAAAAAATTCAAATCAGATACCCTTAGAATAATTGAAGAAGAGCCGGAAAGATTAGCTGAGATAAGCGGAATATCCGAAAGAAAGGCAAGAAACATAGCGGTTTCATATGCGGAAAAAAAGGAATTCAGACAGGTTATTATCTTTTTGTCAGAATATGGAATATCCGTAAATATGGCAATAAAAATATACAATGAGTATGGTGACGAAGTGTATGAAATATTACGTGGAAACCCATATAAAATTGCTGAGGATATATCGGGTATAGGTTTCAGAACCGCAGATGAGATAGCGCGCAAGATGGGAATAGAAAAAAATTCCGAATTCAGACTGCGTTCGGCGGTTATATACGTTCTTAATACGGCTACGCAGGAAGGGCATATGTTTCTTCCCAAAGATGAACTGATAACAAGAACGATAGAAATTACGAGAGATACATCGGGATTATCTTACGATGAGATTAATTATGGATATGCTGAATATGATAGTCCGGAGAGTGCCCAGAGCAGCTTTGAGGATATGAAGGAGTTGATAGAGGATCAACTTGCCGAGCTTGCCGTAGAAAGTAAGATTGTTATAAAAAATGTTGATGAAACGGATGTCTGCTATGTAGCGGCCAATTATTATGTAGAGTTAAATACTGCAAGAATGCTTACGGATTTACAGCTTAGGTTTGATTTCCCTGAGAATGAGCTTGATATGACGCTTGCCAAGATAGAGAAGGACATGGATGTTGTCTTGGATGACATGCAAAGAAGTGCGGTAAAATCTGCAATTTCTGCGGGCGTTGCTGTCATTACCGGAGGTCCGGGTACAGGTAAAACCACCATTATAGATGCCATAATAAGATATTTTTCAGAACAGGGAATGGAGATTAAACTTTGCGCGCCTACAGGCAGGGCAGCGAAAAGAATGACCGAATCTACGGGAAGACCGGCGGAGACCATACATCGTCTGCTTGAGTTTAACGGAGTACCGGAGGACGATTCAAGGGACAATAAAGCATTAAAATTCGGTAAGAATGTTGATAATCCGCTTGAATGTGATGCAATAATCGTGGATGAGATGTCGATGGTTGACAGCTTTATATTTTATTCACTGCTTCAAGCAGTCACAAACGGAACAAGACTTATATTGGTTGGAGACGTAAACCAGCTTCCGTCTGTCGGGGCAGGAAATGTTCTAAAGGATATAATAAACTCTGATTGTTTTCCCGTGACAAAGTTAAATAAGATATTCAGACAGGAAAACGGTAGTGATATAGTATATAATGCGCATAGGATAAATCATGGTGAGCATATCGAGATAACCAATAAAAATAAAGATTTTTTCTTTATTCCGAGGAATAGCGCAAGAGATATAATTGCGGAGATAAAGGAACTTATACTTAAGAATCTTCCGCCGTATCTTAACATTACTCCACAGGAAATACAGGTTCTTACTCCTATGAAGAAAAATGAAGTCGGAGTAGAGAAACTTAATATAAAACTTCAGGAATTTGTCAACCCTGTGGGTGCAGGGAAGACGGAAATTGCCGGAAATGATGTAATATTCAGAACCGGTGACAAGGTAATGCAGATAAAGAACAATTACAAATTAGATTGGAAGATATATGGTAAGAATGGCTACGTGCTTGATGAAGGCGTGGGGGTATTTAACGGAGATATGGGGATAATAAGCGATATCAACCATTATGACGAAGAACTTACCGTATTATTTGATGACGGAAGAACAGTAATTTACGGCTTTAACGGTCTAAATGAATTGGAACATGCATTTGCAGTAACCATACATAAGTCCCAGGGAAGCGAATATCCTGTTGTTATTATACCGCTGCTTAGCGGACCACCTAAGCTTCTTAACAGAAATCTTATATATACTGCTGTTACAAGGGCAAAGCGTATGGTTGTTATAGTCGGAAATCTAAACCTGGTTAATCAAATGATAGACAATGAGGAGGAACAGAAGAGATATACGACACTTTCCATAAGATTGCAGGAGATAATGAATGGCATATAAATATATTTTAAAAAAATTAAAAAATCTGATATATCCGAGCGTCTGTCCGCTATGTAATGAAATAATAGAGGACAGATCAGAGAGAATCTGCGATGAGTGCAAAGCGGACATACCTTATATATCCTCGCCTTTGTGTTTTAAATGCGGCAAGGAAATTAATGATGCCGATATGGAATACTGCGAGGATTGTACTAAAAAACCAAAGTCATACATAAGAGGTTTTCCTGCTATGAATTATGTATCGCCGGTCAGGGAGAGCGTAGCGGAATTCAAGTATCATAACAAGTCGTCTTATGCGGATTTTTTTTCTTATGAGATACTTAAAACACATGGCAGGGAGATCGCAGAGATTGCACCGGAGGCGCTTATACCTGTACCTGTTCATGATAAAAAACTCAAAATAAGAGGCTACAATCAGGCGGCGGTTCTGGCGAAACGGTTGAGCGTGCCGCTTGGAATAAGAGTAGATGAAGATATACTCAAGAGGAGTATTAATACTTTGCCACAGAAATTGTTTGATCCGGAGGAACGACAAAAAAATCTTGAAAGGGCTTTCATATTGACCGAAAAAAAGGTACAATATAAAAAGGTTATGTTGGTTGATGATATATACACAACCGGTGCAACTATAGAAGCCTGCACAAAAATGCTTAAAGCTTCAGGTATTAAAGAAATATATTATACAAGTATATGTATAGGAAAAGGAGAATAAAGCTATGGAAGTTATGAACTGTCAGAGATGTAAGAGGTTATTTAACTATGTAACGGGTGAGAAAATCTGTCCGAACTGCAAGAAGGAGATTGAAGATGAATTTCAGATGGTTAAGAAGTATATAAAGGAACATCCGGGAAATGATATAAACAAAGTTTCCGAAGAATGTGAAGTATCGGTTAAGCAGATTAAGAAGTGGGTTAGAGAGGAAAGATTGTCATTTTCAGATGATTCATTGGTAGGACTCACTTGTGAAAGATGCGGAACTATGATACATAGCGGAAGATTCTGTGCATCATGTGCAAAGAATATGGAAAATGCTATGAACGGTCTTTATGAGACGGTTAGGGAGAAACCTAAGAAATCAGGCGGTAAGATGAGATTCCTTGAATAATTTTTTCTTTAGAGGTTATATATTTAAAAATATATCCGATAAAATAATTGAACATAATTTTTCAAGGAGGGATAGATATGCGAATAGGTGCTTTTAATGGGATTAATCAAGTCTATAACGCTAACGGACTTAATAAATCAACATACACTAATAGTACCGGATATACGAGTTTCAAGGACGAAATCTCTTTTTCAAGCTTAGGCAAGGATATGCAGGTGGCTAAGAATGCGTTAGCAGCAACCCCGGATGTAAGGGAAGGTTTAGTCAGCGATATCAAGTCAAGGATGGATGCCGGCACATATGATGTAGATGGTGAAGATTTTGCAGCTAAGTTGATTAGCGCATTTACAAGTAAGGCAGTATAGGAGTCAATATATGGCAAGTTTAATTGAGAATCTAATAGAAGAACTTAATGAAGAATATGCTATATATGAGGAGCTCCTTGTTGTCTCACGGGAGAAAACCTCAGCGATTGTTTCGAATGACCTTGACAGGCTGAGAAATACAACCGACAAGGAACAGCTTTATGTGGATGCACTTACCGGACTTGAAAACAAAAGACGTGATACTATGTACAACATAGCAACGGTAATTAATAAGAGTAAGGCAGACATAAAGGTTACGGATATTATTGAATTCCTGGAAGGACAGGACAAATTTCAAAGACCGCTTATGGTTATTAATGAGAAATTAGCCAAGATAGCAAAACAACTTAGAGAGGTTAATGGACATAATCAAAATCTTATACAGGAATCACTCGCAATGATAGAGTACAACATTAACCTTATGCAGAATATAAGCAGGGCTCCTGACACTGCAGAATATTCAAAGGATATGTTTAAAAAAAGCGGTGGATATATAGGAGTGCCGAGTATGGATGTACCCGGCAAATTCGATACATCACAGTAAATGTAAGATTTATTAAGCAGAAAGGAAGTTGAGCATATGGCCGGAACTATGGGCAGGTTGTCAATAGGAGTGACAGCTCTTCAGACAAATCAATATGCGCTTAATGCGACAGCACACAACTTAACAAATACTCAGACTGAGGGCTACAGCAGACAACAGGTTATGCTCACTGACAGAAGTTACTACAAGATTAGTACGGATTATAATGTCAATAAATCCGGTTTAGGAGTTATAACATCAGAGATTAAGCAGGTTCGGGATACTTTTGCGGATAACTCCTACAGAGCCGAGACAAGCCGACAGAGTTATTATAAGGCTCAGTATGAAGCGGTAGCAGAGATTGAGAATTATTTCGGCAAGATTGATATTTTGAATCAGGATGATGCAAATGATTTCAACACTGTGCTTAACAGCTTATGGACATCAATGGAGGAGCTTCAGAAGGAATCCAACAGTATAGTTACCAGAAGCTCATTTATAGCAACAGCACAGAACTTTATGGAAAGAGCCAAGGAAATAAGAAATAGTCTTATCGGTTATCAGAGAAACTTAAATGTTGAGATTAATGACCAGATAGACAAAATTAACAACCTGGCTAAAGATATTTTGGATTTGAATAATAACGTTCTCGCAACAGAAGCAGCAAAGATAGAGAATGCTAATGACTATAGAGATGCAAGGAATCTTGCAATAGACGAATTGTCAAAAATAGTTGATACAGAGATTATCAATAACATTGATGGTACGGTGGATGTATATATAGAAGGCAGATGTCTGGTTACTATGGGCAGGACATATGAGCTTGAATCGATTAAGGTAAGCGATAATACATCTTATCAGGCAGCTTATCCTTTTACGAGCGAAGCTACGGATTTTCTTATGCCTGTATGGAAGGATGACCAGGGAGCTTTATTTAATATAGATGCAGTACCGACAGCCAACAATGATACTGACAAGGGATCATTAAAGGGATTGATGATGTCAAGGGGATATTTTGTAAGTAATTATACTGATGTCCCTCAGAAACCGGCTAAGCCTTTGCAGGAGAATTATACGGATGATGCTGTATATCAGGCTGATATTACTCAGTACGAGGCAGATTATAAGCAGTACATTAAGGATTTGAATTTCTTTAACACATACGTTGAACCATATACAGTTACAAATCTTCAGGCACAGTTTGATGTTCTCATACATGCTATGACAACAAGCATTAATGATGTGCTTTGTCCTAACAAGGAAGTTACTTTATCAGACGGTTCAGTGGTTAAGGTGCTTGATGAAGAGGCAGCAGGTATAGGTATGGGTAACGGCAACGAATATGCCGGTACAGAACTTTTCAAAAGGATTAACGGACCGGAAAGGTATACAGAGCAGACTCTTACTCTGGATGACGGTACAACAGGTACATTTAAGGTATATAACGAGGAAGATACTGATGATTATTTTTCATTATATTCATTAGGCAATCTGGAAGTAAATATGAAGCTTGCCCAGGAACCTTCACTTTTACCGCTTTCAAGAGTAGCGGGAGAGGAAGCGCAGGATGTGGTAGATAGGCTTCTTGCTCTCTGGGATAATAAGTTCGCTACAGTAAGTCCTAATTCGCTTGTAGAGTGTAACTTCAAAGATTATTTTACAGGAGCGATAGACGAGCTTTCGGACAGAGGTTATACATATAATTCTATGGTTGAGACGCAGCAGCAGACTATAAATGACCTTGATAACTTAAGGCAGACAGTCGCAGGCGTATCTTCAGATGAAGAATTATCTAATCTTATCAGATTCCAACACGCGTATAATGCGGCTTCAAGATATATAACAACAGTAGCAGAGATGATAGAACATCTGATTAACGCACTTGGTTAATCATAATCTTTAAAGGAGTGATTTTAGATGCCTTCACAATTTTTAGGACTTAATACCGGCTTGTCAGGACTTAATTACTTTCAGTCGGCACTTAATACAACTTCACACAATGTATCCAATGCCAATAAGACGGGATACTCCAAACAGCAGGTCAAGGCATCAGCTTCAGATGCATTAAGATTAAATCAGCCATACGGCATGATGGGAACAGGTATAACTGCTACGGGAGTTGAGAGACTTAGAAATGTATATTATGATAATAAGTATTGGAATACAACTTCAAAATATAATGAATATGAGGCTGAGAAAACAAATCTTCAGCAACTTGAAGTATATATGAATGAAATGTCCGGTAATTCCGGATACTCGGAGTGGCTTAACAGATTTTCAAATGCGCTTCAGGATTTATCTGATAATCCTTCGGATTACACGGCGAGAATATCATTTACAAGTACAGTAGATTCATATACCGATATGATAAACGAATTAGCTGACAACTTCCAGAGCCAGCAGAAAACTATCAATGATGAGATAGAGCTTGGAGTAAGTGAGATTAATTCTCTTGCAAAGAGAATATTTGAGTTATCGCAGCAGATTACAACCATAGAATTAAGAGGCGGAGCGGCAAATGACCTTAGAGACGAAAGAGGTGTATGTATAGATAAGCTTGCCGAATATGTAGATGTGGATGTGCAGGAAGCTTCGATAATATTTGGTACAGGAAAGGATGCTTTTGAATCTGATGCAACCACAATGTCGATAAGAATAGATGGTAACATTCTGGTGGATGAGATGGGTTACCACGAGCTTATGGTTGTACCGAGAGAAGAAAGACTTAATCAGAATGACGTAGACGGTCTGGTAGATATATATTGGAAGGGCGCAGCTAATTCCAAGAGCGATATATTCCATACCACGAGGACTACAGGAAAGCTTTGCGGACTTATAAATATAAGGGATGGTAATAACGGAGAGCTCTTCAAGGGAGAGATAACTTCCAAGACGGATGCCCCTGCATCGGTATCAATTGAATTACCGGAGTCAATTAACATATATAAGCTAAATGTTCCAAATCAGGGTACAATTACCTTAAACGGAAGAGAGTACATTTATGATGGCTGGACAGCGGAATATGATGAAAATGACAACCTGAATAACTTCACCTTCCTTAATATGACAATGATTAATGCGGCAGGTGAGGAAGTTCCGGCAATTATAGATGACGGTATGGTCGGAACTCAAGGACAGATAGGAGATTCCAACAATAATAAGGGTATCCCTTATTATCAGGCAAGGCTTAATGAGATGGTAAGAACCTTCTCTGATTATATGAATAAACTTACTACATCAGGTGTAGATGAGAATGGAGACGAAGGGCTTGATATGTTCACGGCACAGGATGTAGACGGCAGCGATTATGTGTTAAAGGGTTCTATGGAAGGTACAGGTACACTTTCGTCTACGGACTCAAGTTATTATAAAATTACTGCGCTCAATTGGGAACTTAATCAGTCATGGCAGCTCGAACCAGGCAAGGTAGTTGTATCTTATGCTGAGGATATAGCTCAGGGACATGTTGAGCGAAGACCTATAGTTGATGCCATTACATACGGACTTACCGATACGAAGATGTTCCAACAGGGATCAATTTCACAGTATATGCAGGCGGTAACTACAAATCTTGCGGTGGATATTTCGAAAATTACTGCATTTTCGAACAATCAGGACGATATAAAATATATAATTAGTAACCAGAGATTATCAGTATCAGGAGTAGACTCAAACGAAGAAGCATCAGACCTTGTAAAATTTGAGAATTTATACAATCTTGCTTCTAAGGTTATATCAGTATTGAATGAGGTGTATGATAAGCTGATTAATGACACAGGCAGATGATAGGCAGACGTCGGTTTTAGGAGGGCAAAACTATGGGAATGAGAATAACAAACCAGATGATTAATAATAATGCAGTAAGAAATCTTCAAAGAAGTATGTCTGAGGTTGACAGAAGAACAAAGCAGATGACTTCCGGTAAAAAGATTTCACAAGCATCAGAAGACCCTGTTATCGCGGTAAGAGCATTGAAACTTCGAACAACAGTAAACCAGCTTGAACAATACAAGGATAAGAATATACCGGATGCTAATTCGTGGTATGAGATATCCAATACTTCTCTTGATAATGTAGTGAAGAGAATTAAGGATATCAATGATTATTGTGTACAGGGCTCAACCGACTCATTTGGTTCTACTGACAGAAGTGCAATAATTGATTCTCTCAAAGAACTTCAGACGATGATATATGAAGAGGGTAATGCAACCTATGCGGGAAGATATATATTCTCAGGTTACAAGACAGACAGACCTCTTACATTTACCAAGACGGATGATGTGACAAAGTATTCTTATGATATAACCGAGCATATAAAAGGCACAGACTTAGATACTAAGAAGGTTGTAGTAGATTCAGTAAAATATACGGATGTTGATGATTATATATCAGGTGCGAAAAACTATGAGCAGCCTGATCCTGTGCAGGTTTACAGATTAAATCTTGCATATGAAGGCATAGAGGAAAACAACAATGCAGGCGACAGCGTGCTTTCACTTAAGGCGAAAGATAGTGCAGGTAATGATATAGATTTGTCTTCATATACAATCAATGTCAAAACAACTGCGGATTCAGATACATATTACGATGTGCCGGCAGGACAGATAAATGTCATCAAGGAGACCGGTGAGATAATTTTCGGTGAGGATGTATACAATGTACTTAAAACTGCCGAGGATATCGAGGTATCTTATGCTAAGACCAAGTTTGATGTATCGGATATAAGACCGGAGCATTATTTTGACTGTACACAGTATACGGAACAGCCGGACGGAACCGTCAAGACAGTTGACTATACTCAGCCTGAGGGTGGACAGGGTATATATTATGAAGTAAACTTTAACCAGAGTATAAAGGTTAATCTTGAAGGTAAGGACGTTATATCATCAAAGATTGGCAATTATATAAATGACCTTATATATACGTTAAATGATCTGAAGGATGCTGAGGACGCACAGAAAAAGCTTAAGGCTATGCTTGAAGACAATCAATATGCTTCTGACGAGAATTCAGTGGCACAGATTAATCGCATGCTCACTGATATAGATGCTGAGATTGCAGTTAAGAAAGAGACTATGCAGAAAACCTTCTCTGCGAATATCACACATTTTCAAGATTATCTTGCGGATATATCTGCTACACAGTCTGACATAGGAAGCCGTATGACCAAGCTTTCCATGATTAAGACAAGGGTTGAGGAGCAATACGCTTCATTTAAGGAACTTAAATCTCAAAATGAAGATATGGAGACAGAGGATATCGTTACTGACTTTAATGAGGCTAATCTTGTATATGAATCAGCACTTGCGGCTACAAGTAATGTTATGGATAAAACATTACTTGATTATATCTAAAATTCGAGGTATGATATACATATAACTTAAGCTTAAGGAGGGTATAAGGTTATGGTAGCAGAAACTAAGTTTTTTGGAACTGTTGATATTGAGGAAGACAAGATAATTGAGTTCCCTATGGGTATTATAGGTTTTGAGGATTACAAAAAGTTTGCGCTTATCTACGATTCGGAGAGGGAAGAACGTTCAAAGATAAGTTGGCTTCAGTCGCTGGATGAGCCTCTTTTGGCACTTCCCGTAATCAATCCTATAGATATAATGGATGAATATAATCCTATTATAGAGGATGAATTAACTAAGATAATCGGCGACCCTGCTGATGTTGATTTACTTATATTGGTATCTATGAGCATACCGTCAGATTTGACCAAGATGACTGCAAACCTTAAGGCACCATTTATAATTAATGCGACAAAGTGTATGGCTATGCAGGTTATAGTTGAGAATCAGGATTATGATATCAGATTCAATGTATATGATGCCATAGAGAAGATTAAAGCGAAGGCGGGTGAGTAATATGCTGGCACTTTCAAGAAAACAAGGCGAATCCATCATGATAGGAAATGATGTGGAGATAAGCATATTAGAGATAAAAGGAGAGCAGATAAAGATAGGTATTTCTGCTCCTAAGAGCGTACCTGTATACAGAAAAGAGATATATACCCAGATACAGGAAGCTAATAAAGAAACTGTTAATTCTCTCGATATTGAGAGTTTGAAAAAATTATTGTAGACAAAATTTGAATAAAAGTGTAAACTTTTATATATATCATGACGATATAAGATGTAACAAGTTAGGTTAGCCTGAGATTATGGATATTCTCGGGCTTAGGCTCTCTACAGAATTTTATGCTCTGTAGTACGAATCACATGGAGGTGAATGAGATGGCAATTGAAGGAATTGGAAGTGCAGTAGGCAGCACTTATACACCTAAACCGGTCCAGTCAAGTCCCGATATTACGGTAACTGCTAATAACAGTAGTCAGGTTAAGGTTGAGAATGCTGTTCCTCAAGCCGAAGCAAAGGGTAAGGACTATTCTGACGAGAAAGATAAAGACGGAAAGAATGGTGCTTTTGCTCAGAATGAAAGCAAGGAGGCTACTACTGATCAGATCAAATCTGCTGTTGACACTATTAATCAGCAGACTGCTTTGAAGCATACTAATTGCAGCTTCAAGTATCATGAGGATACTAATCGTATATCAATTACGGTTAAGGACACAGATACTGATGAGGTAATTAGAGAAATTCCTGCCGAGAAGGCACTTGATATGCTTGCAAAAGCATGGGAGCTCGCCGGACTTATGGTAGACGAGAAAAGATAGTTTTGTATTAAGAAAGGAGGAATCATATGGCAAGAGTAAGAATGACCGGCCTGGCATCAGGACTTGATACTGAGAGTATGGTTAAAGAATTAATCAGTGCAAGCTCTACAAAGGTTGATGATGCTAATAAGGACAAACAAAAGCTTGAGTGGAAGAAAGAAGCCTGGCAAGATCTTAATACAAAACTATATAATTTCTATAAGACAGAGTTAAACGCATTAAGAATGCCAAGTACTTATACCAAGAAGACTGCTACTGTAAGCGATGACAGTAAGGTATCAATAAATGCCGGAAGTAATACTTCTGCAGGTACACATACCGTATCAGTTAAGCAGATAGCGTCATCAGCGTATCTTACAGGTGCGAATATCAAGAGTGCAGACAATGCATTCAAGTCTGTGGATAATGCTTCTAATTCTACGAAGTTTTCGGAGATGACAGATGCAAACGGTGATCCTATTACACTTGGTACAGGTGCAATAAAGGTTACAGGACCGGATGGTGCAGAGCATAGAATAATCTTAAATCAGGTTGGAGATGTAAACGGACTCAATGATAAATTTAAAGAACTTGGTTTAAATGGATTATCAGCTAGCATAAAAGATGGCAAGATGACTTTTACCAATTCTAACGCTGAAGAAGGACAGGATTTCAAGATAATTGCATCAAGTGCATTTGGAGTTGAAGCCACTTTAAGAGGCGGTACGGGTGAGAGTGTTTCGGCTGCATCAAGCAGACAACTTTATTCTGCAACTGAGTTTACAGGCGCAGATATAAAAGGTACAACCAAGTTGTCAGATCTTGGCATAGCTGTAGGAACATCATTTAAGATTAATGACAAGGAATTTGTGGTTGATGAGAAGACAACGATTAACAGCTTAGCCACAGGTTTATCCAAACTTGGAGTAAATGCAAGCTTTGATGCAAATCAGGGAAGATTTTATATCAACTCCGCTTCATCAGGTGCAGCGAATGATTTTACACTCACATCATCGGATGCAAATGCTCTTGAGATACTCGGACTTGGAAGCAAGGCTACTAAGATAGATGCTCAGGATGCAATTATAGATTATAACGGTGTGGAATACAGAAATTCTTCGAATCAGTTTAATATTAACGGTATGACCATAACCGCTAAGGCGGTTACCGGAACCTATGATAAGGAAACGGGCGCATTTACAAACGATTCACCTATAAGCATCAATGTAGGTAATGACACGGATAGCATTTACAGCACTATTAAGAATTTTGTTAATAAATACAATGAGCTTATAGAAGAGATGAATAAGATGTATGACGAGAAAAAGACTGATTATGAGCCGCTTACCGAAGAAGAGAGGTCTGCATTGTCTGATAACCAGATAGAAAAATGGGAAGAAAAGGCAAAAGCAGGACTTTTATACAGAGACTCAACTATCAATAGTCTTCTCTCAAATATGAGAACCATATTAAGTAAGGGCGTAACCGTTACAAATGATGATGGTTCTACAACTCAGTATACACTTGCATCACTTGGTATAGTAACAAGTAATGACTGGACTGAGAAAGGCAAGCTTCACATTATGGGTGATGAGGATGATCCGGTTTATGCCGCAGATGAGAACAAACTTAAAGCTGCTTTGGAGAAGAATCCAAATGTATTCTCTAAGGTATTTACAGGTGATGATGGTATTGCCAAGCAGTTAAATACTTATATGATGGGTGCAATGAAGAAGACTGAGACAAGTCATTCTCTTACATTCTATAATGATATCACTATGGATGAAGAGATAGATGATTATGATGACAAGATAGAGGAACTTAATAAGAAGCTTTCCGATATGGAGGATAAGTATTATAACCAGTTTGCCAAGATGGAGTCGGCTATGGCTAAGCTTCAGCAGCAACAATCCTATCTTGCATCACTCATGGGTACAGCATAAGTTTTTATATGGAATAATAGTCAGGAGGCAATAATTTATGGCACAAAATAATGCAGCTAAGGCATATGGTAGTAATAAGATTAATACAGCTTCGCAGGCAGAGCTTACGCTTATGCTGTATGACGGAGCAGTAAAATTCTGCATGAGAGCTAAGGATGCACTTGAGGTAAAGGATTATGAGACAGTAAATGTCAATATTCAGAAGTGCCGTAATATAGTAGTTGAGCTTATTTCGACATTAAATCATAAGTATCCTGTTGCTGATGACTATGAAACCTTATATAGATATATCTTCGCACTTCTTACAGAAGCAAATATGAAGAAGGATATGGAGATGCTTGACAGAGCTCTGGTTGAGCTTCGTGATATCAGAGATATCTGGAAGGAGATTATGAAGAAGACAAAAGGTCCTCAGCTTGTTCTTGATACGAATTAAGGTATAGGTGGTGTTATATGGAACAGATGGACACATATGTAGGAATAATGCTTGATTCTTTAAAGAGGAAGAAGAGCTACCTGGAAGAGATTCTGACACTTACCGAGAAACAATCTGAGATTGCTGATTCGGATGCCTTTGATGATGAAGTCTTTGGTGAGACGGTTGATAGAAAAGAAATTTTAATAGATAACATAAATGAGATTGACAAAGGCTTCACTTCGGTGTATGATAGAATAAGAGGTAATCTCCTCGACAATAAAGACAAATATCTTGATGAGCTTAAATCAATGCAGGATTTGATACGGTTTTGTATGGATGCAGGGTTAAAGATAGAAGCTTTAGAAGAACGTAATAGAGCCAAACTCGAATTCGCTTTAGCGAACCGGCAGAAGAATTACAGGCAGGTTAAGCAATCAAGAAGTATTGTCAACAAATATTACAGAGGAATGTCAGGCAGTATAATTAATGATTCTATGCTGTATGACAGAAAAAAATAAAAAAATTTAATATAGGGGTAAAGTTTTACAACCAAACTCCGATATATATTATGTAAGGTCAAGGATGACTGCATTAATTTACGGTTATTATACTTCGGTATATAACATATATAATTAATAACGCCGGCAAAGACCGGTAGTACATGTTGCAAGGAAGCAACATTATATTCAAGGAGGAATTATTATGGTAGTACAACACAACATGCAGGCAGTAAACACTAACAGAATGTTAGGAACGAATGTTAAGGCAGTAGCTAAGGCAACTGAGAAGTTATCATCAGGATACGCTGTTAATAGAGCAGCTGATGATGCAGCAGGTCTTTCAATCAGTGAGAAGATGAGAAACCAGATCAGAGGTATTAACCAGGCTGTTAAGAACTCAGAAGATGGTGTATCTCTTATCCAGACTGCAGAAGGTAACATGAACGAGATTCATAGCATCCTTCAGAGAATGGGCGAGCTTGCTACTAAGGCAGCTAACGACGTTAATGCAACTGAAGATCGTACTGCAATCGCAGACGAGATGACAGAGCTTAGAGAAGAGATCAATTCTATCGCTTCTAAGGCTGCATTCAACGGAACTAAGCTTCTTACTGGTTCATTCACTAGCAAGTATCTTCAGGTTGGTGCTAATTCAGGCGAGAACATGAAGATATCTATAAGTGTTATGACAGCATCAGGTCTTGGACTTACAGCTGATAAGATTAAGGTTAGCACTCATGCATTGGCATCTAGCACTATGACTGCTATTTCAGACGCAATCAAGTCAGTATCTGCTGCAAGATCAAAACTTGGAGCTATCCAGAACAGACTTGACTACACTATCAACAATCTGAATAACTACAGCGAGAACTTAACTTCAGCTGAGTCACAGATTCGTGATACTGATATGGCTTCAGAGATGACTAACTACACTAAGAATAACATTCTCCAGCAGGCTGCACAGTCTATGCTTGCACAGGCAAATCAGTCTACTCAGGGTGTACTTTCATTATTAGGTTAATTAGTTTAATCTACAAGATATGGCTGACTCTTTACGGGTCAGCCTGTTTTGTTTTATCGAGGTGTTACAATGAATTATCCACACAAATATTTTGAAGATGAGGTCCGTGAGGGCTTTTACATAACTGGCGAATTAAAAAGAGTATGGGCTGCACAGATAAGAGCTTTACAGGAAGTAGATAAAGTCTGTAGAAGACATAATCTTAAGTGGTTTGCTGACTGCGGAACCTTGCTTGGCACGATAAGGCATAAGGGATATATCCCATGGGATGATGACCTTGATATATGTATGCTCCGTGATGACTATGAGAAATTTGTAAGATATGCTGAGGAAGAGCTCCCGGAAGGATATGCAGTTCTTAATCTTAGAAAAAAAGGAGATCCGTTTTATCAATATCTTACAAGAGTTACTTCAGGACGACAGTTTAAATTTGAACAGGATTATCTAAAGGAATATTATGATTGTTATTATCCGTCGGGCGTTGATGTATTTCCGCTTGATTACGTGGAGCCTGATTCTAAATACGAAGCAGAGCGTAAGACCATAGCGAGAGATGTGTTTGCTTATGCTGATACAATAAATGAGGAAAATGAGGATGATCCTGATTATAAAGAAATGGTCAAGGCAGTCGAGGAGACCTGCAATATCAAAATTGATGAGGATATGCCTATCAGACAGAGAATGTTTATTGCTGCCGAGACATTATTTACCTTATATGATTCAAAGGGGGCTAAAGAAGTAGTTC
>JAFTFE010000011.1 GCA_017449765.1 Lachnospiraceae bacterium | reverse complement strand
GCATCTTCTAACACCCGTAATAACTTTTATAATATCCTCGCTATGGTAAAATCCTCTTATTTTTTTTAAATACTTCTCTCTGACATATAATTTCATTTTATATCTCACCTTTCTTATTTGTAAGTTCATAATAACTCAAACTAGCAAAAAACGCAAGTTAACGTTGCAGTTTTTATAAAAAATTAAAAATATGCAACGTTAAATCCCGCTTTAATGTTATGGTTTTAACATAAAAAATACAGACTAATTTGGAAAAAATTCTAAATTAGTCTGTGTTGTTGATGCAAGGTGGATAACCAGAGACTTAACATCCGCTCTGCTAATTATCTTTTTTATTCGTATTGTTCACAGAACCCTGAATATCCGGTCCACCCGGTCCGCCTATCCCATTCTTTTTAAATACAAGCTTCATATATAAAGGCATAAATATAAATATGAGCACAAAACCTACTACCATACTTATTCCAAGTGATTTACCGAACATACCGATAAACGGAATCTTTGCTCCGTGAGCAGTAGCTTTCTTATAAGCCATAAATACCATTGCAAGTGTGATAATAGGAGTATAAATCAGATCTGATATCAGACTTTCCATACATCTTGTTCCTATCTTGCCCGGTTCAAGCCCTAACTTGCCATTAACGCTGTCAGTTACCTTCTTCATAGGAATTAAAAATCCGATAATCAAGCTGATTATTGTACTTATAACAAAGCTGATTAACCAACCGACGACATTAAACTTTCCGGCAGCTAAAAGCCCTGTAAGTGACAAGAAAAAACTAAGTGTAACTCCCATTAAAATACTCATTTGTCTTCCGATTTTCTTCATATTCATAATTTTTCTCCTTAGGTATATATTATTTTCTACGTAATCTACATCTGATGTCTTACAATTTTATACTCGTCTCCGTCTTTATAATACGGACAGCCCTTAAAATCACTCGACACAAGCCTTCCGTAATCGTCCTCATCCATATTCACATCACAATAATATTCTTCATATTCTTCATCGTATACAAAATATGCACATGAATCACAACTTGTCTGCAATATCTAACACCACCTGTCTATAGGAAAGTTATACTTTCCCTTATCACCTTAATCATATAATCTGCCCGCCGATTAATCATTCATCACAAGTATACTTAAGCGGTATCTGATACACCCTTTCATATATATCCTTCCATACGGCGTAGTTGGTATTCATCATATACTTCACATTCTCTGCACGGCTTTTCTCAGGATCCGGATATATCGGCTCAGATACGTGTATTGTATATTCCTGTACAGGAAGTCCACCCTCACCCGGCACATTACTGTCCTCCATAGTGATGAAACATGGAAGCACCGGCACATTATTTTTTGCGGCAAAGGTGAATCCGCCTTTCTTTAAAGGCTTTGGCTTCTTATAATTCCACCACATACTCTGCTCAGGATATATCAGAATGAAATGTCCCTTTTGAAGTATTGTATCTACAGCTTTGATAAACTTCTTCATAGTATCCTTATTAGAGCTTAAAGGAAGAGTATTACAATTGCGCATCAAAAGTCCGTAAAATCCGGGGAAGCTCGTATAGTTGCCTTCCTTTATTATTCTGAAAAACTTACGTCTTCTCTGTTTTGATTTTTCATAAGTTATATGCATGGCAAAGCTGTCCATTGCATTGAAATGATTACAGGTAATTATTGCACCACTCTTTAAATTCCTGTAATTCTCTATACCCTTTATATCCTTAATGATAAGCTGCTTCTTTCTTATCATCGTATTCATAAACCATCTTGCTAGCCTGAATGCATATCTGGTTCTCATACGATTGGACATATTCTTTCTTAGATAATCCACCTCATCAGGCATAAGCTCTCTTCCCGGTGGGTCATCCTCCACATCCTCGTCGAATCTTCCTTCCCTCTCATACTGCTCTATCTTCTTTAAAATATCCTGTCTTGTAGTTCGAGGCTGGTCAATACCAAGATATTTGTGGAGATAATTATCCTCTCTCTGCATCTCATCAAGCGCAATATTCTCGAGTCTTACTCCCACCTCATCAAATACAGCATTGTCCTCGGCAGTACGCTCATCATACTCCTTCTTAAGCATAGGATAAAACATTGTTTCCTTGGCAATATCCCAATAAACCTTAGAATTCCTTATATCCTTACTATGCCATGGTTTTACCGCATATGCATAATGTATTATACCTATATCATTTAAGTCCCTGTCCACAGGGTCAGAGGTCTGATAATTCCAAATGATATCTATCCAAAGAATCTTATCCTGACAGATAATATTAAGATAATCCTCGTCCTGTGTTACCACAAATGTATATTGATTGATTAAATCCACGAATTTCTGCAAAATATTCTGTCTGCGGAACTGCTTTGAATTAATCAGAAGTACCCCTGCATTAAAATACGCCATTCTGCTTATACCGAGCACCTGCTCGACATATCCGCCGAATATATCATGATTAATCATAACCTGTTCATTTACCGCACCCACATAATTTTTCTCAAGCTCATACTGATATAGTTCCGCAACGTCCTTAAGAATTATTGTATCAGCATCCAGATAAAGCACCTTATCATACTGTGGGAACATATCGGCTATAAACATTCTGTAATAAGTCGTATATGAATAATAATCCCTGATGGAAAGCTTCTTCCTTATCTTTTCAATACGCTTGGATACATTTTCAAAGCTTATGGATACATTATCTGTCTCCATTTCCTTGATTCTCTCCTGATTTTTAGGTGTAATATCCTCATGCAGTATGTGTATATTATACTGATTTTCTTTACTTGTATGATTGATAAGCGATTTGATACAGGCAGCAAAATACTTTACATATTTGTCATCTATGGCGAAAAACACCGGTATTAAATGGCTTTTCCTTTTAAGTCTTTTGCCCAAATTGATATTACTCATTTTCCAACTTCTCCTTCCAGCCTAAATATTCTTCCAATATATCATCAAACTGATTATAACGAAAAACCTTCTTCATCCTGTCTATGTGCCACTGCTTTATATTCTCTGTATGCGGATACGGAAGGTAAAATAATCTCTTTGAGAAATGTCTTACCACGGTAGACTTATGCAAAAATTTCTGGTCATTAAACTTCTGCGGAAGCATCCTCTTACTCGTTGTACTTCGTATGATAGCACTCTGGTCCGCAAAAGTAAGCTTCTTTATCTTTATAAGCTCTCTGGCTTTCTCAAAAAGCCCTGTCTCTCTGCATTTCTTCATATTAAATAGCAATACGCCCGCATTGATATAATTAGGATTTATCAGATATTTCCCATAATGGTCTCTTGCAGCAGCATACTCATAATCCGTTACATCATAATTATATAATAATGCCACATCATGCTGGAACATAATATCCGCATCAAGATAAAGAATCTTGTCAGGTATGTCCGAAAGCATATCCATAAAAAGCCTAATCAGCGTATATGGTGAACAATAGCATTGCTCATTCGGACTTCCTGCAAATTCTTTGTTGTATATATCAGTTACATCTATACATTTTATCCTGTTTTCAGGATTGTATTTTTTAGCCGCCTGTGTAAGCACATCAATCTGCCTGTCTGTAATCGGTGTATACTCCTCTTTTATA
Source organism: Lachnospiraceae bacterium (assembly GCA_017449765.1). Classification (GTDB taxonomy): domain Bacteria; phylum Bacillota; class Clostridia; order Lachnospirales; family Lachnospiraceae; genus Coprococcus_C. Next base: position 8,558 of record JAFTFE010000011.1, on the reverse strand, counting down.
TCAGACACATCCATAGTAAGTATAAAAAAGCAAAACGGCTCACTGACCTTAGTACGCTTCAAGATGGAAAGCATGCTCGTCATTACTCCGTCAAACACTTTATAATTTCCCGCATATAATATATTCATAATTCTTACCTGTAATTTATTTCTAAAGACTAACTCTTATGCCAAGATACTGTCCGTTCACATAGTTCCTTCTGTGTCTTTTTTTATATAATGAATCCGCTCAATGTTATTATTCCCACTACGCTTAACCATTATATCATAGACCTTATCTCTTAATTTTTTTCTATTTTCCACGACAGATATCCCGTCTTCCGGATAAAACGGTCCGTCAACATAGGTTACCATCCTCGTACCGCCGAAGAAAAACCTCTTCTGATATGTGTTGGTAAAGCAAAATACCGGTGTGGCATATTTTACCGGATATCCAAAGGACTTATCTGTAAATGGTCGTATGTGTGTATAGAAAGGCCATATATGTGCCTCAGGATATATGGTTATGCAATCCTTTGTATCACACACCCTCTTCTTAACCGAATTCATAAAGTTAATCATTGCTTTCTTATCATCCGGAAGAGGTATCGCACCAAGACAAGGTGTAATATGTCCAAATACCGGCATAGATACATTATTCGGATGAACTATAACAGATACATTTTTCGGCATACATATCATGGATGGGATGAGCGCATCCGCTCCCGCATTAGTATGATTGCCATATAAGAAAAAACCTCTGTCTGTTCTTTTCTTCAAATGCTCTTTTATTACGTTCCTGTTAATTATCCTATGCCCGTAAAATATTTTCAAATACAAAAAAGCTATAGGTTTTGCAATAATATCATATATAATAAATCTTGCAATCTTTCTGCCCGTTCCACCGTCATAATCATAGTTTTCATCTATACTTTTCGGCTTTATATGATCGTTTGCAAACTCATCTTCTAATTCATTTTGATAATATATTACTTTTCGTTTTTCCATAAAATTAACTAAATTGTATACTCCATACCAAGTGAAAGAGCCTTCATGTTCATATCCAGAAACTCCGGCTTAAGCTTATCTTTAAGAACCTTTTTTACAGACTCTTCCGAAAGCTCTGCAGCTCCTGTCTTTATAATTGTACCCACCAAAGCCACATTTACAACCTTGGAGGAGCCACATTCCTCACATATTTTATTGCCGTCGACAACTATAACCCTGTCAACCTTTGACTTTATATAATCAATCATCTTACGGCTGTCATACTCGATTCCGGCAAGTGAAGCAGTTACCGGACATATAGGATTATCGCAGACGATAACTATACCCTCCGGTTTTAGATACGGAAGATTTCTTACAGCCTCTCCCGGCTCAAATGCTATAAGTATATCTGCCTTTTTAAGCGGTACAAGAGGCGAGCAATCTTTGCTGTCAATCCTTACATGACTGACAACACATCCTCCTCTTTGCGCCATACCGATGGTCTCGGCAGTCCTTGCAAACTTTCCTTCCTCCATGGCTGCCTGTGCAAGTATTCTTGAGGCAAGCACAGTACCCTGTCCGCCGACACCGCAAAGTAATAAGCTCTTCATACTACGCTTCCTCCTTTATACATTTTACAGGACATACGGTTTTGCAAAGTCCGCAATCCGTACATAATGCCTTATCTATACAAGCCTTGCCATCCTTCATATAAAGCGCCGGACAGCCAAGCTCATTTATACATTTCTTACAACCTATACATTTATCCCTTTCAACCTCTGCTGACTTCTTTGTCTTTACTATAGCAACACATGGTGACTTAAATATAATTGCCTTAACTCCCGGTAAATCGGCAAGCTCCTTAACAGCATTTATTGCCTCCTCCTGATTAAGCGGGTCAACCGTTACAACCTTGGTTAATCCGATTGCTTCTAGCACCTTAGGTATACTTATGGCATTGGAAACATCGCCCATCATAGTCTTACCTATACCCGGATGAGGCTGATGTCCGGTCATGGCTGTAGTCGAATTATCAAGTACGCATACTACAATATTGGCCTTATTATATACACCGTTTATAACTCCGGTAATTCCCGAAGCAAAAAATGTGGAATCACCGACAAATGCAAATTTAACACTTCTGTCATCTTTGTCAAACTCAGCATAATCAAGCCCCTCGGCTATGGTTATACCTGCGCCCATACAAAGACAGGTGTCCGTCATATCAAGCGGTGCGGCATTGCCGAGAGTATAACAGCCTATATCTCCGCAGAAAATTGCTTTTCTACCCTTCATAGCCTGCTTTACCGCATAAAATGATGCCCTGTGAGGACAGCCTGCACAAAGCACCGGCGGTCTGCCCGGTATATCCGGCAAATCCGCAAATCTTTCCTGTGATTCCGTGTATTCCTTACCTGTAAGCCCGGCAAGAATCTTTGTTATACTTACAACACTAAGCTCACCTGCATTAGGTACATCTATCGTTCTCTTACCCAGTATATCAAGCTTTATATTATGCTTTCCGCAAAGGTATGTAAATGCATCCTCGATAACAGGGTCAAGTTCCTCAAAACATATAAGCTTATCTATATTGTTTATAAATTCAAGTGCTGCGTCCTCCGGAAACGGATACGGTGTTCCGACATTAAATATACTGAATATATCTTTATTTTCATCCAAATCATTTACAGCTTCACACACATACGCACGACTTACACCGCCACAGGCAATTCCTATCCTGCCTGTTCCCGTAGTATAATTATACTTTAACTTTGAGAATTCCTTCGCAAGCTCTACCTCTCTTGCCTCAAGCTTCTTCTTACTCTCATAAGAAAGCTTAGGAAATATAACCCATCTTGAAGTATCCTTGATAAATCCCTCACCCTCAATTGGTTCAGGGAATTCTCCCACATCAATGGTTGCACAGCTATGGCAAACCCTTGTAGTCGCTCTGAAGAATACAGGCATGCCATACTTTTCAGAATAAGCAAATGCATCCTGTATCATTTCATATGCTTCCTCCGGTGTGGCAGGATCAAATACGGGAATCTTTGCATATCTGCCGAAATGTCTTGTATCCTGCTCGGTTTGTGAGGATATAGGACCCGGATCATCCGCTACATATACAACCATTCCTCCCTTTACACCTACATAATTAAGGCTCATAAGCGGATCTGAAGCAACATTTAATCCAACCTGCTTCATGGTAACTATTGAACGAGCTCCCGTGTACGCTGCTCCCGCAGCTACTTCAAGGGCAGACTTTTCATTGGTAGACCACTCCACATGTATCTTGCCCGGATTTCTCTTTGCTATGGTTTCCAAAACCTCTGTGGATGGTGTGCCCGGATAACCGGCAACCACCTTAACTCCTGCCATAATCGCACCAAGCGCTATGGCTTCATTTCCCATTAATAATTCTTTCATTTTTAATCATATCCTTTTGTGTAAATCATTTTGAATTCTATCTTATAGAATTTTAATATTATAGCTTTATGAAAATTGTTAATTATCTTCTATTATTTTTTTATGAAATCCCAACTGCTTCCTTGGCAAGCTTGTCGGCTTCCTCGTTTCCTTCTATACCAGAGTGACCCTTAACCTTGATAAAATTAAGTTTGATTTTATCCTTGATGCTCTGCATATATTCATAGTAAGCAACAGTTCCCTTTTTATTTCTCTTCCACGCTCCGGTTGCCCACATCTCTATACCCATGTAATCATAGTATATATCAAGCTCTTTAACACCCTTTTCTATAGCAAGCTTAACTGCTGCCGCAGAACCTTCTATCTCGCCGGCTACATTTCTCATTGAAGCCATCTCTTCATCATTTCCCGAACCCTGAATGATGAATTTTTCGTTGTCAATAACGAGAAATCCGCCATAGCCGTAGGTATTAGTTGCTTCATTAAAAGAACCGTCCACAAAAGCATAGCAGGCTGAATTGCTATCAGCCTTCTTTAACTTTTCTTGATTGAACTTTACTCCTGTATAGGCTTCCGCATCTTCAATAGTATTAAAGCTCTTATATAATGCACCCGGAAAACCGTTTACATTGTCCTTACACTCGTCCCATGTAAGATAAATTCCGGGAGTTTTTCCTACCTTTACAGCATAGTATTTTGACATAAAATCTCCTTAATTATTATCCTTGATTCTATAACTATCTAATGCCACTTCCAGCTTTTTGAAATCGCAGCATGTCTTTTTAAGGAAAAAATAATTCTTTGATTCTGTATCATATCTCTGATTATAAACATTTGCTGCTTTATTCACAATTGTTTTCCAATTTTTTCTAAGATATCGTATTTCATTCGATTCATATGTATCTTTCTCAGCTTTAATTTCTAAAGCAGTTATAATATGCTCATTAACTGGTATCATATTATTATAAAGCAGATTTGAAATTTCTTTTCCTGAGGTTTCTGTAATAAATGATGTTATAAGCGCACTTCGTTTATTTTTCCCTTCTTTTTTACGTTCTTCTGTTGTTTGAGACGTAAGTGGAATAATATATTTTTTGTCTTCCACTAATGTTACAATTCCGACAAAAGGTCTATTATTAAATTTTACACTTACTCTATAATCTTCTTTATGTAGATATTTTAAATACTCTTTATCCACATAATAAAGAATCGGTCTTTCTTTATCCATTCTTCTCCTTTTAAAAAAGCTGTTTGTAATCAAACAAACAGCTTTATGTCCACTGTAGCAGGACCTCTCTCATTTTGAATCGTCCACTAAAGCAGGACCTCTCTCATTATTAATTGTCCACTAAAGCAGGACCTCTCTCAAAACAAGTTTCCTTGTTTATTTCATTATATGCTGTATAATCTAATCATATACAGTTATTTATAAATAATCAAATTTGCCAATTACTGTTCTTTCGTAATTTAATTTTACTCTAATATTACAATGATGTCAATAAAAATAACCATCTTTAACTTTATCAAAACAGGAATATATCACTTAGTCCCCATCAAAAACTTCAAAAACGATATTCTTATACAAACCTCCGAACAGATAAATGTTACCAGATATGCTAATATAACCGGAACAAAATACAGCAATACCGTATTGTTTATAAGTAAATCAGAGAACCAATATTGAAACAAAACAACCCACACAAAGTGAATACTGAAGAAAAGAAATGACCATGATGACAAATATTTTGATACTTTACCATGAAAATCAAATTTCTTTTTTCCGATACCAATCAAAGCAAGAATCATAAACCATTCGGTAAATGCTTTTGCAATCGTATTTATAAGTCCATAATCCTTTCCCGACCATATGAACATATATACGTCTAAAATTCCCGCAACAAGACCGATTAAAAAAGTAATCCATCTGTATTTCTCTGCCTTTTCTATAACCTTGTCATTTGACAGAATATAATAACCTGTCAAAAATATATAAAGATACTCCGCAAAGCTTTTTCCGCCCACCACGAGCAGATCATACAAAAGCGGAAGAGGCACAACAAAAAGACATATTACAAGGAATGGAATATCCCCATTGCTATTCTTATTCCTGCCAATCCGATTTACTAACGCAACTATTCCTAAACCAACAAGTGAAATTATAAAAAGAAAATAAAGAAACCAGAACTGACCTACTCCGAAACCACCGTCAAATCCCGACAAATCTGTCCACTTAGTAAAGAATACTTTATAATGTCCGAAAAAGCTTCCTTCATAACCAAAATTTGTCTTATCTCCTATGTATGCCATAATCGGGCAAAAGAAAACAGTACCAAATAAAAAAGGAATCAACAGTCTCTTTATTCTCTCCATAATAAACTGACTGTATGAACGCTTCTTAAGTGCATATCTTGTACTCATTCCTGCCAGTAAAAACATAATCGGCATATAAAACGGACTAAGAAAAACCACAATGTTGCTTATAGCTTTATTAGATTCAAATACCATATAATTCAGTTCTCCCCACGTATTAAACGCCTGTGCGGCATGATACGGAACCAGAAGAAGAATCACCATCCATCTTAAATTATCAATAAAGTGTTTTCTCAATTATTAAGTACTCCTATTTATGTGATACAGGGACAGACGCCTTGTCACACGTGCCTGTCCCCTTAATAAAATATATTACCCTATAATCTCCACAACCTCACCTATATACATATCGTGAGGCGCATCACCCGAATATAAGCTTTCAGCGATTTCTTCCGGCATATTTGCTACCGATAACTCCTGTTTAAAAAGCTTCTTACATACAAGAGTTACCTCTGCTTCTTCAAATGTCATTGACTTATCAAGCGCTTTGGCAGAAAGACCGGAATTATTCATCTTGTCTATATCCCTGCCTGATTTTGAGCCAAGCACACCGAGCTCCTTTTTATACTGCTCAGGATAAAAGCTAATCGTAAAATATTCATTATCATCCATAAATTCATGTGTATATCTCGAAGTTCTTACATATACTGTTGCCACAGGCTTATTCCACAAGGTACCAAGTCCTCCCCAGCTTATCGTCATTGTATTAAACTTCTCTTTATCTCCTGCGGTAAGCAGCGCCCATTTTTTATCAAAGGTTTTGAAAATGTCTGTCTTGAATTCCATAATATACCTCCATATCCTTTTATATGCTTATTATCATATCATAATTCTTATAAATTGTTATCAGCGAATTATTAAATTTATTTTTCTTTATCACTCTTCTTTTCTTTTTTAATCTTAACCTTCTTTTCTGTAACCTTGTCCTTACTCTCCGTGCTTTTCTTTTTTTCTTTTTCCTTTTGCTTTTCCGGCTTCTTCTCCTGCTTTTTATCCTTACTCTTCTTTTCGGATTTATCCTTCTTTTTCTTGGATAAGCCGTCCTCAGCCACTTCGGCGGTTATCGAATTTGCTTCTGATACTCCGCCATCCGTCTTCTCTTCTTTTTCCACCTTCTTCACACTGACAGGAAGCTGATATTTGTCCTTTAATTCATCTATCTTTTTGTAGAAGTCCTCATTGTCATTACTCATATTTTCCTGATATTCGTGAGAATCGTAATTTTCCTCTTCCGTCTGCAGAACATTAATCGCTATATTAGAGCAATGGTCTGATATACGCTCATAATTAGTGATTAAGTCTGAAAGTACAAATCCCATCTCAACCGAGCATTTACCCTTACGTACCCTGTTCATATGACGCTTGCGTACCTCGACGGACATATCATCAATAAGCTCCTCCATAGGCTCGACATTTAGAGCATAATCCATATTTCCGTCTTCAAATATCTGGAAGGTCATATCAACAATATCCTTAACTGCCTGAGTAAACACTGCGAATTCTTCTGTACCCTTGGCTGAAAATTCCAGATTTTTCTCCATCATTTCCTTCGCTGACTCAGACAGATTTATCGCATGGTCGGATATCCTTTCAATATCCGATATACTGTGCATGAGTATGGATAACTGCTGTGATGACTTAGGGCTAAGATGCTCCGTCGAAAGCTTGACAAAATAATCATCCAGCGCATCTTCGTAATGGTCTACCAAATCCTCATAATAAAATACATCCTTAGCCTTCTCCTCATCATAGCTGCCAATCATATCAATAGATATAAAAAGTCCTTTCTTGGCATAATCCGCCATCTCAAGAGCCGCCGTCTTACACTGACTTAAAGCGAATTCCGGAGTGTTTAAAAATCTTGTATCAAGAAGCTTTCTGACATGATTTTTCATATCAGCCTCTTCATTTTCTTCTTCCGTCTGTGGCAGAGTCATATATGCCAGCTTCTCAAATATGCTCGAGAACGGAAAGAAGCATATTACTGCAGCTATACTAAGTAAGGTGTCAAATAACGCAACCCCCGTACCCTTTGCCGTCTTGCTTAAAAAACTAAAATTAATGACATTATGAAGTCCGTAAAAGATAAATAAAAACGTAAATGATTTTACTATATTGTAATAAAGATGTACCAAAGCAGAACGTCTGGCATTTCTTTCAGCACCGATACTTGAAAGCATGGCTGTCGCACATGTACCAATATTGGCACCAAGCACAATCGGGATTGCCGTACCGTAGGTTATCATACCTGTAGAACAAAGCGTGATGAGAATACCGATTGTAGCAGATGATGACTGAATAATTGCCGTAAGCACAAATCCTACCAAAAGTCCAAGCAACGGATGAGAGAACATGGACATAAGGCTCTTAAACTGCGGCATCTCCGATAACGGTGCTGCTGCCTCGGACATCATGCTCATACCGAACATGATAACAGCAAAACCAATCATAACCTGTGCTACATTCTTTTTCTTCTCATTCTTACCGAACATAAGCATGGCAACACCGATTATTGATACAATCGGTGCAAAGGTCGTAGGTTTTAATAATTTGAAAAATGTAGTTGTACCGCTTATACTTGATAAGCTTAATAACCAAGGAGTTGCCGTCGCTCCGACAGAAGCGCCGAGTATAACGCCGACTGCGTTATTAAGTGTCATGATTCCTGAGTTTACAAAACCGACTACCATAACGGTTGTTGCTGATGACGACTGCATAATAGCAGTTACCACCACTCCGAGAACAACCGCCATGAATTTGTTTGAAGTGAATTTTTCCAGAATAACTTCAAGCCTG
>JAFTFE010000101.1 GCA_017449765.1 Lachnospiraceae bacterium | reverse complement strand
TCATCATAGGCAGTAATCCCCCTTATTAAGATACAATAATTATACCATAAAAACGGCTTGAAATCCAGTGTTTATAAGGGATTACGGCAAATTTATATAAGAAAAATCAGGGGTGTTGCCCCTGACTTTGTCTACAGTCTGCAATATGCACAATTAAGATTGTGCATATTTTTATTATAAAAGTTAATAAAGTATATTGAAAAATAATATAATTAGATATACAATATGAATAAATTATGAACAAAACGAAAATATTTTGTTAAAAAATTTTTAAGTAACTATCAATTAATTACCCATGGAGGAATGAAAATGATTAAATATGTAAAAAAACATACTAATAAAGGTTATACTCTGGTTGAATTAATAATAGTTATAGCTATAATGGCTATTCTTGCTTCTGCTATCGGGGTTGCTATACTCAGATATATAGAAACAGCAAGACAGACAATAGATGTAAATAATGCGAAATTAATCAAAGATGCTGTTACCGCACATGCATATCCGAGTGAGTTCAGAGGAGAATCCGTAACTTTTACAGATCCCGATACTCATGAAAGCGAAACCTTTACACGAGGATGGGTATATGTTGATACAAGTGAGATAAGATGTTCAGATCCAAGTACAGCATTGGCTCTTATAGATGCCGGACTTGTATATGTTAGTACAGAAACTGCTGCAAATATTGCTCAGTGTGAGGAGGACGGAACATTATGGTTCCCAAGTGGACCGGATGGGGATTATATCCGTAAAAGCAGTATCAATGAATATGTATTCAAAAATAAATTGACTGTTAAGGCGAGATCAACCTGGAATACATATCAGATTGATGTGTATGTAGATGGTGGCGGAGAACTTAGTTTGGGTGCAAGCGCCTCAAATGCCATAAGAACAAACGGACATGCTAAAGATTCTGAAACAGCTAAGTTGTTTGCAGAGAAAATTGGTTTAGATGGTTCAAGGATTACACCTATAGGTGAGCAATATAGATAAGTTTGCTGTATTAAGCCCTTAAGTTCATTTCCAACAGTTTTAAAATTTAACTGTTGGAAATGAACTTTTCTTATGCTATAATAATTCTTTAGGTAAAATAAAGCATTCTAATGGAGGAAATATAAAAAATGAAATTAGGCATAGATGATGAATCCTGATTTCATATATCTTTATATATTTCCTTAAAATTCTTTAATACTTTATTTGTTCAATTTTTATCCCTGATTAAATTACATATAAATTCATATAGTTTGTTATAACTTTTAGAAAATTGGCACAGTAAATGGCACAGTGGATATTTGCTAAGTGTCAGGGAGAAGTTTTGTTACAGCAAAAAATTTATATGTGATATGCTTTTTGTTTATTTTATATAATTATATCTAAAAAATAAACAAAAAGTGTTTACAAAATAATATTTTTTTAATATAATAAACATGAAAGGAGATGATGACATGTTTAATAAGAATCTGAAGTACTATAGATTAAAAAAGAATATGAGTAAGAAGGATTTGGCAAAAGCGTGTGGCATAACTCCTATGGCTATTACTTACTATGAGCAGGGAACCAGAAAACCGGGTATTGAAATTATTAATAAAATGGCAGAGGTTTTGGGTGTAGGTTTATCTGATTTTATATCATCACGTAATGATTCCTTGATTTTTGTTCATGGAGAATTTAGAAAAAACAGCACCTTTTCTAAATCGCAGCAAGATTATGTCAGGGAATCAGTTGAAGAATATTTTGGCAGGTTTTTTGACGCAGTATACTGCTTGGGTGGACATCCGATACCACCATCACCTCAGATTCATTCTTTAAGTGCGTCGGGAGATTATAGAAAAGATGCTTTGGAATTGAGAACTCATCTTGGAATACCTAAAATAGGTCCAATAGAAGATTTAGTTACCGTATTAGAAAATCAAGGTATATTAGTTATGATGCTTGATATCGATAATCGCCATTTTTCAGGTATGAATGGAACTGTAAATAATCATCCGTACATTGTAGTTAATAGTAATATGACTGCTGAAAGGATACGTTCTACCATTGCACATGAATTAACGCATATGATGTTTGAAGTAAAAGGTAAAGATGGAGAAGAAAAATTTGCGACTGAGGTAAGTGGTGCGTTCCTAATGTCCGATGATGATATAGTGCGCGAATTAGGCATACATAGAAGTGCTATAACTAAGGATATGATATTTGTTTGTAAAGAATATGGTATATCTATGTATATGTTGGTTATGCGTTCATCTCAGGCAGGAGTCGTTTCATCTACTGTTGCTCAAGATTTTTATATTAAAGCCGGAAAAGCAGGATGGCGTACCAAAGAGCCGTCCAGAATTGAGAAAGAAAAACCTTTATTATTCGAGCAGTTGGTATACCGTGCAATCAATGAGGAAGGAATCAGTATCCAAAGGGGAGCGGAAATGTTAAAAATTCCATACAAGGACGTTGAGTCAAGGTGTGGTCTCGTGGAGGTGTGACATGTGGAATATATAAGCAGCGATACAAATGTATGGATAGACTTTTACAAAATTTCAAGGATTGAGATTCCTTTTTCAATAGATTATACATATATCATGTTTAAAGAAGCCATAGAACGAGAATTGGTATATCCCACAGAGCTAAAGTCAAAATTATTGGAGCTCGGACTGAAAGGGGTTGAAATTACGGCTGATGAATTGTTTTATGCTGATGACTTGTCTTCAAAATACAGACGGCTTTCGGTATTTGACAGAATAGCTCTTGCTATTGCTAAAAAAAGAGACATTGTGCTTCTAACAGGAGATGGTGCATTAAGAAATGCGGCTATTTCGGAAGATGTGAAGGTTATGGGTACACTTGGATTGCTTGATAAAATGTTAAATGAAGGATGTATTGATAGAAAAGTGTATTGTGATTGTTTGAAGGATTTAAAAGATAAATTGGGAGATGGAATACGACTTCCTGAAAGTGAAATTAATTATAGACTTTCATTAAAATGTGGTAGATAAAGTGGCAGATAATGTGGTAGATAAATTGGCAGATAAATTTATTATTTAAACAATATAAAAGTTGCCGATTCAAGTGATTAAATTTAACTGATGAATGAGTGAAAATAATTTGGCAGACACTTCTGCCGAATTATAAAATAGATATGTAAATTTGGCACTTGCAAGTTCTAAATTTTGTTTTATAAACAACTCGACCATATGATATATATATATATATCATATGGTGATTATAATAAAGGATGTGATTGTTTTGACTTTAAAAGAATATAAAAAAAATAGAATGAAAGATGCTGATTTTTCTGATGCATATGTAGAACTTGTACCGGAATTAAATGTAATTCGTGCTATAATTGATGCCAGAGTATCTCAAAATTTAACACAAAAGGAACTTTCCGAAAGAACCGGAATAGCACAAACTGAGATTTCATAACTTGAGAATGGTACAAAAAACCCGAGTATAAAATTGCTTCAAAAGCTTGCAGACGGTATTGATATGGTGTTAAATGTTTCTTTTACTCCAAAGAAAGCTGTTAAATGATAAGGATAAATTATATGACCGCTTGTGTACATAGTGTACACGGGCGGTTTTTTGCTGTAAATACTGGCTTCTTATATTTTTTAGTGGTGGTATTTTTATGGGACACAGGTATATTGTATAATTAAGTTGCCAAAAGGATTAGAGGTTTATTGAAATAAAGAAGGAGCGTGATTATTATGAAATATTTTTTTTATATAGCTTTCTTTCCATTTATAGTTTTAATAATGATTTTAAAACTGTTTAGAATGTTATTTGTTCAGTTGCTCGTAGTTCTCGGATTTACAATTGGTGATTGGAGATAGAAAATGATAAGAAGGATTATACTCTGACTTATGCCACATAAAAAATGCACCAGATTTTGTCCGACTTGTAAATATTATGAAGAGTGTAGTGGAGATTTAAAAAAATAAGGGGGAAGTGAATATGTTTGGAAACAAGAAAAAACGATATGTTAGTTTATCTGAAAGAGATATAAAAGAGTTTACTAAAAAAATGAATAGTAAACAAAAGAAAGAATTTTTAAAACGATGTAAAGAGGCTCAATCAGATAGAGAGTGGGATATGCTTATGATGTTGGAAGTATTTATGGATGATTAATTTACGGAGGGTAAAAAGTATGAAGAAAGCATTATTATTTGTTATTTTTTTATCATTTTTAGTGTGCGGATGTGCAAAAGAAGAAACAAGCGTAAAAGAAGAAACTACTGAAAGCGAAACAACAATGGAGACTCCAAAGCCTTTAGATTTAACTGGATTATGGAAGTCTGATGTAAATGAAGGTGCCTATATGGTTGCAACTGTTCGTGATGATGGAAAGATAGGCGTGTTTTGGATGTTTGAAGGAGATGATGTTCCTTATGTTTATTGGATAGGAACATATGAAAAACCTGAATCATCTGTGGATTTTTATGAATGGATATCAGAAACAACATATGGTGGGCAAGAGTTATTGGCTTCATCGGATGAGACAAAAAAGTTTTCTTATAAGGATGAAGAGTTGAGTTTTAAACTCACTATTGAAGGTGAGACAGGCATTATATCTATGAAGAGGGGCGATTGGGATGATAGTGGAGTTTCGGAAGACTTATTTAATGTGGAAAAGGTTGATAAATCGTCTTATAAAGAAATAGAAATAAAGGATACTGAATGGATAGTGGATGATGATTATTTATATTATGTTGTAACATTATATAATCCAAACGATTCATATATTGTTGATGGTCCGGAAGTAAGAATGACTGCAAGAGACGGAGAAGGAATTGTGCTAGGTACAACAAATTTGTATTCAGGTATAATTTATCCCGGTCAGGAACTTGTATTTGGCGGATTAGGTTTTTCTGTAGATGAAAAGCCTGATACTGTTGAGTTTGAAATGCTATCGACAAGCGAATATAGTATAAAAAACATAAAAAATGATGATGAATTTATTCCGCTTGAAGTATTTAATACAGCAGTTAAATCAGATAAAATAGTTGGTGAAATATATAATCCGAATACATATGATGTTGGTTCTGCACTTGTGACTGTGGTATGTAGAAATTCTGAAGGAGAAGCAGTTTTTATTGATTCAACATTTGTTGATGAAATAAAATCAGATGCTAATACACCATTTTCAATCTGGTATTATGGCGTTTCAAATATTGATAGTGTAGAGGCATATGCGATACTTTGGTAATTTTATTTATAAATATCGTTTTATATGATATAATATGAAAGTCGAATTTTGTAATATGGGAGAATTAAATGAAAGGCAAAAACCAAAAACTTAAATTACTATATTTGGCTAAAATCATGCAGGAACAGACAGACGAAACACATTATCTTACCATGCCTGAAATAATTAGTGAATTGGCAAAGTACGATATAGAAGCACAAAGAAAAAGCGTATATGATGATCTTGCTACACTGACTGATTATGGAATAGATATTGTTAAGGAACAAAGCGGAAGTAAAACATATTATCATTGTGTTTCTCGAGAGTTTGAGCTTGCAGAAATAAGGCTTATTATAGATGCAATATCTTCTTCAAAGTTTATAACGGTAAGAAAAACTAAAGATCTGATTAGAAAACTTGAAAATATGTTAAGTCTGTATGATGCAAAGCTTATTGACAGAGAAGTATATGTGTCTGGTCGAATAAAAAAGTATGAAAGAAAGTATTTTTTATACTGTGGATGCAATTCAAAATGCTATAGCTAATAATCATAGAGTTAAATTCCAATATTATAGTTGGAATGTAGACGGAAAGATGGAATTAAGGCATGATGGAGCATTTTATGATATAAGTCCATGGCGCTTGTCTGGGATGATGAAAACTATTATATGATAGGTTTTGATGATAAAACCAAAGAAATAAAGCATTACCGTGTAGATAAGATGCTTCATACAGAAGAAATTAATCAAAAACGTTAAGGTCGTGAACGGTTTAAGAAAGAAGATAAGGATGCTTACATAAAAAGGCATTTCCGTATGTTTAGTGGTGATGAAGAAAGAGTGACACTTTTATGCACAAATGATATGGCAAATGTAATTATAGATCAATTTGGACGTGACACTAAACTGATAAAGGTGGATGACGATCATTTTGAAGCAAAGGTGGATGTTGTGGTAAGCAACCAGTTCTTTGGATGGATTGTTGCTCTTGAAGGAAAAGTAAGAGTAAAAGAAACTGAAAATGTAGCAGATAGAATGTCTAATTTGCTCAAAAAAGTCTCTGAATAAGGTAAGAAAATAATGTATGAAAGATTATTTATTATAGGAAATGGATTCGATTCAGCTCATGGTTTACCAACAAAATATAAGGATTTTAGAAGATGGATATGTAAAGAATTATATGGTACTATAAAACAAACAAAGAATGAACTAGATAATGTTTTTTCACTTAATATACCAGATGTGTCATATGATAGACATATGGAACCACATATTAATGATTATGAAAATAAGAAATTTCTTATGTGGCTTTTTTTGAATAATAAGAAACTTGTGAAAAAAGATTGGCATAATTTTGAAGATGCACTTCCTTTTTTAGATATTAATTCAGTATTTGACTCAAATAAAATTATTGATGATTTATCTTCTTATGATAAAAATGGAATGATTAATTTGAATTGGAAAGAAGAAAACTATAATGAAAAAGCTAATGATTTGCTGGTATGTACAGAAGAAATAAAAAACGTATTTTCAGAATGGATTAACTCTATTGAAATTACTAATTTAAAAAAAAGGAAATGTATAACAAGTAAAAAAGAAAAATCATTGTTTATAAATTTTAATTATACTGAAACATTAGAAAAAATCTATGGTATTCCCAGTAGAGATGTGTTTCATTTGCATGGATTTAGAATTAGTGCCGTTGAATATTGGAAAGATAAACAAATTGAAGATTATGAAATTGTAGTTGGACACGGTGGTAG